>NZ_CP028414.1:515776-854053 GCF_000148585.2 Streptococcus mitis NCTC 12261
TAAACTGCGAAAGAGAGGGATAGAGGGAAAGAGTCCTAGCGAGACACATTCCTTAACCTTGATGGGAAAGTTGTAGTCGATATTGATTTTTTGTTCGACATAAGCGATTCGATGTAAGGATTTTTTAACTTCCTTGTCATCGAGAAATGCCTGACCTTGATGTGGGATAATTCCCAGCATCCCTTTTAATAATGTTGATTTCCCAGCACCGTTTGGACCAATGATACCGGTAATTGTTGGTCCTTGGAGCACTAGTGAAATATCCTTAAGTGCCAACGTTTCTTTGTAGGAGACACTGAGGTTTTCGATACGTATCATACAGTTGTATTCCTCCTGCCTCTTAATATACATTAAAAAAAAAATTAAGTCAAGTTAATTTTTGAAAAAATTAAAATAATAACTGAAAAACAATAGAAAATATCAGTTCATTTTTAATTGCATTCCCAAGTAATTTTTGTTAAGCTAAAAGCAAGTACAAATGAAAGCGAGAACAAGATGACACGTTATCAAGACGATTTTTATGATGCAATCAATGGGGAATGGCAGAAAACAGCTGAAATCCCAGCAGATAAGTCTTAAACTGGAGGTTTTGTTGATTTAGACCAGGAAATTGAAGACCTGATGCTGGCGACAACAGACAAGTGGTTGGCAGGAGAAGAGGTGCCTGAGGATGCTATCTTGGCAAATTTTGTCAAGTACCATAGTATGGTCAGAGATTTCGATAAGCGAGAAGCAGATGGAATTGAACCAGTCCTTCCTTTATTGAAGGAATACCAGAATTTAGAAAGTTTTGCGGATTTCGCAAGTAAACTAGCAGCATTTGAATTAGCTGGTAAACCAAACTTCCTTCCATTTGGAGTATCACCAGACTTTATGGATGCCAGAATCAACGTTTTATGGGCCAGTGCTCCAAGCACAATCCTGCCAGATACGACCTACTATTCTGAAGACCATCCTCAGCGAGAGGAACTCTTGACTCTTTGGAAAGAAACTAGCGCAAATCTCCTCAAGGCTTATGATTTCTCTGATGAAGAAATTGAAGACTTGCTTGAGAAAAGACTAGAATTGGACCGTCGAATCGCGGTAGTAGTGCTCTCTAATGAAGAAAGTTCAGAGTATGCTAAACTTTACCATCCATATGATTACGAAGATTTCAAGAAATTTGCGCCTGCCCTACCTTTGGATGACTTCTTCCAAGATGTTCTTGGACAAGCACCAGACAAGGTTATCGTAGACGAGGAACGTTTCTGGCAAGCAGCAGAGCAATTCTATAGTGAAGAAGCTTGGCCTTTGCTCAAGGCAGGCTTGATCTTAGGTGTAGTCAATCTTTCAACGAGCTATTTGACAGATGAGATTCGTATCTTGTCAGGTGCCTACGGACGAGCTCTTTCAGGAGTTCCAGAGGCTCAAGACAAACGCAAGGCAGCTTACCACTTAGCTCAAGGACCATTCAAACAAGCCCTTGGTCTTTGGTATGCCCACGAAAAATTCTCTCCAGAAGCCAAGGCGGACGTAGAGAAAAAAGTGGCGACCATGATTGACGTTTATAAGGAACGTTTGGCTAAGAATGACTGGCTGACACCTGAAACACGAGAAAAAGCTATCGTCAAACTCAACGTTATCAAACCTTATATTGGTTACCCAAAAGAACTGCCAGCTCGCTATAAGGACAAGGTAGTAGACGAATCTGCTAGCCTCTTTGAGAATGCTCTAGCATTTGCGCGTGTAGAAATTAAGCACAGCTGGAGCAAGTGGAATCAGCCGGTTGACTACAAGGAGTGGGGAATGCCTGCTCATATGGTCAATGCCTACTACAATCCACAAAAGAACTTGATTGTCTTCCCAGCTGCTATCTTACAGGCACCATTCTATGACTTGCATCAGTCATCTTCTGCCAACTATGGTGGTATTGGTGCGGTTATTGCCCATGAAATTTCTCACGCCTTTGATACTAATGGTGCTTCCTTTGATGAAAATGGTAGCCTCAAGGACTGGTGGACAGAAAGCGACTATGCAGCCTTTAAAGAAAAAACACAGAAGGTTATCGACCAGTTTGATGGTCAAGAATCTTACGGTGCAAAAATCAATGGGAAATTAACTGTATCCGAAAACGTTGCGGACCTTGGAGGAATTGCTGCAGCGCTAGAAGCTGCTAAGAGAGAGCCAGACTTCTCAGCTGAAGAGTTCTTCCATAACTTTGCTCGTATCTGGCGTATGAAAGGGCGTCCAGAGTTGATGAAACTCATGGCTAGCGTCGACGTACACGCGCCAGCTAAACTTCGTGTCAATGTCCAAGTGCCAAACTTTGATGACTTCTTTACAACCTATGATGTCAAAGAAGGGGACGGAATGTGGCGTTCACCAGAAGACCGTGTGATTATTTGGTAATGCAAAAAATCTAGTCATCAGAAAAAAGGCATCCAATCAGGTGTGAAAACCTTGACTGGATGCCTTTTATAGTGGAAAGACTTGCTGGATAGTGTACTTAAAATGCGATAGACATTGTCATCATTTTACTAGAAAAAAGGATTAAAGGTCTTTTCATGGGCGATGGTCGTAGCTGGACCATGCCCTGGATAGACATCATAGTTTGGTAGGGTGAAGAGTTGGGTCTGGATACTATGGAGGAGTTGCTCCGTACTACCAGTTGGAAGGTCGGTTCGTCCAATAGTTTCACGGAATAGGGCATCTCCTGTCAAAACTAGGTGAGCACCAGGAAAGACGATAGAAACACCGCCGATAGAGTGCCCTGGTGTTGGCAAGACAGTGAAACGAAATTCCTCCAGTTGATATTCCTTATGAAAGACAAAGGTGTGTTCAGCAGGTTCTGCGATCACATCTGTCATATCATCATGACGAGGGAGACCAGAGAGGTTATCGATAGGAGTATAGAGCCAGCTAGCTTCGCTCTCTGCGATATAGACAGGAGGATTGCCAAAAGTTTCGCGAACTAAGTCCAGACTCATGATATGGTCATAATGGGCGTGGGTAAGGAGAATAGCGCAGATCGGTTTGTTGATGTTCTCTATTGTCTGACGAATAGCGTCCCAATCGCTACCAGGATCGACAACGATGAGGTGCTTTTCGCCTTCTAGGTAATAGGTGTTTTCATAGGCAACAGGATTCACGGTTTTATGGATTTTCATATTAGCTCCAATCTCAAAGAATGTACTAAGATAAGTATAGCACAGTTAGGAAGAATAAGCTGAAAAGCGAAATAGTTCTAGAAAGAAGAAGATGGTTTGGATAAAAAATAAGCCTCGAGTTAGTTCGAGGCTTAAACTGTTTTAATTACCAGCATAATATTTTTGGATTCCCTTGATAATCCCTTCAACTAGTTTATCTTGGTAGTCACTGCTGCGGATTTTTTGGTTTTCTTCTGGATTATCCATATATCCCATCTCCAGCAAAACAGCTGGTTTAGCTGTTTCACGGAGAACAGCAAAGGTTGCTTGCAAGAGCCCAGCATCCCTAGCTCCAGTTTCAGCTAGCAGTGAAGAATGGATATCAGCTGCGAGACGATTACTTTCACTCATCCGTTCAGGATTGTTGTGCCAATCCTTGTTAATCTTGCTAGGGAAACCAGGTTCATCCTTGTAAGAATAGGTCTGGATGCCAAGATTAACGGTTGTATTATTCCCTTTTGCATTGAAATGAAGGCTGATGAAAAAGTCAGCATTGGTCTTGTTGACCATACGAGAACGCTCGGTAATAAAATTAACGTCTATATCACTATCTCGAGAGGTGAGAACGGTATAGCCGAGTCCTTCTAGTCGTTTACGTAGCTTACGATAAACTTGTAGGTTCAATTCTTTTTCAGCTATGCCATAGTAATAAGCCCCGCGATCCTTACCACCGTGACCTGGATCAAGAAAGATAGTTTTAGAGTAATGTCCTTTTTGAAAACCTTGTGCTAATTCACGAACCCATTTTCCATTCCCTTGGAAGAGCTGGTTTTTACCATCAACTGCATAGGTTCCTGTGACATACACACCATCGTCCTTAAGATAGTACCAAGCTTGATAGTCTTGGTCGTAGATCCATTCCTTATGGGCCATGTAGCCACCAGATTTAAGGTAGTAGGAACCAATCCATTGTTTTTGGGCATAGCGTCCGCCAGATTTTAGGTAAAACCAACTAGAGTAGCTTTGGTCGTAGACCCATTCCCTATCTGCCATAGCACCACTGGATTTGAGGTAGTAATCGCCTTTCCAGACATTGGCCAACATTCTACCATAGCCATCAAAAGCATACCACTTGCCATTGATTTGGCTCCATTGGTTGGATAAATATTTACCTGAACCATTGATATAGTACCAATTGTTTCCCATTTGGTACCAGCTGTTTTCAAGCAAGTAGCCATGACTATCAAAGAAATAACCTTCATAGAGGGTATCTGTAAATTTGACCCCAGTTTGACTATAAAAAGTCCACTTGTTCCCCTCTTTTACCCAGCCAGTTTGTATAGGTTGATTGGGTTTGGTTTCTGTGGAAAGAGAAGGTTTGCTTTCTTGCTCACTTGAACTAGCTGTGCTCGACGAAGTTTCTGTACTAGCTTGAGAACTACTAGCAGAAGTATTTGTAGAACTGTTAGTAGAATGACTAGTGGAAGTATTTGTTGAGCTACTAGTTGAACTAGTCATAGGGTTAGTAGCGGAATGACTAGTATCATCAGCCAAAACGACTTGGTTTGTTAGTCCAAGAAAAGCCAAGGCTAAAAGTGTCAGTCTTTTGTGTGATTTCATGTTGTTTGCCTTTCTAGAAAAATGAAAATTCAGTAATCATCGTAAAAAAACTGTTTATATTACCATTATACACTAAAAATGTTAGAAAATTACCAAAATATCAAACCTTTTCTTATTTAAACAGAAGAAAAGATTTTTATTTCACTAACTTTTAGCGTAGACTATATTTCAAAAAAGTTAGATGAAAATCAGATAATTTTATTTTTTAAGTTTGAATCTTATTCTATCATCCATCCCAACAAATTGAATAGCTTCAGAATCCTCTTTTTCTAGTTTTCATATTCTTAAAAAAGTGATAAAATGGTAGGAAGAATTGGAGAGTAGAGATGCCAAAAGAAGTGAATTTAACAGGCGATGAAGTTGTCGCTTTAACACAGAAATATTTATCGGGAAGAAGATGTGGCTTTTGTCCATAAGGCCTTGGTTTACGCCGTTGAATGCCACAGTGGCCAGTATCGCAAATCAGGCGAGCCTTATATCATTCACCCTATCCAAGTGGCAGGTATTTTAGCCAAACTCAAGTTGGATGCTGTAACAGTAGCTTGTGGTTTCTTGCATGATGTGGTGGAAGATACTGATGCGACCTTGGACGATTTGGAAAGAGAGTTTGGTCCTGATGTGCGCGTGATTGTCGATGGAGTTACCAAGCTCGGTAAGGTCAAGTACAAGTCTCACGAAGAGCAGTTGGCTGAAAATCATCGCAAGATGCTCATGGCCATGTCTGAGGACATCCGTGTTATCTTGGTCAAACTGTCTGACCGCTTGCACAATATGCGGACCCTGAAACACCTTCGAAAAGACAAGCAGGAGCGCATTTCCAAAGAAACCATGGAAATCTATGCACCACTTGCTCACCGTTTGGGGATTTCTAGCGTTAAATGGGAATTGGAAGACCTGTCTTTCCGTTATCTCAACCCAACGGAGTTTTACAAGATTACCCATATGATGAAGGAAAAGCGCAGAGAGCGTGAAGCCTTGGTGGATGAGGTAGTCACAAAATTAGAGGAATATACGACAGATCGTCACTTAAAAGGGAAGATTTATGGTCGTCCCAAGCATATTTACTCGATTTTCCGCAAAATGCAGGATAAGAGAAAACGTTTTGAGGAAATCTATGACCTGATTGCTATTCGTTGTATTTTAGATACCCAAAGTGATGTTTATGCCATGCTTGGTTATGTGCATGAACTTTGGAAACCAATGCCAGGTCGTTTCAAAGACTATATCGCTAACCGCAAGGCCAATGGTTATCAGTCTATCCATACGACTGTCTATGGGCCAAAAGGGCCGATTGAATTCCAGATTCGGACCAAGGAAATGCACGAGGTGGCTGAGTACGGGGTTGCGGCTCACTGGGCTTATAAGAAGGGCATCAAGGGGCAGGTTAACAGCAAGGAATCAGCTATTGGGATGAACTGGATCAAGGAGATGATGGAGCTCCAAGACCAGGCTGATGATGCCAAGGAATTTGTCGATTCAGTTAAGGAAAACTATCTGGCTGAGGAGATTTATGTCTTTACCCCAGATGGAGCTGTCCGTTCCCTTCCAAAAGATTCAGGACCGATTGACTTTGCCTACGAAATCCATACAAAAGTCGGTGAAAAAGCGACGGGTGCCAAGGTCAATGGCCGTATGGTTCCTCTGACAACTAAGCTCAAGACAGGGGATCAGGTTGAAATTGTCACCAACCCGAACTCCTTTGGACCTAGCCGTGACTGGCTCAATATGGTCAAGACCAGCAAGGCCCGCAACAAGATCCGTCAGTTCTTTAAAAATCAAGATAAGGAATTGTCTGTCAACAAGGGTCGTGAAATGCTGATGGCTCAGTTCCAAGAAAATGGCTATATGGCCAATAAATTCATGGACAAGCGTCATATGGACCAAGTTCTGCAAAAGACCAGCTACAAGACAGAAGAATCCCTCTTTGCAGCCATTGGTTTTGGAGAAATCGGTGCTATTACTGTCTTTAACCGTCTGACTGAAAAGGAACGCCGTGAAGAAGAACGTGCCAAGGCCAAGGCGGAAGCAGAAGAGCTTGTCAAAGGTGGCGAGATCAAGGTTGAGAACAAAGAAACCCTCAAGGTTAAGCATGAGGGTGGAGTGGTCATTGAAGGTGCCTCAGGTCTCCTAGTGCGGATTGCCAAGTGTTGTAATCCTGTTCCTGGCGATGATATTGTCGGCTACATTACCAAGGGTCGTGGTGTGGCTATTCACCGTGTGGACTGTATGAACCTGCGTGCCCAAGAAAACTACGAGCAACGTCTCCTTGATGTGGAGTGGGAAGACCAGTATTCAAACTCAAATAAGGAGTATATGGCTCATATCGATATCTATGGTCTCAACCGTACAGGACTGTTGAACGATGTACTGCAAGTTCTTTCAAACACAACCAAGAATATCTCAACTGTTAACGCTCAACCAACCAAGGATATGAAGTTTGCTAATATCCATGTATCCTTTGGCATTGCCAACCTCTCGACGCTGACTTCGGTCGTGGATAAGATTAAGAGTGTGCCAGAAGTTTACTCTGTCAAACGGACTAACGGTTAATTGCCCTAGCTCTTACTAGAAAGGCTATTATGAAAATCATTATCCAACGGGTTAAAAAAGCCCAAGTGAGTATCGAAGGTCAGGTTCAGGGGAAAATCAATCAGGGACTCTTATTGCTGGTTGGTGTTGGACCAGAGGACCAAGAGGAAGATTTGGACTATGCTGTGAGAAAACTGGTCAATATGCGGATTTTTTCAGACGCAGAAGGCAAGATGAACCTGTCTGTCAAAGATATTGAAGGAGAAATCCTCTCTATTTCTCAGTTTACCCTCTTTGCGGATACTAAGAAAGGAAATCGTCCAGCCTTTACAGGCGCAGCCAAGCCTGATATGGCATCAGACTTCTATGATGCTTTCAATCAAAAATTAGCGCAAGAAGTACCCGTTCAGACAGGGATCTTTGGAGCGGATATGCAGGTTGAGCTGGTCAATGACGGACCAGTCACCATTATCCTTGATACTAAAAATAGATAAGAAAGACCAAGCCCAGCTGGCTTGGTTTTTCTTATCTATCATAAAATATTCCAAAATGAAATCGGTTCTTGATAGGCCTTGGGGAAATCTTGTTTCAGGCTTTGGCAGATGCGATAGGAAGGGACGAGATGTCCTAGGATGAGGAGAGTTCCCTGAAGGAAAAGTGGGATACCCCTTACAATCAGCAAGGAGAGAATGATCAGGCTATCCCATAGGAGGATTTGTAAGGCAAAACGCCAGAATCTCGGTCTAATCTGGGAATAAAGGTGACTAAAGTGGTCACAAAGTTGGTTGGAAAGATAGGTCAATAGCACAGGATGAAAGAAAATGAGCCAACCGCTATAAATCAAAATCCAATCCCAAGTAAGTCCCTCTTTAAATGTCAAGAATGCCAGCATGATTCCATCAATGACAAGGAGTTGAATGGTTTTGATGAAGATGATTTTTTTCATGCTAAAACCTCCTTTTCCTTATAGACACTCCCATAAAGAGATGTGTTTGTCGTAAAAATCTGGATAGTTTTCTCTTAGGTGGTCAGCTGTCATATAATAAAAAGTAGAATGGCAAGCAGTGATGATTGGCATAAGAGATGAAAAACGATGAGAACTAACGAAGGCTAAAAGGACAAAAAATAGAAAGTCGCTGATGAGCACCCCTAAATAGTAGAAGCGAATCTTTTTATTGATTTGAGGATAAATCTCAGCGAATTGATGTTTGAGTCGGACAACCAAGCGAAATAACAGGAGTCCTTGAGTAAGGAGGAAAATAAAACCAGATAGCAAGAGCCACTCCAAAGATGTCTCGGGTCTTTTGTTAAAAAATGCGAATAGTAGCAAATCGATAACTGCAATTGCTGTAAAATGGATTCTAAAGAGATTTTTCATAAGATGACCTCCCTCTTTTATCTAACTTCATTCTACTCCAAAAGAATGGGAGTTACAAGTAAAATGATAAAAATAGCAGAAGGGAGATTCTCTTAAGTCGACTTGTTTTTTTATTTAAGTTTTCTTCTATTATCTTACTTCTTCATCATTCCAGACAAATAAAGCTCCGATTGCATTGAGGATATAAAAGATGTATTTTCCGATATTGGCAAAATTTCCTTGAATACCAGCTTTTGTCAGCTGAACGAAATTGTAAATCAACCAAAAGCCCCACTGAGTTGTTAGTTTCAATGCGTTAAAAGCATTGGCAATGAGGGACAGTGCAAAGGCAATAGTTGTTACGTAGGCAAGGAGATTCATCTTTCCTCCATAGCCGATATAGTTGGTCACAAAGGCAAAGAGGAAGGCGATGATGGAAATGATGATGGCCGCCAATTTTAGCTGTTTTTGGCTCATTTGGTTGGGTCTGCCTTCTTGCGAAGCTTCCCATTTCTTAATAGCAAAGGTATAAATGAGGAAGGTGACGGGATAGGTGATGATGGCCGCCTTATTTCCAAGGATATAATCAATAGCACCGGACAAAATGGTATTAACAATACCAAAGTAATTTCCCCATTTGCTTAATTTCCCCGTGAAACGAGTGGACAACATGGAAATCCCAACGTTGGTTACGGAAATCAATCCAAAGGGTACAAGAGCTGTCCATGGTCCCCAGTCTACGAATTTATCGAGGCGGGAGTTGAGGTAACCAGATGCAATCGCAATCCCAACGACTAAAGCAACCCCGAAGAGGTCAAACCATTTAGATGTAGCAAAAATTTTTAGTGATTTTTTCATAGTTTAAACTATCTTTCTTTTTTTTTACAAATATTCTACAATTAAATGAAAGCAAAATCAAATGATAGAAATAAAACCCTGAAAATAAAACTTTCAGGGTTGGTTGGGGGACTTGAGAAATTAGTTGATTTTCTCGACATAGAGTTGTTTTGCAATGTCCATATTCACTTGTAAATCCTCGTCTTTACTAAGGATAGTAAAGGTGTTACTGAAGCCATCAAACTGCTTGACTTGGAGCGGATCACCGATGCGAAGTGAGTGCTTATCCAGATAATGGAGAATGTCAAAACTATCGTGCACCCGAGTCAGGCGGTAGGCGCCAGCTTCCTTGATATCAGCTAGTGGCAGGTTATTGATTTCAACTAAGAGTTCTCCCTTGACAGGAATAGTTCCTCCATGAGGACAGGTCTTGGGAAATCCTAGCAATTTATCCAGTCTTTCCACGAACAGGTCAGAGACAGTATGTTCCAAGACCTCAGCTTCCTCGTGAATCTGGTCACTTGTATAGTCTAAATGATGGACTAGAAAAACTTCAATCAAGCGATGCTTACGATAGAGCTCAGAGACCAATTTGAGGCCGAGGTCAGTCAGTAGATAGCCACATTCCTTGTCCTTAAGGATGAGGTTTTCGCTCTTCATCCGTTTAATCATTTCAGTTACGGCAGGGGGAGAGACTTGCATGCGAGCCGCAATTTCCTTGTTGGTGATTTTATGCAAATCTATGCCAATTTCATAAATACATTTTAGATAGTCTTCTTTATTCGGGGTCATTCGCTTCCTCTTGTCTAATATCTATATCTAGTATATCAAAAAAAGCTAGATTTCTCTAGCTGTGACTTTTTATGTTATACTTATTGCAAGAGAAAAAACGAGGAGATGGATATGACGAAAATAGCTCTTCTTTCAGATATTCATGGTAATACCACTGCTTTAGAGGCAGTTTTAGCAGATGCGCGGCAGCTAGGAGTGGATGAATACTGGCTTTTGGGAGACATTCTCATGCCAGGGACAGGGCGTAGAAGGATTTTGGACTTGTTGGCTCAACTACCGATTACGGCTAGAGTTTTGGGAAACTGGGAAGACAGTTTGTGGCATGGTGTCCGCAAGGAATTGGATAGTACTCGTCCCAGTCAACGCTATCTCTTGCGCCAGTGTCAGTATGTTTTAGAGGAAATTTCCCTAGAAGAAATTGAACTGCTCCACAATCAACCTCTCCAGATTCATCGTCAGTTTGGGGATTTGACGGTGGGAATTAGCCATCATCTTCCTGATAAGAACTGGGGGAGAGAGTTGATTCACACTGGAGAACAAGAGGATTTTGACCGCTTGGTGACCAATCCGCCTTGTGATATTGCTGTCTATGGTCATATCCACCAGCAGTTGCTTCGTTACGGGACTGGTGGGCAATTGATTGTCAATCCAGGTTCGATTGGGCAACCTTTCTTTCTAGATGCCCAGTTGCGGAAGGACTTACGGGCCCAGTATATGATTTTGGAGTTTGATGACAAGGGCTTGGTAGATATGGACTTCCGACGGGTGGACTACGATGTGGCAGCTGAATTGCAGCTAGCTAAAGACCTCAAACTTCCCTATTTTGAGGTTTACTATGAAAGTCTGGTCAATGGTATCCACCATACTCATCATCAGGAATTTCTGAGAGAATTAGCCCAGAAAGAGGGCTATGATAGGGAATTAGATGCTTGGTTGAAAAGTGGTAACGATTGACATTACAACTAAAAAGGGTATAATAATAGAAAAAGAAGAGTAGAGGCAGGGTAGCCTCGTAAAAAGGAGAAGAGGATGCAAATTCCAAGTAGATTTACCATTGCGACTCATATGCTGATAATTATTGCCCTCGAGGGGAAGGAAAGCAAGGTGACCAGTGATTTTCTGGCTGCTAGTGTCGGGGTCAATCCAGTCATTATCAGAAAGACCTTGTCCCAGTTGAAGAAGGCAGAGCTGATTTCAGTCGCGCGCGGAACGGGCGGAACAGAGATTGTTAAGGATCTCAAAGACATTAGTCTTTTAGATGTTTATCAAGCGGTCGAATGTCTTGGTAAGACAGGCCAACTCTTCAGTTTTCATGACAATCCAAATCCAAATTGCCCAGTTGGAGCTCATATTCATGATGTTTTGGATCAAAAATTGGAGAGAATCCAGCTGGCTATGGAGGCTGAGCTTGGTCAGACCAGTCTAGAACAGGTCGTAGCCGATGCAGAGAGTCAAATGAAGGAGTGAGAGGGGTAGATGCCCTCTTTTTCTCTATGTAAAATTGTGATAAAATAGAATCATTAAAGGAGGAAGAAATGTATCTTGTTATAGGAATTGTATTAGCCTTTATAGTGTCATTTTGGAAAGATAATAGAAGTTTGTGGAATCCAGTATTATTCTTATTATCCCTCATTTCCAGTTATTTTTATCTAGGCTACCTTTTTTATCAAAATGGGTATGAGAAGATTCATTTCGCTTTTTTTATATTTCCCTTTATTTTACTTCCGATACTGCTTTTTCTAAGTGGCATCTTTTTAATCTATAATGGCCTTATCTTGCTGAAGCGAGAGGGACGTTCAAAGGCTAATTATCTCTCAATGCTCCTTGGAATAGTCATTTTGTTATTTTTTGCCTTGATGTCATTTCGATTGGGTGATAGAAATGAATTATTTTACACCAATCACTTTCTAAACATTTTATTTGCATTTATTGCTTATTCTTACTTTATTTTTGGTTTTGCTTTTGTGGGTTTTATGTTGTACTCTATCTTGTATCTCTTTATTCCTAAGAAGAAGCATTATGATTTTATCATCATTCATGGTGCAGGTTTGTTAGACGGAGAAAAGGTAACACCTTTGCTAAAGAGGAGAATTGATAAGGCAGTAGAAGCTTACCACAATTCTAAGAATCCTCATATCAAAATCATTGCTAGTGGTGGTCAAGGAGGAGATGAGAAGATTTCTGAAGCGCAGGCTATTACAAACTATCTGCTTGAAGAGACCGATGTTCCCCAAGATGGGATTATCCTGGAGGACCAATCAAGGACTACCTACGAGAACCTTCTCTTTTCTAAGGAACTTGGTGAGAAGCTGGTAGCCAAACCTCAATTCCTCTTTGTAACAAATGATTATCATGTCTTTAGAACAAGTACCTATGCTCGTAAGTTAAAAATGAAGGGAGATGGCCTCGGATGTAGGACGGCAGGCTACTACATACCATCTGCTTTTATTCGGGAGTACGTAGCTCTCTGTGTCAAAATGAAATGGCTTTTCCTTGCCTTTTATGTCCTGCTATTAGCACTCATTTTGATAGCCTACAAAGGAATTATTTGGTAGTCAGATTCTATTTAAAAAGACTTAGAATGCACATGAAAGTATGTATTCTAGGTCTTTTGTTTTGTATACATTTGATTTTCAAGAGTACTATCTATTTTTCCATGCTTGGTAACGGGTATCAATCAATAATTGAGTGAGACGTCCCATAGTTTCCCTTTCTTCTGGAGTTAGGGATTGAGCTTGGACGAAGAGATGATGAATGTGTTCGATAGCCTTTAAGGAAGACAAGTCATTGATAGAAGTAATACCAGAATCAAGAATGGTGCCAAAGAAGAGATCGAAGTAGAGCTGGAGTTCCTCGTCAGGGACTGTGGCCACCCATTCTTTGAAGGTTATGTCAACTTGTTGGCTATCACTGTTGGTTTTATCCAGTTGGACGAAGTGCTTGTCCTCAATCTGCCAACTAAAGGTATCGTGCTGGGCGATACCACCCAAAGCAGTACTGTGCACGATGATTTGCTGGTTAGGGATTTCTAGCATCATACCGATGATGGAACCTTGTGGAATGAAGACCTTGGTTTTATCCATTATCCTTTGATAGCCCTCGGTTTGTGTCAATTCTGTGTGGAGACCAGGCGCATCAAAGGTATAAACTGCTGTGATTTGATTTTGCAAGTTTTTCTCAATTTGACTAGCAGCATAGATGGCTAAATTTCCTCCCTTGGAATGTCCAGCCAGAATGACCTTTTGCTTAGGATGGTGGGCAAAAAAGTTCTTTAAATAGCGGAGGGCATGCTTTTGAGCAGGAATTTCCTTCATATAAGTCAGGTGGAAATCTTCCTTCCAGCCAATGATACTGTCATCAGTCCCACGAAAGACAATCAGATAGGTATCGAGATTGAGGTGGTAGGTCATAGCTGCAAATTGTTTTTGCAATTCAGGATTGATGTCATTGATAAAATGGGAGAGTTTGCAATTTTTGAAGCGTTTGTGTCGAGCTAATTCATCCAATAGCTGGAGGCGATTTTTGCTGGTCAACATGTTAGGCTCTCTTGGAACCTGAGGTGCCAGGTCTAAAAGTCGCTGAGGAGTTGTGGAGACCAGATTATCAAAGGAGAGGTAGGTGGTTTCTGTTAAGGCTAAAACATCTAATTCATTCAAAGGTAGGTCGTAAAAGGAATCGTGTGCGACATCTTTCAGATAGTCAAAAATATTGGCCATAAGAGCTCCTTTCTTTTTATTTATCTTATCAAATTTCCCTTAAATTAGCTAGTAGGATTGCCTCATTTTGTTGCCTAAAAACAAGCTGCTTCAAATTCAGTTTCAGATCTTCTAGCATTGAAAAATCTGTTATAATAATAGAAAAGGAGGAGCGCATGCACAAGATTTTATTAGTAGAAGATGATCAGGTTATTCGTCAACAGGTCGGGAAAATGCTCTCTGAATGGGGATTTGAAGTGGTGCTGGTAGAAGACTTTATGGAAGTTTTGAGTCTTTTTGTCCAGTCGGAGCCTCATCTGGTCCTCATGGATATTGGACTGCCCTTGTTTAATGGCTATCACTGGTGTCAGGAAATTCGCAAGATTTCCAAGGTCCCCATCATGTTTCTGTCTTCGAGAGACCAGGCTATGGATATTGTCATGGCAATCAATATGGGGGCGGATGACTTTGTGACCAAGCCTTTTGACCAGCAGGTTCTTTTAGCCAAAGTTCAGGGCTTGTTGCGACGTTCATATGAGTTTGGGCGTGACGAGAGTTTACTGGAATATGCTGGTGTTATCCTCAATACCAAATCAATGGATTTACATTATCAAGGGCAAGTCTTGAATTTGACCAAGAACGAATTCCAGATTTTACGAGTTTTGTTTGAGCATGCGGGCAATATTGTAGCGCGTGACGATCTCATGCGGGAACTTTGGAACAGTGACTTTTTCATTGATGACAATACCCTATCTGTTAATGTGGCTCGATTGCGTAAAAAGTTGGAAGAGCAGGGCTTGGTAGGATTTATCGAAACCAAGAAAGGGATAGGGTACGGATTAAAGCATGCTTGATTGGAAACAATTTTTTCTAGCCTATCTGCGTTCCCGTAGTCGTCTGTTTGTCTATCTGATTTCTTTGACGTTTCTGCTCTTACTCTTTCAGTTTTTATTTGCCAGTTTGGGAATTTACTTTCTCTACTTTTTCCTCTTGTGTTGCTTTGTAACCATCTTATTTTTCACTTGGGACATATTGGTGGAAATGCAGGTCTATCGTCAGGAAATTCTCTATGGGGAGAGGGAAGCCAAATCTCCTTTGGAAATAGTTTTAGCAGAAAAATTAGAAGCGCGTGAGATGGAACTTTATCAGCAGAGGTCAGATTCAGAAAGAAAATTGACGGATTTGCTGGATTACTATACCTTGTGGGTTCATCAGATTAAGACCCCCATTGCAGCTAGTCAACTCTTAGTTGCAGAAGTAGCCGACCGCCAACTGAAGCAGCAATTAGAACAGGAAATTTTCAAAATCGACTCCTATACTAATCTAGTCTTACAGTACCTGCGTTTAGAAAGTTTTCATGATGATTTGGTCTTAAAGCAGGTGCAAATTGAGGATTTGGTCAAGGAAATAATTCGTAAATATGCTCTTTTCTTTATTCAAAAAGGCTTAAATGTCAATCTACATGACCTTGATAAAGAAATCGTGACGGATAAAAAGTGGCTGCTAGTGGTTATTGAGCAAATCATCTCAAACTGTCTCAAGTACACCAAGGAAGGTGGTCTGGAGATTTATATGGAGGGGCAAGAGCTTTGTATCAAGGATACGGGAATCGGGATAAAAAACAGTGATGTCCTCCGAGTCTTTGAACGTGGCTTTTCAGGATATAATGGACGCCTAACCCAGCAGTCATCTGGACTTGGCCTCTACCTATCTAAGAAAATTTCTGAAGAACTGGGGCACCAGATTCGCATCGAGTCTGAGGTCGGAAAAGGAACGACAGTGCGGATTCAGTTTGCTCAAGTGAACTTAGTCCTTGAGTGAGAAGAGACAATGAGTTTTTACCCAATCTCTTTTTGCTATATTTCAGGATATTTGAAGACTGTTTTTTTCAAAACCAATAATAGAATTTTTAATACGGAATATAGTATAAATACTGGTTCAAAGTGAAGTTTTGTATGCTTTATACTTTTGTTGAGTATAAAATCTATAAACTAAGGGTGAATTACAGAAATTAATTTGAGATGAAGTGAATTGTAGACTTGGGAAATGTCTCCTATTCGATTTCAGAATGAATCGTTGATACAGGATTAAAAGAACTGCAGCTTTCTTTTTATTTTGAATGATAGTAAAAACTGCAGTACTTGTGTGATTTACAATTATTGCACTCAATGTCCGAGTATCGCACTATCTGAAATAGGGAATAGTAGAGATTGTTCTGCGATATGTAAAAAAACGCATTAGTAAGGAGTATCGTATATGCTACCATATCTTAAAACTATTAGATGGTATCTCTTCTTTAATTTTCTTTTTGGTGTAGTATCGAATATCTGCACAGCTTTGTTACCGTATTTCACGCAGGCATTAATCAAAGGGGATTATCAAGTAGCTCTATATGGTTACTCTATGTCAGTGGCTGGCTATTTGAGTTGTAACTATATCCAAATGATACTTGATTGGAAGCAGGGGATTATCTTTTCGACTACTTTGAAAAATGAGTGGTTTCGTTCACTTCTGGGACTCAGTCACCACGATTTCAAGCAGAAAACAGTAGCAGAGTATATTTCCTATCAATCTAATGACCTAGATTCGTTGGAAAAGGATTACCTTCCTCCATTGATGAGTTTTATCAAACAAATTTTACGTATCATCATTTACGCTTTCATTATTAGCAGAACAATTAATCCTATTGTATCATTGATTTTAATCTTTTCCACTGGAATTAGTATTCAAATTCCTAAAATCGTTGGGAAGTTGACCGCTAATCGCAGACAGGTTTACTTGAAAAAACAAGGAGATTACTATCGAACTTTGGAGGATTTGCTCATGGGACATCATTTGGTAAATAAACTAACTATGTCGCATTTTTTGAATCAACAAAAGAGTTCTCTAAAGAATTTGCAGGATAAGTATTTTAAGTATGGTTTGACAAAAATTACTGGCATCTTATTGACAGGTGTTTCTTTTGAATTCATTAGTCTTGTTCTGTTTATTTATTTAGCCTACTCTCTATCTCACCAGCAACTCGGTATTCCTGAGGTGGTGGCGAGTTTCGGATATATTAATGCTTTTTCTGAACCAATACAGGAAATCCTTTATGATTTACAAATGTTAGAGTCCGTAAAGCCTGTAATCAAGAGTTTTCAAAACATTGTTGGGAGACCCGTTTCAGTTCAAGCACCTCAACATTCTTTTGATACGATTACTTTGAAAAACATTTCCAAACAAATGGGAGAATCAAAATTGATAATTACTTCCGCTACGATTCAAAAAGGGGATAAAATTGCGCTTATTGGTAAGAATGGGTCTGGAAAAAGTAGTCTTCTCAACATTTTAAATGGAACAGATGAAGATTTTGAAGGACAAATTGTGCTAGATGGGCTTGTTTTGGACCATCTTTGGGGAAGATTCGGTATGATTCTGCAACAAGAACATACATTTATTTCAAGTTATGAAAATAATGTAACGCTATTCAATAGTTTCAATGAAAAATTCAGAGAAGAAGATTTTGAAAAAATTCCACCACAATCCCTGTCAGGTGGTCAGCAACAACGAATGTATTTAAATCGTGAGAAAAATCGTAAAAATCCATTGCTTATCCTAGACGAACCTTTCTCTGCCTTGGATACTAATCAGTTTAAAATGGAATTGGAAAGAGTTCTGGAACTACCAAGTGCCGTCATTGTTACTTTACATCGCCAAAACGAATTATTAAGTAAGTTTGACCAAGTTTGGGAAATTAAGAATGGAGAACTTGTAATTTTGAAATAGCTAAATTATAAAGAATAAAACGCATAGTATCAAGGTTCAGGAGATATCGTTTTTCCTTCTTCGGATAAGGAAACAAAAATTTCTTGCTTCATCTATCTGTTAAATTGAGAGATTTCCTCAGAGAAAGACTGTAAAATTTTTGATATAATGTTAAGGATGGACTGACGGATACTTAGAGGATTATTTTCAAAAGAATAATAGGTGAGAAGAAAAATATGTAAGATTGGACAGAAGTCTCTCTACCATCATCTATGCAGAAACAAGATTATATGAAATAAAAGGAGTAACCAATGACCGGAAACTATTCAACACGTGAATACCGTGAGAAATTATATGATGATCTTCATGTTCGATTAAGAGATACAGTGATTTTGATGTGTGCGATTTTTATTGCCTCTATTGGCCTAAATATGAATTCAACAGCTGTCATTATTGGAGCCATGCTGATTTCCCCTCTTATGACACCGATTGTTGGACTCGGATTTGGTTTAGCTATTTTTGATACGCGTTTAATCAAGCAATCTCTAGAGGTTTTATTTACCCAAGTATTGGTTAGCTTGCTTGTCTCGGCTCTGTATTTCTGGATTTCTCCCTTATCTTATGAAAGTAGCGAATTGATTGCACGAACCTCTCCAACAATTTGGGATGTGCTCATTGCTATTGCTGGTGGGATAGCAGGTTTCATTGGTTCAAGGAAAAAAGAAGCAAACAATATCGTACCAGGAGTAGCCATCGCAACAGCTCTGATGCCACCTATCTGCACTGCAGGTTACGGTTTAGCTAATGGAAATGTACGATTTTTATTTGGGGCTCTCTATCTTTTCTTGATCAACTGTGTCTTTATCATGCTAATCAACATTGTTGGAACAAGAATTATGATGAGAAAATCTCCCTTAAGTTCATTTAAAGAGCTAAACATTAAAATGAGAATTGGGTTGATATCCTTGATTGTATTATTGATTCTTCCGGCCAGCTATTCAGCAGTCACTCTAACGATAGATCAAGCGCGAAAAGAAGGAATCAAACAGTTTGTAGGAAAAGAGTTCGCCAATCACACGGTCATTAATCAAGTCTACAAATCAAGAAACAATGAGTTGGTCTTGACGGTTGTTGGAGATCCGCTTTCAGAAGAAGAATTAGAAACGCTCCACCAAAAACAAGCCTCTTACGGTATTCAATCTGTTCAATTGAAAGTCAATCAAGTTCATAATTCGACAAAATTAGACAGTGATTCGACCAAGGAATTTTATGAAACCATTAACAAGTATATCGATCAAAAACTCTCTGAAAAGGATTCACAAAAAGATCTCGTAAAAGAAAATGAAGCAGACAAGGATTGAGGATATTGACCATATCTAACTCATGAAAGCAAATCTTGTGTGGTGGTTTGATCAATCACTACTAGCTCAGGTTAAATAAAATATAAAAAGCAACAGCTGAAATAGTTGTTGCTTTTTAGGTAGCTAGGATTTTATCCCAGGTTTTATCTCTTATTTCTCAACGCGTGATTTGTTGGCGATATCAGCAAGGATAGCTTGAACAAAGTCATCAACTGAGACAGTTTGTGTTTCTTTTTGGCCATAGCGACGAACGTTAACAGTTCCGTCTTCCATTTCCTTGTCCCCAACAATCAATTGGTAAGGAATCTTGCTTGTTTGTGAAGCACGGATCTTGAACTGCATTTTTTCATTGCGCTCATCTACGTCTGCACGGACACCACGGTCACGGAGTTTCTTAGCTACTTCCCATGCGTAGTCTACGTGTTTTTCGTTAGATACTGGGATGAGGGTTACTTGGTGTGGTGCAAGCCATGTTGGGAAGGCACCCTTGTAGTTCTCAATCAAGATAGCAGTGAAGCGTTCCATAGTTGAAATAACACCACGGTGAATCATAACTGGACGGTGCTCTTCGCCATCAGCTCCGATGTATTTAAGGTCGAAGCGTTCTGGAAGCAAGAAGTCAAGCTGGATAGTAGAAAGAGTTTCTTCTTTTCCAAGAGCGGTTTTAACTTGAATATCCAATTTTGGTCCGTAGAAGGCTGCTTCACCTTCGGCTTCAAAGTAATCCACACCCATTTCATCAAGAGCTGCACGAAGCATAGTTTGGGCATTTTCCCACATCTCATCGTTATCAAAGTACTTATGAGTATCTTGAGGGTCACGAAGAGAGAGGCGGAAGCGGTATTCAGTCAAGTTGAAATCTTCATAAACATCGATAATCAACTGAAGGGCACGTTGGAATTCTTCTTGGATTTGTTCTGGAGTAACGAAGAGGTGACCGTCGTTGAGTGACATTTCACGTACACGTTGAAGACCAGTGAGGGCACCAGATTTTTCATAACGGTGCATCATACCGATTTCAGCGATACGGATTGGCAACTCACGGTAAGAGTGAACATGGTGTTTGAAAACTTGGATGTGGTGCGGGCAGTTCATTGGACGAAGGACAAATTCTTCCCCGTCACCCATGTCCATAGTTGGGAACATGTCTTCTTGATAATGATCCCAGTGACCAGAAGTCTTGTAAAGCTCAACAGAAGCAAGTGGTGGAGTGTAGACGTGTTGGTAGCCAGAAGCTAGCTCTTTGTCTACGATGTAGCGTTCCAACTCACGACGAATAGTCGCACCATTTGGCAACCAGAATGGAAGCCCTTGACCAACCTCTTGAGAAATCATGAATAAATCAAGCTCTTTACCAAGTTTACGGTGGTCACGTTCTTTGGCTTCTTCACGCATTTGAAGGTAGCTTTTCAAGTCTTTCTTGTCAAACCAAGCTGTACCATAGATACGTTGCATCATAGCGTTGTCGCTATTTCCACGCCAGTAAGCACCAGCTACGTTAAGAAGGTGGAAGATTTGGATACGGCCTGTTGATGGGACGTGAGGACCACGGCAAAGGTCCACGTATTCACCCTGACGGTAGATGGTCAAACCACCTTCGTCTTCTGAGTGTTCTTCAATCAATTCTAATTTGTAAGGGTCGTTCTTGAAGATTTCACGTGCCTCGTCTTTAGTCACTTCTTCACGAATTGATGGGAAGTTTTCTTTGACGATTTTTTGCATTTCTTCTTCGATACGAGGAAGGTCTTCGTTAGAGATTTGACCAGCAGTGTTGTCAGTATCATAGTAGAAACCATCTTCGATGGCTGGACCAACTCCCAAGTGAATGTCTGGGAAAAGACGACGAGCTGCTTGGGCGAACAAGTGAGCAGCTGAGTGACGCAAGATTGGAAGGGCATCTTCGTGGTCAGGTGTCACAATTTCGATGCTTCCATCTTCAGTGATAGCGCGAGTAGTGTCGATGAGTTTGCCGTTGAATTTACCAGCCAAGGCCTTTTTAGCTAGGGAATTGCTGATAGATTGGGCAATTTCAAAAGTTGTAACGCCAGATTCGAATTCACGAACAGCGCCGTCTGGGAAAGTAATGTTAATCATGATGTTCTCCTTACTTATATTATTGACGAATGTGTTAACCCTATTCTGAAAACAGGGACAGAGGATTGTGAAAGCTAGAAAAACAAAAAGCGACATCCTAAAAAGGACGTCGTAACGTGGTTCCACCTTCATTTATGTTCCTCAAAAAAGAGGGACACCTCTGATTGGCTCTAACGTGGCCACCGTTTTATGTTTTCATAAAAACTCAAGAGTAGTATCAGTTTAGACTTCCTATGCGTTTCCAGCAACCACGCACTCTCTAGTAGAAAGGGACTAAGTGACTTGTCTCTATGGATTATTATAGCATGATTGTGAGATTTTTCAAGGATTTTGTGAAAGTTTTTTGTTTTTCATTTTTGTAGAATATGCTTGATGCCAATACCGGAAGCCATGCCCACCAGAGCCAAGGTTTCATAGATTAGCAAGTAAATTAGTATAAACTCACCAAAAGTTATGATAGTAAAGCAAAAGAGCAGTCCGTTACCAATTAACCACCAAAGTGAGAAACGGAAACGGTAGCTATAGAGTAGCGATATAATCAAGATTACCAGAGGTGTAAAGAAGAGAAGATTGTTTATATAGAGTCCCTTGAGTGTGAGGGGGTCAGAAACAACTAGCAAGAACAACTCATAAAGTGGCCAATAAAAGAAAAATATGACCAGATAGTAGGGGAGATGGAAATAGAATCTACGCATGATAATCACCTCGTTTTAAAAAACAGATAACTTAGATTTCTTGCTATGATTATTATAGCATCTTTAAAACAAGAAAGTAAATCTGTTGACAAAGAAGTTAGTTATTGGTAGAATAGGGATTGTCGTAAAGACAAATAACTTCTTCTTGGTTACAGGCATGCCAACCTGTCACTCGGATGAAGCCAAATAAAAAGGAGAAACATCATGGCAATCTCAAAAGAGAAAAAAAATGAAATCATCGCACAATATGCACGTCACGAAGGTGATACAGGTTCAGTAGAGGTTCAAGTTGCTGTCCTTACTTGGGAAATCAACCACCTTAACGAACACATCAAACAACACAAAAAAGACCACGCTACTTACCGTGGATTGATGAAAAAAATCGGTCGCCGTCGTAACTTGCTTGCATACTTGCGTAAAAACGACGTTAACCGTTACCGTGAGTTGATCAACTCTCTAGGACTTCGTCGTTAATCTGCTTTATTTTCCACTTACATTGCGTTGTCACCTTACCTCGATATACTCAAGTATTATCTTCGGTTACGGTTCCTAGCACTGTAAGGTAAAATAAACCAGAATGATCTCCCTTCGGGGAGATTTTTTTGTTTCACTAAAAATTTTGTACAATCTTCGCCTCGTCGCCTAGTCTATAAACGGTTTATCCAGCAAGACTGTAGCTCTCTGATTTTCAGAGGGCTTTTTACGTTGTCACCTTACCTTGATATGCTCAAGTATTATCTTTGGTTACGGTTCCTAGCACTGTAAGGTAAAATAAACCAGATATTCTCCCTACGGGGAGATTTTTTTGTTTCACTAAAAATTTTGTACAATCTTCGCCTCGTCGCCTAGTCTATAAACGGTTTATCCAGCAAGACTGGAGCTCTCTGATTTTCAGAGGGCTTTTTACGTTGTCACCTTACCTTGGTATGCTCAAGTATAATCTTAGGTTACGGTTCCTAGCACTGTAAGGTAAAATAAACCAGATATTCTCCCTACGGGGAGATTTTTTGTTTTAAAAAAATTCAAATCATCACTTGACAAGTGAGTATTCACTCACTATAATAGATTTATCTTTAAAAAAGTAAGTGCTCGCTCACCTAGGAGGAAGTAAATGAAAACATTGCTACATTTACAAGATTTACAAAAATCTTTTGGTCAACAACTTGTGTTAAACCACGTTGGTTTTGAATTACAGTCTGGGGAAATCATTGGTCTAATCGGTCCTTCTGGTGCTGGTAAATCAACCATGATTAAAACCATGTTAGGGATGGAAAAGGCAGATAGCGGTATCGCTTTAGTCTTAGACCAGACCATGCCCAATCGTCATATTCTGGGAGATATTGGCTATATGGCCCAGTCAGATGCTCTTTATGAGGCTTTGTCAGGACAAGAAAACTTGGAATTTTTCGGCCAGCTAAAAGGGATTCCTAAAAAAGATTTGACAGCTGAAATTACCCATGTGGCTCAAGTGGTAGACTTGACAGATCATTTAAATAAGGCCGTGTCTGGTTATTCCGGAGGGATGAAACGACGCTTGTCGCTGGCTATTGCGCTTTTAGGAAACCCTCAACTCTTGATTTTGGACGAACCGACGGTTGGAATCGACCCTTCTCTTCGAAAGAAAATCTGGCGAGAGTTGATGGCGCATAGAGACAAGGGTGTAGGGATTTTGGTCACAACTCACGTCATGGATGAGGCAGAGCTGACAGATAAGGTCGGTCTACTATTAGGTGGAAAAATCATAGCCTTTGATACACCATCCAAGCTAAAAGAATCTTATGGTGTTTCAAGTATTGAAGAAGTCTTTTTGAAAGCAGAAGGAGAATGAAATGAGAACAATTGCCATTGCAAAAAAAGTCATCAAAGAATTGCTACGTGACAAACGGACACTGGCCCTAATGTTTGTGGCACCAGTCTTTATTATGTGGCTGATGAACCTCATGTTTTCGGCTAGTACAACGGTGACTGTTAAGCTAGCGATACAAGATGTGCCAAGTAGTTTGGTAAGTAGGATGGATGACTTAGAGCATGTCAGTGTCAAAACATACAAAGACTTGGATCAAGCTAAAGAGGCTTTAAACGATGAAAAAGTAGATGCAGTTATCTCTTATAAGGATGGGGAATATAATGTAGCCTATGCTAATACAGATGCCTCTAAAACTTCGGTGATCCGACAAGTATTACGCACCAGTATTGCCAGTGAAGACACTAATCAATTATTAGCCCGTGTGAAGCAATCCCTTCCGCAATTAGAACTAAAGGTAAAATCTCCTGAAATTAAGGAATCTTATGAATATGGTAACGAGGACACCGGCTTCTTTGCTAAAATGATTCCTGTTTTGCTTGGGTTCGTCGTTTTCTTCTTTGTCTTTTTGATTTCAGGGATGGCACTCTTGAAAGAACGTACTAGCGGAACCCTAGATCGTTTGTTGGCAACCCCAGTTAAACGTTCGGAAATTGTTTACGGCTATATGTTGTCTTACGGCTTTATTGCCATACTGCAGACAGGAGTAGTCGTTCTAGCAGCCATCTGGTTGTTGAAAATTGAAGTTGTCGGAAGTCTGTTAAATGTTATAATAGTTAATGTGGTACTGGCTCTGGTGGCACTAGCCTTCGGAATTCTCTTGTCTACCTTGGCAAAATCAGAATTCCAGATGATGCAATTTATTCCTCTTGTGATTATGCCGCAACTCTTTTTTTCAGGAATCATTCCACTTGATTCAATGGGAGACTGGGTAAAAACGCTAGGGAAATTCTTGCCTTTGACCTACTCAGGTGATGCGATGAGTCAGATTATTCTTTACGGACGTGGACTTGGAGATATTTTACCAAATATTGGTGTTCTACTAGTCTTCCTTGTCGCTTTGACAGTTCTCAATATTGTCGGCTTGCGTCGTTACCGTAAAGTATAAAATGTAAATGTACGAGGATGAAAATGAGTGAGAGTGTTTTTGAGTCGTTTGAAGCTTATCTAAAGGGGGCAGACTATCCCAAGGGAAAGAAAAAAATCATGCAGGCGGCGGTCGATTTGATTTCTACTAAGAGTTACAATGGGACCTCCACCTTACAAATTGCCAAACATGCGGGACTTAGCCAAGCAACGCTCTTCAAGTATTTCAAGACCAAAGAAGATTTATTAACGGCTATTTTGCACCCTGTTGTTCCAGGACTTTTCGGTCGTTTTTTTGAAGAACTTTTAGCCTTAGAAACGACTGAAGAAAAGGTGCATTATCTGGTCCAAAATCGTATGGCCTATCTCAAAACGAATCGCGCTTTGATGAAAATTATTCTTCAGGAAATTTTTTCAAATAAGAAACTGAGAAAAGAACAACTTTATATTTGGAATACTCTTCAGGATAAATTATTAGTACTCCATAAGGAATTGATAGCAGATTCACGAGTGAATCCTGAAATCACGGTTCCTCAAATGGTTCGTATTTTTATAGGTCCCTTATTGGCCTACTTTGCCCAACTCTATATCGTTAGCGACAATAGTGACATAAGAGAAGAAGACTTGAATTTGTTGGAAAAACAGATTTTAGGTGGTTTGTGGAAATAAACGCCGACTGAAATGATATTTCTTAAAATAAAACACAAAAAGGACATGTTTCTGACTAAAGCAGATTTATGTCCTTTCTTTTCAGTTATGTACATTGTTTAATTGGTTTTTCTTTGTGATTCTTGGGAAGTAGTTCCTATGAAATCATATTACAGTGGTTATTTTTTGATATAATAATTCTTAAAACTTAGGAGGCAACAGATGATACACAAACATGAAATTCCAATTTTAGAGTTTGCCTGCTATCCTCTGGTAGAGAACTTAGGAATTCCCTTTTTCTTTGAGTATGCCTATTATTCCTGGCAGAGAGGAAGCAATGAAAACTCAAATGGCTTACTAAGAGAATATTTCCCAAAGAAAACAGATTTAGCCGCTATTTCTGATGAGGCTTTGAAAAAGGCCTTATATGACATCAATCACCGACCACGAAAGTGTTTAGCTTACAGAAATGCTTGTGAAGCCCTAGAGGATGAGTTCAAGTAAATGTTGCACTTATTCTTACAATTTATCTTTTACTAAAAATTTTGTACAATCTTCGGCTTACCGCCTAATCTATAAACGTTTTATCCAGCAAGAATCATGATGCTAAGGGCGTAAGAAATCCGTATGAAAATAGGGAAACGACACCGTGTTCGATGAACACAAGGAGTTTCATCTTTTTCACTAGGATTTTAGCCCGGGCTCAAATCAGCTCTCGGACTTCAGAGGGCTTTTTTATTGAGGTTTTATCGGTCACAATTTTGGAGACTACAAAAACCTCAAATGGTATCAGCTAATTACACCATAAAGGTGCGTAGCTACTCGGCTTGAAAAGCCGAGTAGCTGTCTGCAAGCCCCTTCGGAGAGCCCACACTTTACGAAGTAAAGTATAGTATGTTATACTCTACATGGAAGTAGTTACTGAATTCCAGTTAGAAATTACTTTGTAACTACGTTTTGAGGAGGAGTAAAATGCTTTCCTATGTTCGACATTACCCACTAGCGATAGCTAAATTAATGTGTCTGTGCTCTCCTAAAATCTGCTGATTTATTACTGACCAATACAGGAGGTTTTTTATGGGACAGACAATCATATCTGCTATTGGTGTTTATATTTCCACCAGTATCGATTATTTAATTATTTTAATTATTTTATTTGCACAGCTATCACAGAATAAACAAAAATGGCATATTTATGCGGGGCAATATCTAGGCACAGGCTTACTTGTAGGGGCGAGTTTAGTTGCTGCTTATGTTGTTAATTTCGTGCCTGAAGAATGGATGGTTGGATTGCTTGGTTTAATTCCTATCTATTTAGGGATTCGCTTTGCAATTGTTGGAGAAGGTGAGGAAGAAGAGGAAGAAGAGGAAGAAATTATTGAAAGATTAGAACAAAGCAAGGCAAATCAACTGTTTTGGACAGTTACATTGCTGACAATTGCGTCTGGCGGAGATAATTTAGGTATCTATATACCTTATTTTGCTTCGTTAGATTGGTCACAGACCCTCGTGGCGTTGCTTGTGTTTGTAATCGGCATAATTATCTTATGCGAGCTTAGTCGGGTGTTATCCTCTATTCCGTTAATATTCGAGACAATTGAAAAATACGAGCGAATCATTGTGCCCTTAGTATTCATTCTACTTGGACTATATATCATGTATGAAAATGGCACGATAGAGACTTTTCTGATCGTGTAGATTTTTTTGTTTCACTAGGATTTTAGCCCGAGCTCAAATCAGCTCTCTGATTTTCAGAGGGCTTTTTACATTGTCACCTTACCTTGGTATGCTCAAGTATTATCTTTGGTTACGGTTCCTAGAACTGTATGGAAAAACCAACCATAATTTTTCTGATTTTAATTGTATTTTTTCCATAGCTTGTTACACAGTTGAAAATATGGTATACTTTTCATGAGAATTTTCTAAATTTTTAAGATTCTATCAAAGGAGGTTTGCATGCTTTCCAAAATTTTCTGGAAGCCGACAAGACCAGCAATTTGTGTTACTTTTAGTTATTTTGCTAGGTATTTTAGGGATTTCTCTCTTTCTAGCAGTTTCAATGGGATCTGTTGCGATTAATCTAGGAGATACCTATCGGATTATTTTGAGCAGGTTGGGATTTCCTCTTGAGGTAGGAGAGGTTTCCAAGTCCACTCTTGCCATTGTATGGAACATGAGATTCCCTCGAGTATTGTTAGGTCTGATAGTAGGAGCAGGCCTTTCTATGTGTGGTAGCGTGATGCAGTCCACAGTGAACAATCCTATCGCAGAGCCTTATGTCTTAGGAATATCTGCGGGTGCAACTCTAGGGGCAACCTTGAGCATCATTCTTGGTTTAAAAGTGATGATTAGCCTTGGAGCTTTTCTTGGAGCTATTTTGGCAACAATTGCTGTCCTCATCATTGCCTCTATGCAGGGAAGGATGACGACTTCTAGTCTGATTTTATCAGGAACCGTGGTCAATGCTCTCTTTCTGGCTTTTTCAAACTTTATTATCTCAATTGGCGCTAATGCGGATAGTGTGATGACCATTAAGTTTTGGACCATGGGATCGCTCGCTGGGACTTCCTGGGCAGACTTGGTCCTGCCAACTATAGTAGTAGGAATAGCCTTTCTATTTTTCTCTACTCAGTATCGTGTTTTCAATGCGATGATGATGGGAGATGAGGCTGCTTTAACTTTGGGGATTCCCTTACGCTTTTATTGGTATCTTTATGTGACCATGGTGGCTGTGCTGACAGCAGTCTTAGTGGCAACCTGTGGGATTATTGGATTTGTCGGTCTGATTACTCCACATTTAGCTCGAGGGTTAGTAGGAACGAATTACAAGAGGCTTTTTCCTGTTGCAACCTTGCTAGGTGCCCTTTTTGTCGTCTGGGCAGATGTACTCTCTCGTGTCATTATTCCAAATGCAGAGCTTCCTATTGGTATTTTCACAGCCTTAGTAGGTGCTCCCTTCTTTATCTACATTGTCGGAGGTAGGCGAAGGGAGGTGAGGGGCTGATATGGATTTGATTTGTCAGGATATTCACTTTGGACTGGGAGAGAAAAAAATCCTCAAGGGAGTTTCTCTTAAAGTTGAAGGGAATCAATTTCACACGATATTAGGGCCAAATGGAAGTGGAAAAACCAGCCTACTTAAACTCCTCTATCGTCAGGAAAAGGCGGACAAAGGCTTGATAAGCCTAGATGGAAAGCCGCTGGATCATTGGTCACTCAAAGAAACAGCCAAGCAAATGGCAGTTGTGACCCAGTTTAACCAGCTGCAGTTTGATTGTACAGTTGAGGAAATCGTCTTGCTGGGAAGAACTCCCCACCTCTCTTTTTTAGAGAAGGAAAGGGAAAGAGATTTTACACTCGTTCAAGATGCTCTCGTTAAGGTGGATATGCTTGAGAAGAAAACTCGTCTCTATTCGTCTCTGTCAGGGGGAGAGAAACAGCGAGTTTTGTTAGCTCGCGCCTTGGCGCAGGAACCGACTCTCTTACTCCTAGACGAACCAACCAATCATCTGGATATCAAGTATCAGCTAGACTTGTTGGCCATTGTGAAAAATCTCAAGGTTAATGTTCTAGCTGTCCTGCATGATATTCAACTTGCTTGTCGCTATTCGGATTATCTCTATCTGATGAAAGAGGGAGAAATCCTTTACCAAGGGACTCCAAAGGAGACCATCACCCCTGAGTCATTGCAAACTGTATACGGAGTTCAAAGTCAGGTTACTTGGACCGAGGATCAGCAAGCCATGATTCACTATTTATAAGAATGAAAAGGAAAACAAGATGAAAAAAACACTCAGCATTTTACTCGTAACAGTAGCTACCCTAACCATGGCAGCATGTGGCAATACTACTAAAGAAAAAGCTACCACACAATCTAGCACAGAAACAAGTCAGAAGGCCAGCGCAGAGACGACTTATCCGTTAACGGTCAAAACCTATGATGCTAAAGGAAATGAAGTCGAACAAGTTTTTGACAAGGCACCTGAAAAAGTTATCACCAATAATCTTTCAACCACTGAAATCTTATTGGAGTTAGGGTTGAAGGATAAAATTGTTGGCATGCTCAATCCAGACAATGCTGTGACGGACAAATACAAGGACGCGATTGCGACGATTCCTCAAATTGGGGATAAAAAAACAGTCTCACAAGAGACAGTCCTTTCTTATGAACCAGACGCTTTGATGGGTCGAAACATGATGTTTTCTGAAAAATCCTTGGGGACAGTTAGCACTTGGAATGAAAATAAAATCCCAGTTTATACGCAAAAAGCTTCCCTCTCAACGATTCAGCAAGATTTGGGGAATATCGTAGAAGATGTCAAAAATCTTGGAATGATTTTTAATGTTCAGGACAAGGCCAATGAATACGCAGCCCAATTACAAGCTAAAATTGACGCTGTTAAGAAAGCAAATCCAGCAAGCCAAGGTGAAAAGAAAAAGGCTTTGATTATGGTTGCTTATAATGATGAAACCTTCGGTGCCTACAAGTCTGCTTTGCAAGAGAGTTTGCTGAACCAACTTGGTTATACAAACGTTGCTACGGGGACATCAGGCTTGACCTTGGAAAATCTCGTGTCAATGGATCCTGAGTTAATTATCTATGTAACCAGTGACCGTAATAAAAAATTGGATGCTAACGCAGTAGAGTTGATGAAGGCAAATGCTGTTTTGGAAGGTGTTCCTGCTATTAAGAATCAAAAAATCATGACTATCTCTTACGATGAGTTGATGGATTATGGCCCAGCTGTGATTGATTCCCTTGAGAAAATCAATGACTTTATCAATAAATAATGAGTTTGATTGGGAAGGAATTCAAGTCAAAATCAGCCTTCCCTCTAACTACAACCCCAATCAAACCTATCCGACTATTTTATTGAATGATGGAAACTTGGATTTCCTATCTTCCCTTTCCGAATCTGTGATTTTAGTGGGCTTGACCTCTAAAAATCGCCTAGATGACTACACTCCCTGGAAGGTAGCAGCTCTGAGAGATGGAGCTCCAGATTTTGGAGGTCAGGCCAACGCCTATCATGATCATTTATTTGGAGGTCTTTTAGACAAGTTGCAGTCGCTTTATCGACTGGATGAAGCACGCCTTGCTTATGGAGGCTACTCACTAGGTGGTTTGGCAGCAGTCTACAGTCTTTTCAGCTTTGACAAGGTTTCCTGTGTCTTTTCGATCTGCGGTTCCTTTTGGTATCCTGATTTTGTGACCTACTGCAAGGAAGAAAATGTGAAAAATTTGGACTGTTTGCTGTATTTACAGAATGGTCAAACAGAAGGAGAACACCACACTAATCGCTTGGCTCAAGCACCAGTCTATGCTGAGCAGATCCATACCAGTCTTCAGAAACGCTATCCGAACGGCCAGTTTGTCTTTGACCCTTATGGACACCATGAACAAGTAGCTGAACGATTTCTAGCTTTTTCTAGCTGGTTGGCCCAAAAATGGAAAATCGAATAAAAAATTTATCCCTTGGCTTTTGCCAAGGGATTGTTGTATTTATTTAAGCAAGTTTTTCTCTTTTCTTATCTGGATTCCAGATAAAGCTTGCGATAAAGCTAAAGATGATGGTTAGGATAGCGAGGATAATGGCAAGGATGAGGGCAGGGATGCGGATAAGCCACCAGAGTGGGTTTGGTTTTTTATTATTGTGCCATTGTTTCGTTTCTTGGTCCAGACGTTGAAATTCTGTTTGGATACGATTGGCGACTGTTTCAATGCCTTCGTCATTCATTTTTTTGATATCTGAGATATCAATTGGATTTCCAAAGTTCATATCGACACGTTCACGACTAATCAAGCCCTTCAAAGTCATGGGACCTGTGTAGGTAACCGGCATAATACGGACCTTGGCCATTTTGGCAATCAGAGCTACGCCACCCTTGACATCGTTTGAGTGTCGGCTTCCACTTGGAAACATGATGAGAGAGCGGTCACTTTTTTTAAGAACATTGATAGGATATTTGATGGCTGAGGCGCTAGGATTTTCACGGTCGATAGGAAAGGCACCACACATACGAATCCACCAGCCAAAGATACGGTTGGTAAAGAGCTCTTTTTTGGCCATAAAGATAAATTGTTTTGGTTTGGTCGCAAAGGCCATATAAACTGGATCCCACCAGGTGCGGTGAGGTGCAACCAAAATATAATTTTCATCTTGATTAGGAATTTTATCAGTATTATGATAATGGGCATTGCCATTGATGGACCATAGGAGCAAGACAACCAATCCACGTAAATAAGTATAAAACATGCGATCTCCTTCGATTATTTTCTTGTTATTATTATACCTTATCAAAGGAGGGCTGGCAAACTTTTCCCTTGACTAGGTGCATATTTGGGGTGAGATTAGAATTCTTTTAGAAAAAATGATATGATAGAATTTATGGATAAAAATAAGATTATGGGATTAACCCAAATAGAAGTCGAGGAAAGACAGGCTAAGGGCTTGGTCAATGATTTTACTGCTTCGGCCAGTACCAGCACTTGGCAAATCGTTAAACGAAATGTCTTTACCCTTTTTAACGCTTTGAACTTTGCCATTGCTTTGGCCCTTGCCTTTGTGCAAGCTTGGAGCAATCTGGTCTTCTTTGCCGTTATCTGCTTTAACGCTTTTTCTGGAATTGTGACCGAGCTGCGGGCTAAACACATGGTGGACAAGCTCAATCTCATGACCAAGGAAAAGGTTAAAACCATTCGTGATGGCCAAGAAGTAGCTCTGAATCCTGAAGAATTGGTGTTAGGAGATGTCATTCGTTTGTCTGCAGGAGAGCAGATTCCTAGTGATGCCTTGGTTTTGGAAGGCTTTACGGAGGTTAATGAAGCCATGCTAACGGGAGAAAGTGATTTGGTGCAAAAGGAAGTGGATGCCTTGCTCTTGTCAGGAAGTTTCTTGGCTAGTGGGGCAGTTTTGGCTCAAGTTCACCATGTTGGGGCTGATAACTATGCTGCCAAACTCATGCTGGAAGCCAAGACCGTTAAACCAATCAACTCTCGTATCATGAAATCGCTGGACAAGTTAGCAGGTTTTACTGGAAAGATTATCATTCCTTTTGGTCTGGCTCTCTTGCTAGAAGCCTTGATGTTAAAAGGCTTGCCTCTTAAGTCGTCCGTTGTAAACTCGTCTACAGCCCTTTTGGGGATGTTACCTAAGGGAATTGCCCTTTTGACCATTACTTCGCTCTTGACTGCAGTTATCAAGCTAGGTTTGAAAAAGGTTTTGGTGCAGGAGATGTACTCTGTTGAAACCTTGGCGCGTGTGGATATGCTCTGTTTGGACAAGACGGGCACCATCACCCAAGGAAAGATGCAGGTAGAGGCTGTTCTTCCGTTGACGGAAACTTATGGTGACGAGGCTATTGCTAGCATCCTGACAAGCTATATGGCCCATAGTGAGGATAAGAATCCAACAGCTCAAGCTATTCGCCAGCGTTTCCAAGGTCAGGTAGCCTATCCTATGCTTTCCAATCTTCCCTTCTCTAGCGACCGCAAGTGGGGAGCCATAGAGTTAGAAGGTTTGGGGACAGTTTTTTTAGGGGCGCCTGAGATGTTGCTGGCTTCTGAGGTCCCAGAAGCCAGAGAGGCTCTAGAGAGAGGATCACGTGTCTTGGTCTTGGCACTCAGTCAGGAGAAATTAGACCATCACAAGCCACAGAAACCATCTGATATTCAGGCTCTGGCCCTGCTGGAAATCTTGGATCCGATTCGAGAGGGAGCAGCAGAGACGTTGGACTATCTCCGTTCTCAGGAAGTGGGTCTCAAGATCATCTCTGGTGACAATCCAGTTACGGTGTCCAGTATTGCCCAGAAGGCTGGTTTTGCGGACTATCATAGCTATGTAGATTGCTCGAAAATCACGGATGAGGAATTGATTACTATGGCTGAGGAGACAGCTATTTTCGGACGTGTTTCCCCTCATCAAAAGAAACTCATTATCCAAACACTGAAAAAAGCGGGGCATACAACAGCTATGACAGGAGACGGAGTCAATGATATTCTCGCCCTTCGTGAGGCGGATTGTTCTATCGTGATGGCGGAAGGGGATCCGGCGACGCGTCAGATTGCCAATCTGGTTCTCTTGAACTCAGACTTTAATGATGTTCCTGAGATTCTCTTTGAAGGTCGTCGCGTGGTCAATAACATTGCCCATATCGCCCCGATTTTCTTGATAAAGACCATCTATTCTTTCTTGCTCGCAGTTATCTGTATCGCCAGTGCTCTTCTGGGACGATCTGAGTGGATCTTGATCTTCCCTTTCATTCCGATCCAGATTACCATGATTGACCAGTTCGTGGAAGGTTTCCCACCATTCGTTCTGACTTTTGAGCGAAATATCAAACCTGTTGAGCCAAACTTCCTCAGAAGATCCATGCTTCGTGCTCTACCAAGTGCTCTCATGGTTGTGTTCAGCGTTCTTTTTGTGAAAATATTTGGAAGTAGCCAAGGTTGGTCTGAGTTAGAAATCTCAACTCTACTCTATTATCTCTTGGGGTCAATTGGTTTCTTATCCGTATTTAGAGCCTGCATGCCATTTACCCTATGGCGTGTCCTCTTGATTGTTTGGTCAGTAGGAGGCTTCCTAGCTACAGCTCTCTTCCCAAGAATTCAAAAACTACTTGAAATTTCAACCTTAACAGGACAAACATTACCTGTTTATGGTGTCATGATGTTGGTCTTTACCGTGATTTTCATTTTGACCAGTCGCTACCAAGCTAGAAAATAAAGAAAGGCTGCAATCTGTGGATTGCGGTCTTTTTAGGTACAAGATTGCCAGCTGAAATGTGGTATAATAAGAGGTAATAGAGTTTGGAAAGTGAGAGAAGATGATTTCAAAGAGATTAGAATTAGTGGCTTCCTTTGTGCCACAGGGAGCCATTTTACTAGATGTGGGGAGTGACCATGCTTATCTGCCTATCGAGTTGGTCGAAAGAGGACAAATCAAAAGTGCCATTGCAGGTGAGGTTGTAGAAGGTCCCTACCAGTCCGCGGTTAAAAATGTTGAAAGTCACGGGTTAAAGGAGAAAATCCAAGTCCGTTTAGCAAATGGCTTGGCAGCCTTTGAAGAGGTAGATAAGGTATCGGTCATTACCATTGCTGGTATGGGTGGTCGTTTGATTGCCAGGATTTTAGAAGAAGGCTTGGACAAGTTAGCTAATGTAGAGCGTTTAATCCTCCAACCCAATAATCGTGAAGACGACTTGCGTATCTGGCTACAAGAGAACGAATTTCAGATTGTAGCTGAAAGTATCTTAGAAGAGGCTGGCAAGTTTTACGAGATTTTGGTGGTGGAAGCAGGACAAATGAAGCTATCAGCTAGTGATGTTCGCTTTGGTCCCTTCTTGTCCAAAGAGGTCAGTCCAGTCTTTGTCCAAAAATGGCAAAAAGAAGCTGTTAAGCTAGAGTTTGCCCTCGGACAAATCCCAGAAAAAAATCTGGAAGAACGTCAAGTTCTAGTAGATAAAATTCAAGCCATCAAGGAGGTTCTCCATGTTAGCAAGTGAAGTGATTAATGCGTATGAAGCCTTTTGCCCTCAGGAATTTTCCATGGAGGGAGACAGTCGTGGTCTGCAAATTGGTACTTTAGACAAGGATATCCAAAGGGTCATGGTGGCTCTCGATATTCGTGAAGAAACGGTGGTTGAAGCCATTGAAAAGGGTGTAGACTTGATTATTGTCAAGCATGCGCCGATTTTCCGTCCCATCAAGGATTTGGTAGCTAGCCGTCCACAAAATCAGATTTACATTGATCTCATCAAGCATGACATTGCAGTTTATGTAAGTCATACCAATATTGACATCGTTGAAAATGGTCTCAATGACTGGTTCTGTCAGATGTTAGGTATCGAGGAAACGACTTATCTGCAGGAAACAGGCTCTGAACGTGGGATTGGACGTATTGGAAATATTCAACCTCAGACATTTGAGGAATTGGCCCAACATGTCAAGCAAGTCTTTGGTCTAGATAGCCTTCGATTGGTGCATTATCAAGAGAGAGATTTGCAGAATCCTATTTCAAGAGTGGCCATCTGTGGTGGTAGCGGGCAGTCTTTCTATAAGGATGCTTTAGCTAAAGGAGCGGATGTCTATATCACTGGTGATATTTACTACCACACTGCCCAGGATATGTTGTCTGATGGCTTGTTGGCATTGGACCCAGGTCACTATATTGAAGTGCTTTTTGTGGAAAAAATTTCTGCACTCCTTACTCAATGGAAGGCTGAAAATGGCTGGACAATTGATATTGTACCTAGTCAAGCATCGACCAATCCTTTCCACCATATCTAGTTAGAAAGTGAAAACAATGAAAAAAGTTGCCATTATTGGAGCAGGAATTGTGGGAGCAACAGCTGCCTACTACCTCTCTAAAGAAAGTGACCTAGAAGTAACCGTCTTTGACCATGGACAAGGTCAGGCTACCAAGGCCGCAGCGGGAATTATCAGTCCTTGGTTTTCCAAACGTCGCAATAAAGCCTGGTACAAAATGGCGCGCTTGGGGGCTGACTTTTATGTGGATTTGTTGGCTGATTTAGTGAAGTCAGGGAAAGAAATTGACTTTTACCAGCGTTCGGGAGTCTTTCTCCTGAAAAAGGATAAAACTAAGTTGGAAGAACTCTATCAACTAGCCCTCCAGCGTAGAGAAGAATCTCCTTTGATAGGCCGGTTAGCCATTCTGGACCAAGCATCAGCTAACGAATTATTCCCTGGTTTGCAGGGATTTGACCGTCTGCTCTATGCTTCTGGTGGAGCGAGAGTAGATGGTCAACTCTTGGTGACTCGTTTGCTAGAAGCCAGTCAGGTCAAGCTGGTCAAAGAAAAAGTGAGTCTGACACCTTTAACATCGGGTTACCAGATTGACGAAGAGGTGTTTGATCAGGTTATTTTGGCGACGGGAGCTTGGTTGGGACATCTGTTAGAGCCTTTAGGTTATGAAGTAGATGTTCGTCCCCAAAAGGGGCAACTCCGAGATTATCAGCTGGCCCAAGACATGGAAGCTTACCCTGTTGTTATGCCAGAAGGGGAGTGGGATTTGATTCCTTTTGCAGGTGGGAAATTGTCCTTAGGTGCTACTCATGAAAATGACATGGGATTTGATTTGACGGTAGATGAAACTTTACTCCAGAAAATGGAGGAGGCAGCCTTGCCTCACTACCCAACCTTGGCAGAAGCGAAATCATCTGGTGAACGTGTGGGAATCCGTGCCTATACCAGTGATTTCTCTCCTTTCTTTGGAGAGGTTCCAGAATTGTCAGGTGTCTATTCAGCCAGTGGACTAGGTTCATCAGGCCTCACAACGGGTCCTATCATTGGCTACCATCTAGCTCAACTGATTCAAGGCAAGGAGTTGACCTTGGACCCTCTAAACTACCCAATTGAAAACTATGTCAAACGAGTAAAAAGCGAATAATACTCAATGAAAATCAAAGAACAAACTAGGAAACTAGCTGCAGGCTGCTCAAAGCACTGCTTTGAGGTTGTGGATAGAACTGACGAAGTCAGCTCAAAACACTGTTTTGAGGTTGTGGATAGAACTGACGAAGTCAGTAACATATATATGGCAAGGCGACGTTGACATGGTTTGAAGAGATTTTCAAAGAGTATAAGCATTTTACTGAAATTTTATCCTACCCTCTAGGATGGCAAATGACATTCCCTATCAAAAATGGTAAAATAAGAAAAAATAATCCGAGAATCGAGGAAAAAAGATGCAAGAAAAGATTTTGGTAACGGGTGGAGCAGGTTTTATCGGAACCCACACTGTTATTGAGTTAATCCAAGCAGGTCATCAGGTTGTTGTGGTGGATAACCTTGTGAATAGTAATAGAAAAAGTTTAGAAGTTGTTGAAAGAATCACAGGAGTTGAAATTCCGTTTTATGAGGCAGATATCCGTGATACAGATACTCTTCGTGATATTTTCAAGCAAGAAGAACCAACAGGGGTCATTCACTTTGCTGGTTTGAAGGCTGTTGGTGAATCTACCCGTATTCCTCTTGCCTACTATGACAACAATATCGCTGGAACTGTTAGTCTTTTGAAGGTCATGGAAGAAAACAACTGTAAAAACATTATTTTCAGTTCTTCTGCGACAGTTTACGGAGATCCTCATACAGTGCCAATCTTGGAAGATTTCCCACTTTCAGTGACCAATCCATACGGCCGTACTAAGCTTATGCTAGAGGAAATTTTGACCGATATCTATAAGGCGGACTCAGAATGGAATGTGGTCTTACTTCGTTATTTCAACCCAATCGGAGCTCATGAGAGCGGAGATTTGGGAGAAAATCCAAACGGTATTCCAAACAATCTCTTGCCATATGTGACTCAAGTAGCCGTTGGAAAATTAGAGCAAGTGCAAGTGTTTGGAGACGATTACGATACGGAAGACGGAACTGGTGTTCGTGACTATATCCACGTTGTCGATTTGGCTAAAGGTCACGTCGCAGCTCTGAAAAAAATCCAAAAAGGTTCAGGCCTAAACGTTTATAACCTTGGAACAGGTAAAGGCTACTCAGTTCTTGAAATTATCCAAAACATGGAAAAAGCGGTGGGACGTCCAATTCCTTACCGTATCGTAGACCGTCGCCCAGGGGATATCGCAGCCTGCTATTCAGATCCTGCAAAAGCCAAAGCAGAACTGGGCTGGGAAGCAGAATTAGGCATCACCCAAATGTGTGAAGACGCATGGCGTTGGCAAAGCAAGCATCCAAATGGATTTGAAGACTAAGATGGTGATGTCAATCATTGTCCCCTGTTTAAACGAAGAGGAAGTACTTCCTCTTTTTTATCAGGCTTTGGAAGCTTTACTTCCAGATTTGGAAACAGAAATCGAGTATGTCTTTGTCGACGATGGATCAAGTGATGGGACCTTGGAACTCTTAAAGACCTATCGGGAGCAAAATTCGGCAGTTCATTATATTTCTTTCTCTCGAAATTTTGGCAAAGAAGCAGCTCTGTATGCAGGCTTACAATATGCGACAGGAGATCTGGTGGTCGTGATGGATGCAGACCTCCAGGATCCTCCGAGTATGTTGCTTGAGATGAAAAATTTACTAGACCAAAATGCAGACTTGGACTGTGTTGGAACACGGAGAACTAGTCGGGAGGGAGAACCTTTCTTTCGCAGTTTCTGTGCTGATCTCTTTTATGGTTTCATGAAAAAAATTAGTCCAGTAGCCCTGCCGTCAGGTGTTCGTGATTTTCGCATGATGAGAAGATCTGTAGTCGATGCTATTTTAAGCTTGACTGAGTCCAATCGCTTTTCGAAGGGGCTCTTTGCCTGGGTCGGTTTTAAAACCCACTATCTGGACTATCCAAATGTCGAAAGGCAGGCTGGCAAGACCAGTTGGAGTTTTAGGCAACTCTTTTTCTACTCCATTGAAGGGATTGTTAACTTTTCAGATTTTCCCTTGATTATCGCCTTTGTGGCTGGTCTCCTATCTTGTTTTATTTCTCTGCTTATGACCTTTTTTGTTGTGGTTCGGACTCTCATTTTGGGCAATCCGACATCAGGTTGGACCTCTCTGATGGCTGTTATTCTCTTTCTCGGAGGGATTCAACTCTTGACCATTGGGATTCTCGGCAAGTATATTAGTAAGATTTATCTAGAGACTAAAAAAAGACCACTTTATCTCGTCAAAGAAAAAAGTGACCTTCCTGATTTTACAGAAAAAAATAAAGAGAAAAGACTATAATTTTGCATGGAAATATGCTAAACTAGAAGGAGTGGAACGTTCTTGTCGATATTAGAGTTAATCTTTAATCAAGGCACGTGTCGGACAGTTTCTAACAGCTTCTACGACGTCCTGGCTAGGAGAGATTTCTTTTTCTAGTTGGTCAGGGTCATCGTAAAAACGCACGATTCCATTATCGTGGTAATCAAATAATTCAGAATAAGTTTGGCAAAGACCACAGGCAATGCAGCGTTCAGGTATAAGTGTGATTTTCATATTTATATTGTAATAAGAAAAGTAAAAAAAACCAAGGAGTAAGGTATGGCAAAAGAACCGTGGCAAGAAGATATTTATGAGAATCAGGAAGAAACAAGATCAGAACGTCGTAAGAGAGAACAAGGTGGAGGAGTGCTGGCTAATCGTATCTTGACTATTTTAGCAAGTATTTTCTTTGTGATTGTAGTCGTGATGATTATTGTTCTTATCTATCTTTCATCGGGTGGGAGTAATCGCACAGCAGCCTTGAAAGATTTTCACGATTCAGATACAAAAGTAGAGCAAGTTTCTTCTACTTCTAGTAGTAGTTCAGAGCAGGCATCTTCTAGTTCAGAGGAGAAGGTAGAAGAGTCATCTAGTAGCTCAGAACATCCAACTGATCCAGAAGGAACTACAAAAGTTATGGCTGGAGAAGGAGAAGCAGCTATTGCCGCTCGTGCAGGAATCTCGATTGCTCAGTTAGAGGCTTTGAATCCTGGCCATATGGCTACAGGATCTTGGTTTGCTAATCCTGGAGATGTGATTAAGACTAGATAGGAGTCATAAATGAAGACGATTCAAATTGCTATTGACGGTCCTGCTTCAAGTGGCAAGAGTACGGTCGCAAAGATTATTGCCAAGGATTTTGGATTCACCTACCTAGATACAGGTGCTATGTATCGTGCAGCGACCTACATGGCTCTCAGGAACCAATTAGGAGTTGAACAAGTTGAAGAACTTTTAGCCTTATTGGACCAGCATCCAATCAGTTTTGGACGCTCAGAAACTGGAGAACAACTTGTCTTTGTAGGAGATGTGGATATTACCCATCCTATCCGTGAAAATGAAGTGACCAATCATGTTTCAGCTATTGCAGCAATTCCTGAAGTACGAGAGAAACTAGTTTCTCTCCAACAAGAGATTGCCCAGCAAGGTGGGATTGTCATGGACGGTCGCGATATTGGGACTGTTGTATTGCCACAAGCAGAATTGAAAATTTTCCTAGTAGCTTCGGTAGATGAAAGAGCAGAGCGCCGTTACAAGGAAAATATTGCCAAGGGAATTGAAACAGACCTTGAAACTCTAAAAGAGGAAATTGCTGCGCGTGACTACAAGGATAGTCATCGTGAGACTTCGCCTCTCAAACAAGCAGAGGATGCTGTCTACCTTGATACAACTGGCTTGAACATTCAAGAAGTAGTTGAAAAAATCAAAGCAGAAGCTAAAAAAAGAATGTAGATGTAGAAAAGCCGATAGATTGATATCGGTTTTTTTCTATATTTGTCAAAATGCTGATTTTAAGGTATAATAGTTGCTGTTCGAGAAATTTTGATTTTCAAAGAATAGTGAATGATGATAAGGAGAAACCATGAACAACCTACCAAATTGCCCAAAATGTAACTCAGAGTATGTCTACGAAGACGGTGCCCTACTGGTTTGCCCAGAGTGTGCTTATGAGTGGAATCCTGCTGAAGTTGCAGATGTAGAAGAGGGTCTTGTTGCTATCGATGCCAACGGGAATAAATTGGCTGACGGTGATACAGTAACTCTCATCAAGGACTTAAAAGTAAAAGGTGCGCCAAAAGATTTGAAACAAGGGACGCGCGTGAAGAATATCCGCATCGTAGAAGGCGACCACAATATCGACTGTAAAATCGATGGCTTCGGTGCCATGAAACTCAAATCAGAGTTTGTGAAGAAAATTTAAGCATGTCAAAACACTATAAACTTGTATTTTATAGCCGTATCTTCTTGTTTCTAGCGGCTTTTACGGGAGTTTATCTTGAAATCGCCAAGCATGGTGGATTTGGGATGTTACTCTATTATACGGTTCTGTCCAACCTTTTAGTCGCGATTTTTACGCTCTATCTCCTAAAGGTTATGAGCCGTTTAGGTGAAAACTGGCAAAGACCAAGTCTCTTGCGCTTAAAAGGTGGGGTCACCATGAGTATCATGATTACCTGTGTGATTTACCATTTCCTTTTAGCGCCTATTGCGACTAATTTCTATACTCTAGAAAATTTCCTTTGCCACTATATCGTTCCCCTCTGGTTTTTAGCAGATACCCTCTTTTTTGACAAACAGGGTCAATACAAGATTTGGGACCCAATTGTGTGGACGATTTTACCCTTGCTGTATATGATTTTTGCTCTTTTTAATGGCTTGGTATTGAAACTTGATGTTCCTAATTCTAAGGTCAGTCCCTTCCCGTACTTCTTTTTGAATGTGAACAAGGGTTGGGATGTCGTGTTCAAGTGGTGTCTGATTATCTTTGTTGCTTATATGGTGGCAGGATTTATCTTCTACTTTATTAAGCAAATCAAGAGAAAATCATCCTAAGACACAAGGGATTCATTTTCGAGTTTAAGAAGGAGTCTGTACACTAAAGAGGCTTCTTCTTTTCTTGCTTGTTTGATGACTATCAAAAAAGTAGAAGATTAAGAGAAAATATAGAAAGAGATTTCATGAAACAATTTTTAGAACGGGCCAGTATTTTGGCTCTCTCCCTCGTTTTGATTACATCCTTTTCCATCTCGAGTGCCCTGCCAGCCATGTTTGACTATTATCAAGGCTATCCTAAGGAACAAATTGAACTCTTGGCGAGCTTGCCTTCTTTCGGGATCATGATTATGTTACTACTAAATGGTTTCTTAGAAAAAATATTTCCTGAGCGCTTACAGATTAGTCTGGGCTTGCTGATTTTATCACTCAGCGGGACGGCTCCCTTCTGGTATCAAGCCTACCCCTTTGTTTTTGGAACACGGATTCTTTTTGGTTTGGGTGTTGGGATGATTAATGCTAAGGCCATTTCTATTATCAGTGAACGTTACCAAGGAAAAACGAGAATACAGATGCTAGGGTTACGCGGTTCTGCAGAGGTCGTTGGGGCTTCTCTCATTACCTTGGCAGTCGGCCAGTTGTTGGCCTTTGGTTGGACAGCTACCTTCCTAGCCTATAGTGCTGGATTTTTGGTGCTGACCCTTTATCTGCTCTTTGTCCCTTATGGAAAAGAAAAGAAAGAAGTCAAGAAAAAAGAGAAAGAAGCAAGTCGCTTAACTCGGGAAATGAAAGGTTTGATTTTTATCCTAGCTATCGAAGCGGCGGTTGTAGTTTGTACCAATACGGCTATTACTATTCGTATTCCAAGTTTGATGGTGGAAAGAGGACTTGGAGATGCCCAGTTATCTAGTTTTGTTCTTAGTGTCATGCAGTTGATCGGGATTGTGGCTGGTGTGAGTTTCTCTTTCTTGATTTCTATCTTTAAAGAGAAATTGCTTCTCTGGTCCGGTATTACCTTTGGTTTGGGGCAAATTGTGATTGCCTTATCTCCATCCTTGTGGGTGGTAGTGGCAGGAAGCATTCTGGCTGGTTTTGCCTACAGTGTAGCCTTGACGACAGTTTTTCAACTTGTCTCTGAAAGAATTCCAGCTAAACTCCTCAATCAAGCAACTTCATTTGCTGTATTAGGCTGTAGTTTCGGAGCCTTTACGACACCATTCGTTCTAAGTGCAATTGGCTTATTAACTCACAATGGGATGCTGGTCTTTACAATTTTGGGAGTTTGGTTGATTGTAACTTCTATCTTTGTCATGCACCTACTTCAAAAGAGAGCTTAGGATTGGTTCCTAAGTTTTTCTTTTTAGAATTTTTGTACCCATACAGTATTTACTTTAGGACCTTGTCTACAGACTAATTTCTTGATAAAATAGAAGTTATGACAAGATACAAAGCAACTATTTCCTATGATGGTTACGCCTTTGCTGGTTTTCAACGCCAGACCCATGCGCGGAGCGTTCAGGAGGAAATTGAAAAAACCTTGACAAGACTCAATAAAGGGAAAGCAATCACTGTTCACGGTGCTGGTAGGACTGATAGTGGAGTTCATGCTTTGGGACAGGTCATTCATTTTGACTTGCCTTATCAAATGGATGAGGAGAAGCTCCGTTTTGCTCTAGACACTCAGTCACCTGAAGATATTGATGTGATTTCGATTGAGCTTGTGGCAGATGATTTTCATTGCCGTTATGCCAAGCACAGCAAGACCTATGAGTTTATTGTGGATAGGGGTCGTCCTAAAAATCCCATGCGCCGTCACTATGCTACTCACTTTCCCTATCCGCTTGATGTGGAACGGATGCAGGAGGCTGTCAAAAAGCTAGAGGGCACCCACGATTTCACAGGCTTTACAGCCTCTGGAACCAGTGTGGAGGATAAGGTTCGCACCATCACAGAAGCTAGTCTCAGGGTTGATGAGACAGGACAATTTTTGACCTTTACCTTTTCAGGAAATGGTTTCTTGTATAAGCAGATTCGCAATATGGTGGGGACGCTGCTCAAAATCGGAAACAACCGTATGCCAGTAGAGCAGATTGACTTGATTTTGGAGAAAAAGGACAGGCAACTTGCTGGTCCCACTGCAGCACCTAATGGTTTGTATTTAAAGGAGATTCGTTATGAAGAATAATCGTATTTTAGCACTTTCTGGGAATGATATTTTTAGTGGAGGTGGTTTGTCAGCAGATTTAGCTACCTATACATTGAACGGCTTGCATGGCTTTGTAGCAGTGACTTGCTTGACAGCCTTGACAGAAAAAGGATTTGAAGTCTTTCCAACTGACGATACCATTTTTCAACATGAATTAGATAGCTTGCGTGATGTCGAGTTTGGGGGAATTAAGATTGGTCTTCTACCAACTGTCAGTGTGGCTGAGAAGGCATTGGACTTTATCAAACAACGCCCAGGAGTGCCTGTAGTATTGGATCCTGTCTTGGTCTGCAAGGAAACGCACGACGTGGCTGTAAGTGAACTATGCCAAGAGTTGATTCGCTTTTTCCCTCATGTCAGTGTGATTACACCTAACCTCCCAGAAGCAGAATTATTAGCTGGTCAAGAAATTAAAAGCTTGGAAGACATGAAGACAGCAGCACAGAAACTACATGCCTTAGGAGCGCCAGCAGTCATTATCAAAGGAGGCAATCGCCTTAGTCAGGACAAGGCTGTAGATGTCTTTTATGATGGACAAAACTTTACAGTCCTAGAAAATCCTGTCATCCAAGGGCAAAATGCTGGTGCAGGTTGTACCTTTGCTTCCAGCATTGCCAGTCATCTAGTCAAAGGTGATGAACTTTTACCAGCAGTAGAAAGCTCTAAGGCTTTCGTTTACCGTGCCATTGCACAAGCAGATCAGTATGGAGTAAGACAATATGAAGCAAACCAAAACAACTAAAATCGCCCTTGTATCCCTATTAACCGCTCTCTCTGTGGTTCTAGGCTATTTCTTAAAAATTCCAACACCGACAGGAATTCTAACTCTCTTAGATGCGGGTGTTTTCTTTACGGCCTTTTACTTTGGTAGTCGTGAAGGGGCTGTAGTAGGAGGACTAGCAGGTTTCTTGATTGACCTCTTATCAGGCTATCCTCAGTGGATGTTCTTTAGCTTGGTCAACCATGGCTTGCAGGGATTTTTCGCAGGATTTAAAGGAAAAACTCAGTGGTTAGGCCTTATCTTAGCAACGATTGCCATGGTAGGGGGTTACGCCTTGGGTTCTACTTTGATGAATGGCTGGGCTGCAGCTCTACCAGAAATTTTACCAAATTTCATGCAAAATATGGTAGGGATGATTGTAGGATTTGTGCTTAGTCAAAGTATCAAGAAGATTAAGTAAAGAGGCTGAGTCAAAAGTATTTCAAATAAGAAAAACGCATAGTATCAGGTGTTGAAAGATTGATACTATGCGTTTTATTGTGGGAAGATTTTCAAAGAAAATTAATCAAAATACAGCAAGTCTTTGCTGGTGTTTGTAAAGAGGTCAAAGCCATCCTTGGTAACAACACCGCAGTCTTCAATACGAACACCGACTTTACCAGGGATATAGATACCTGGTTCAACAGAGAAGCACATTCCTTCTTCGATGACCATGTCGTTTCCTTCCATGATAGATGGGAATTCATGAACATCCATACCGATACCGTGACCGAGACGGTGGTTGAAGTACTCTCCGTAACCAGCTTTTTCGATGACCTCACGGGCAGCGCGGTCCACTTCATGAGCAGTCACACCAGGTTTAATAAAGTCAAGAGCAGCTTGTTGGGCTTCAAGAGTCAAGTTATAGATATCTTTCTTGAATTGGTCAGGTTTGCCGACTGCGACTGTACGAGTCATATCTGACGCATAGCCGTTGACTAGAACACCAAGGTCAAAGAGGAGAAGAGCATCATTTTCAACCTTGTTAGCTGCTGGAATACCGTGTGGATTTGCAGCATTATCACCAGTCAAGACCATGGTATCAAAGCTCATTTCATAACCTTCACGCTTCATAGCAAAGTCAATTTGGGCGATGATATCTGTCTCTGTCTTATCAAGAGAAATATTATCAAAGCCAACCTTAACAGCCTTGTCCGCATAGAGACCTGCAACCATCATTTTTTGCACTTCGTCAGCAGATTTGATGAGGCGCATGCGTTGGATACGAGGTGTGAGGTTGTTAAACTCAGCAGTTTCAAAAACTGTTTTCAAGCCATGATATTTGGTCAAGATGAGATTGTCAAACTCAACAGCGACACGTTTGAAGTCAAGTTGTGGAAGAGCATGTTTCATTTTTTGCCATGGATTTTCAGAGTCCACATAGCCCACAACTGGGAAGGAAACAGTGCTGCTCGCACGCTCCACTTCAAGGGCTGGGACAAAAAGGAGGGGTTCCTGATCCGCTAGGACAAAAAGGAACATTTGGCGTTCATGGGGATCACTGTAAAAGCCAGTGAGGTAATTGATTGTGACGGGGTCAGATACGACAGCGACGTCTAGTTTTTCTGATTCAAGATATGTTACGATTTGTTGTAATTTAGACATATGCTACCTTCTTTCTACCCCTCTATTTTGGCAAAAAATGAGAGAAAATGCAAGGGAGAAGGGTAAAAGAACAGACAAAAAGAACTCCGACAAGATAACGGAGTTCTTTGATATCATTTTCCTTTGTTTAAGAAAAGTCAGCCTTGCTTTTGACATCACTGTATTCTTCAGCGATTTCTTGGCTGAGAATGTCCTCATAAGCAGGGAGTTGAATGTCCTGACCATATTTCTTCTTGAGGGCAGTAGTGACTAGGCGATAAGCTAGATTGGCATTACGAGAGAGGATAGGCCCGTGGAAGTAGGAACCAAAGACATTCTTATAATGAACACCTTCGCCGACTTTTTCTTCGTTATTTCCATTTCCATAGACAACCTGTCCCAGTGGTTTTTGATCATCTGAGAGGAAGGTACGGCCCTGATGATTCTCAAATCCATAGTAGGTTTCATTGAAATCTTCATTATGAATCTTGATGTCCCCGATAAAACGGTTATTGGTCTGGTTGAGCGTGTAGTGGCCCATGACCCCTAGTCCTTCGATGCGTCTCCCTGAAGCTTCAACATAATATTGACCCAATAGTTGGAAACCACCGCAGATAGCCAGAACCACACCGTCGTTTTGGATGTAGTTGTCAATGCTCTCTTTTTTAGCAGGTAGGTCGTCTGCAATGATACTCTGTTCAAAGTCTTGACCACCTCCGAAAAAGGCAATGTCGTAGTGATTTTCATCGAAATCATCATGAAGTGAAACGATGTCAACCGTCACATGAGCCCCCAGTTTTTCAGCCACATACTTGAGCATGAGGATGTTGCCATTATCCCCATAAGTATTCATGAGATTTCCATAGAGGTGGGCAATGTTGAGCTGATAAGGGTAAATGCCATCTTTTGAGGAAAGTGAAGTATAAACCATTAGTTCATCTCCTTTCTAACAATCTGACGACTAGCCAGCAGTTCGCGGAATTCCAGCATAGCAGTATAAGTTGCTAGGATATAGGCATGCTTACAGTCTTGGTTCTCAATGGTTTTAAGAACTTGTTCCAGACTACTTGTTTCAGTAATTTTATCAGCTGGATAGCCAGTTACTCGTAGACGACGTGCGATTTCAGAATGGCGAACACCGCCAGCATTGATTTCGGGGATGTCCATCTCGGTGATCTGTTCAAAGTCCGCATCCCAGATCCAGCTGGTATCAATTCCATCTGCATAGTTAGCATTAAGGAGGACAGATAGGCTAAATGGATAAGGAGCTAATTTAATCATTTCGATAGCTTGAGTTGCACCGACTGGATTTTTAATCAAGACAAGGGTACATTCCTTATCTCCGATATGGAAGGTTTCCTGGCGTCCAAAGACAGCACGACTCTTATCAAATCCCTGCTTGATTAGTTGGGAATCTGCGCCGAGGAAACGGGCGATGGCAACCGCAGCTAGGGCGTTGTAGATATTGTAGAGACCACCGATTTGAATACCGTATTCTTGTCCGTCAATGACAAAGCGAGAGCGATTGTTGGTCAACTCAACTAGTTCTGTCAAGCGATAGTCGAGATCAGGACGTTTACATCCACAGTCTTCACAGATATAGGCACCCAAGTTTGCATAGGTATTATGCTCATATTTGAGGATGCCTTGGCAGTCAGGACAGAGAATCCCTTCGGTATTATAGTGAGCCAGCTGGGCTGGACCTTTCTCCAAGTCAAAACCAAAATACTGTACAGGATTTGGAATAGCTGGCTTGTAGAAAAGAGGACTGTCACCATTTAGGAGAACAGTAGCCGTAGGTACCTTACGAATAGCATCCAAAATCATCTTGTAAGTAGTGTAAATCTCACCATAGCGGTCCATCTGGTCACGGAAGATATTAGTGATAACAAATAAGCTTGGCTGGATATAGTCACAGATACGAGATAGACTTGCTTCGTCAATCTCTAGGACGGCAATATTTTTCCCAGTTTTAGAAGATTTGGCTGTTAAGAAGGTTGTCGCAATTCCTGTAATCATGTTGGCACCGCTTGGGTTGGTCAGAACTTGACCATAAACTTCTTTTAAAATGCCGACAGTGAGGGCAGTTGTCAAGGTTTTTCCGTTGGTTCCAGTGACCACGACAATCTCGTAGTTCTTAGCTAGGTTTTGTAAAATATCTTTATCAAATTGAAGGGCAAGTTTTCCTGGGAGCGTACTTCCACGGCCAAGACGGCTTAAAACGAAGTGGGAAGAACGCCCAGCAAGAAGGCCCAAAGTAGTTTTTAATTTCATGTTTCTATTATATCATAAAAGAAGGAAAAGACAGATTTGAGGTTCCGCAGAAGTAAAAACAGCCCAAAGAGGGATGTTCGATACGATTAAATCTCAACTTAAATCGCAAACAAGTCATTCAAGTTCTCAGCCAAGGTTGGGTGAGTGAAAATTTGTTTTGTGAAGTAAGTGTAAGGAATCTTGTTGTCCATAGCAACAGTAATGATGTTGATGATTTCTTGAGAACCTTCTGAGAAGATGCTTGCTCCAAGAATTTCTTTTGTTTCAGTATTAACAACAGCTTTGAAAGCTCCGCGAAGGTCTCCGTTTACGTGACCACGAGGCATTGCTGCAACAGGGATTTCTTTCACTGCGTATGGAAGTTTCAAATCAGCTGCTTGGCTTTCAGTCAAACCAACTTGTGAAAGTGCAGGTGTGATGAACATAGTATTTGGTACATTGAGACGGTCTTCAAGTGTGTAGCTGCCATCTCCAGCAAGGTAGCTGTAAACAACACGGAAGTCATCAAGTGAAATGTAAGTAAATTGAAGGCCACCGTTGACATCTCCAACTGCAAAGACACCAGGAACGTTTGTTTGACAATGTTTGTCTACTTTAATAGCACCACGTTCAGTTAGTTCAATATCTGTATTTTCAAGTTGAAGTGGTTCTACGTTTGGTTTACGTCCTGTTGCGTAGAGAAGGGCATCGAAACGGTAAGTTTCGTTTTCAGTCACAACGAGCACTTGGTCACCGTCGTTTTTGATTTCAGTAGTACGGATATTTTGAAGCAATTCAATACCGTCTTCTTCCATGTATTGTTTAGCAAGAGCTGCGATGGAAGGTTCTGCACGAGGAAGGAAAGTATCCAAGGCATCTAGGACTGTAACCTTGCTTCCAAGTTTGTTGTATAGGCCGGCAAATTCAAGACCGATATTTCCACCACCAAGGACTCCAAGGTTTTCAGGTAATTTGTCCAAGTTTTGGATACCTGTTGAGTCAAAGACGTTTTTGCTTGTAGCAAGTCCAGGGATTGGCAAGACGTTTGAAACAGCACCAGTGTTGATGACGATTGTTTCAGCAGTCAGTTCTTTCTTTTCATCACCAGCTTGGATTTCGATGACTTTATTTGAAAGGAAGTGAGCTTCCGCATCAAAGATATCGACGCCTGTACCAGCAACAGTCGCATAGTTTTTACCGTTGAGGCGACTAGTGATAGTGTTTTTGGTAGCAATCACTTCTTCAAAAGACAAGTCTTTCTCAGCAGCAACCAGCAAAGTTTTAGTTGGGATACAACCGATGTTGATACAAGTTCCACCGTACATAGCTTTGCTACGTTCAATGAGGGCAACTTTTTTGCCAGCTGAAGCCAATTTACCAGCTAGTGTTTTACCAGCTTTACCAAATCCGATAACGATTAAATCATAAGTTAACATTTAGAGTTCCTCCTATTCGAATTTCATTCTAGCACAAGAAAAAAACTTTTGCACAATTCTGCTACGCTTTAAAAAAGTTTATGAAATAGTGGAAAGTTTAACTTTATTTTCTCAGAAAAATCGTTTACATGACTTTATCGATGGATTGGGCTATCTTTTGCTTCTCTCTTGTGTTATACTAGATAGGTTGCAAAGAAAACAGTACTTTTCTTTTGTGGAAAAGAAGCAACACGATTTTATATCCAGTATATGAAAATACGTCATAAAAAGAAAAGTATAAACTAAGTCCTATAGGGTGGCTTCGCACCACCTTTAGAAAGAAGAATAACGTGAAATTTAATGAATTAAACTTGTCTGCTGATTTGCTAGCAGAGATTGAAAAAGCTGGTTTTGTAGAAGCCAGTCCTATCCAAGAACAAACTATTCCCTTGGCCCTTGAAGGCAAGGACGTTATCGGTCAAGCTCAGACTGGTACAGGAAAAACTGCAGCCTTTGGCTTGCCAACCCTTGAAAAAATCCGTACAGAAGAAGCGACCATCCAAGCTTTGGTTATCGCTCCAACTCGTGAATTAGCTGTCCAAAGTCAAGAAGAACTCTTCCGATTTGGTCGTAGTAAGGGAGTCAAAGTACGCTCAGTATATGGCGGATCAAGCATTGAAAAACAGATTAAGGCTCTTAAATCTGGTGCCCATATCGTGGTGGGAACTCCAGGTCGCCTCTTGGACTTGATTAAACGCAAGGCCTTGAAATTACAAGATATTGAAACTCTTATCCTTGACGAAGCGGATGAAATGCTCAACATGGGCTTCCTTGAAGATATCGAAGCTATCATTTCTCGTGTCCCTGAAAACCGTCAAACCTTACTTTTCTCAGCAACTATGCCAGATGCCATCAAACGTATTGGTGTTCAGTTTATGAAAGAACCTGAGCATGTGAAGATTGCTGCTAAGGAATTGACAACAGAATTGGTTGACCAATACTATATTCGTGTTAAAGAACAAGAAAAATTTGATACCATGACTCGTCTTATGGATGTGGAACAACCAGAACTTGCTATCGTATTTGGTCGTACCAAACGTCGTGTAGATGAATTGACTCGTGGTTTGAAAATCCGTGGCTTCCGTGCAGAAGGAATTCATGGAGACCTAGACCAAAACAAACGTCTTCGTGTCCTTCGTGACTTCAAAAACGGCAATCTAGATGTTTTGGTTGCAACAGACGTGGCAGCGCGTGGTTTGGATATTTCAGGTGTAACTCATGTCTATAATTACGATATTCCACAAGATCCTGAAAGTTATGTTCACCGTATCGGTCGTACAGGTCGTGCTGGTAAATCAGGTCAATCGATTACCTTTGTTGCTCCAAACGAAATGGGTTACCTTCAAATTATTGAAAACTTGACTAAGAAGCGCATGAAAGGTCTTAAACCTGCAAGTGCAGAAGAAGCCTTCCAAGCTAAGAAACAGGTTGCACTCAAGAAAATCGAACGTGATTTTGCAGATGAGACAATCCGTGGCAACTTTGAGAAATTTGGTAAGGATGCTCGCAAGTTGGCTGCTGAATTTACTCCAGAAGAATTGGCCATGTATATCTTGAGTCTGACTGTCCAAGATCCAGATAGCCTTCCTGAAGTGGAGATTGCGCGTGAAAAACCACTGCCATTTAAACCATCAGGTAATGGCTTCGGTGGTAAAGGTAAGGGAGGTCGTCGTGGAGATGACCGTCGTGATCGCGAACGCCGTGGCAATGGTCGCCGTGATGATTTCAAAAACGGCAGTCGTGGAAATGATCGTTATGATAAGGAAAAACGTTATCGTAAGGATAATAAAAAACCACGCAATACTTCAAGTGAAAAGCAAACAGGCTTTGTTATTCGTAACAAGGGCGATAAATAAGAAAAAGCGGTTCAAAACGAATCGCTTTTTTATATAAGGAGACCGAATGGAAAAAGAAAGATAAATAAAATAGATATATTATCTTCTTGTAATATTATAATACACAAAAATAAGGGGCTTGTCAATAGAAAAGAAGCAATTTAATTAAAAATATTCTTGTTTTTTCAAATTGCAATTAAATAAGCAATTTTCAGATAATAATTGAAAATTCAAGCTGTTTATGTTATAATGATAGCGATTAAATTCGAGGTGAAAAATGGCACATTTATTAGAAAAAACTAGAAAAATTACTTCTATCCTGAAGCGCTCAGAGGAGCAGTTGCAGGAAGAACTTCCCTACAATGCGATTACCCGTCAATTGGCAGATATTATTGACTGTAACGCCTGTATCGTCAATAGCAAGGGACGTCTCCTTGGTTATTTTATGCGTTACAAAACCAATACAGATCGTGTAGAGCAGTTCTTCCAAACTAAGATTTTCCCAGATGACTACATTCAAGGTGCGAACATGATTTACGATACAGAAGCCAATCTGACAGTTGATCATGATTTAAGCATTTTTCCTGTGGAAAGTCGTGCCGACTTTCCAGATGGTTTGACGACTATTGCACCGATTCATGTATCAGGGATTCGACTTGGTTCTTTGATTATTTGGCGCAATGATAAAAAATTCGAAGACGAGGACTTGATTCTTGTTGAGATTGCGAGTACCGTTGTTGGAATTCAACTCCTTAATTTCCAGCGTGAAGAAGATGAGAAAAATATCCGTCGCCGTACTGCTGTTACCATGGCGGTTAATACCCTTTCTTACTCCGAACTCCGTGCTGTTTCAGCAATTTTAGGGGAATTAAATGGAAATGAAGGGCAGTTGACTGCGTCTGTGATTGCAGACCGTATCGGAATCACTCGTTCTGTGATTGTCAATGCCCTTCGTAAACTTGAGTCTGCAGGGATTATTGAAAGTCGCTCACTTGGAATGAAGGGAACCTACCTTAAGGTTTTGATTTCAGATATTTTTGAAGAAGTGAAGAAAAGAGATTACTAATGACTAAGGCTTTGATTTCGATTGATTATACAGAAGATTTTGTTGCTGATAGTGGAAAATTGACAGCAGGCGCTCCAGCTCAGGCGATTTCGGATGCCATCAGCAAGGTAACTCGACTAGCTTTTGAACGAGGAGATTACATCTTCTTTACCATTGATGCTCACGAAGAAAACGATTGTTTCCATCCAGAAAGCAAGCTGTTTCCTCCTCACAATTTGATTGGGACTAGTGGACGGAATTTATACGGAGATTTGGGGTCTTTTATCAAGAGCATGGTTCAGACAGTCGTGTCTTTTGGATGGATAAACGTCATTACTCAGCTTTTTCGGGTACTGACCTAGATATCCGTTTGAGAGAGCGTCGAATTTCTACAGTTATTTTAACCGGAGTTTTGACGGATATCTGTGTCCTGCATACAGCTATAGATGCCTATAATCTAGGATATGACATCGAGATTGTTAAACCGGCTGTTGCATCTATCTGGCCTGAAAATCATCAATTTGCCCTAGGTCATTTCAAAAATACACTCGGAGCTAAGTTAGTAGATGAAAATCTAAATGAATTTTCAGAGTAATTTGGTTGATGAAATGAAAAAAATTGAAAAAAAGTGTTGACAAGCATCCTAAAAGTTGATATACTAGTAAAGTAATCGACGCGGGGATGGCGGAATTGGCAGACGCGCAGGACTAAGGATCCTGTGACCGCTTTAGGTCGTGAGGGTTCAAGTCCCTCTCTCCGCATAGGATAAGAGTTAGCTTAGGCTAGCTCTTTTGTTTTCATATAATTCAAGTAGAGCAAAAAAATTTTGCTCTTTTTTGTATTTCATAAACATTTCATATTTGGATTTTATAATAGTCTTACAAATATGGAGGTGACAAATGAATCCGATCCAAAGAGCTTGGGCTTATGTCAGCAGAAAACGACTGAGAAGTTTTATTTTATTTCTGATTTTATTGGTCCTATTGGCTGGAATTTCAGCCTGTTTGACTCTGATGAAGTCCAACAAAACAGTTGAAACCAATCTTTACAAATCACTCAATACCTCTTTTTCTATTAAGAAGATAGAAAATGGTCAGACATTCAAGTTGTCAGACCTAGCATCTGTAAGCAAGATTAAGGGACTGGAAAATGTTTCTCCTGAACTCGAGACGGTCGCAAAACTAAAAGACAAGGAAGCAGTGAGTGGCGAGCAGAGCGTGGAACGTGATGATTTGTCCGCTGCGGATAAGAATTTGGTTAGCTTAACAGCTCTTGAAGATTCATCTAAGGATGTCACCTTTACCAGCTCGGCTTTCAACTTAAAAGAAGGGCGACATCTTCAAAAAGGGGATTCAAAGAAAATCATCATCCACGAAGAGTTGGCTAAGAAGAATAGTCTTTCCCTTCATGACAAGATTGCCTTAGATGCTGGTCAGTCAGAAGCTGGCAAAGGGCAAACAGTGGAGTTTGAGATTGTCGGCATCTTTTCTGGTAAAAAACAAGAGAAATTTACAGGCTTGTCTTCTGACTTCAGTGAAAACCAAGTCTTTACAGACTATGAAAGTAGCCAAAGCCTTTTGGGAAATGGTGAATCTCTAGTCAGTGCAGCGCGCTTTTATGTAGAAAATCCTAAGGAAATGGACGGACTCATGAAGCAGGTAGAAAACTTGGCCTTGGAAAATCAAGGGTATCAAGTTGAAAAGGAAAACAAGGCTTTTGAACAAATCAAAGACTCGGTTGCAACTTTCCAAACCTTTCTGACCATTTTCCTTTATGGGATTATGATAGCAGGAGCAGGAGCCTTAATTCTTGTTTTGTCTCTCTGGTTGAGAGAACGGGTCTACGAAGTGGGGATTCTTCTGGCACTTGGAAAAGGCAAGAGTTCGATTTTCCTGCAGTTCTGTTTAGAGGTATTTTTGGTATCTCTCGGAGCTTTGCTTCCAGCATTTGCTACAGGAAACGCAATCACATCCTACCTACTCCAAACTCTACTAGCAAGTGGAGATCAGGCAAGCTTACAAAATACACTAGCCAAAACAAGTGGTCTATCAAGTAGTTTATTATCTTTTGCAGAGTCCTATGTCTTTCTGTTGTTGATTAGTTGCTTATCTGTAGCCCTTTGTTTCCTATTCTTATTTAGAAAATCGCCGAAAGAAATTTTATCATCTATTAGTTAAGAAGGAGAAATCATGACTTTATTACAATTACAAGATGTTACCTACCGTTATAAGAACACTGCTGAAGCAGTCCTATATCAGATCAATTATAATTTTGAACCCGGGAAATTTTACAGTATTATTGGTGAGTCAGGAGCAGGAAAATCCACACTCTTGTCCCTACTTGCTGGTCTAGATAGTCCTGTTGAAGGTTCTATCCTTTTTCAAGGAGAGGATATTCGTAAGAAGGGCTATTCTTACCATCGCATGCACCATATTTCCCTGGTCTTTCAAAATTATAACTTGATAGATTATCTTTCTCCACTGGAAAATATCCGCTTGGTCAACAAAAAGGCCAGCAAGGATACACTGCTTGAGCTTGGTTTGGATGAAAGTCAGATCAAGCGGAATGTTCTCCAGTTATCAGGTGGTCAACAACAACGTGTTGCCATTGCTCGTAGTTTGGTCTCAGAAGCTCCAGTTATTCTAGCAGATGAGCCAACGGGAAATCTGGACCCTAAAACTGCTGGAGATATTGTCGAACTGCTCAAATCACTTGCCCAGAAAACAGGTAAATGTGTCATCGTCGTAACTCACAGCAAAGAAGTGGCGCAAGCATCAGATATTACACTTGAGTTGAAAGATAAGAAACTGACTGAAACTCGCAATACGACGAAATAATATGAGCTTTTTCTGTTAGAACTATAAAATAGAACAAATTCTAGAAAGGGAATCTATGTTACACAACGCATTTGCCTATGTTACAAGGAAGTTTTTCAAATCGATTGTCATCTTCCTGATTATTCTCCTCATGGCGAGCTTGAGTTTGGTTGGCTTGTCAATCAAGGGAGCTACTGCCAAGGCTTCTCAGGAGACCTTTAAAAATATCACCAACAGCTTCTCCATGCAAATCAATCGTCGCGTCAATCAAGGAACGCCACGTGGTGCTGGGAATATCAAGGGTGAAGATATCAAAAAAATCACCGAAAACAAGGCCATTGAGTCTTATGTGAAACGCATCAACGCTATCGGAGATTTGACTGGCTATGAACTCATCGAAACGCCAGAAACTAAGAAAAATCTGACACCTGACCGTGCTAAACATTTTGGAAGTAGCTTGATGATTACAGGTGTCAATGACTCCTCTAAAGAAGACAAGTTTGTCTCTGGTTCTTATAAGCTGGTCGAAGGTGAACACCTAACAAACGACGACAAGGACAAGATCCTCCTGCACAAGGACTTGGCAGCCAAACACGGCTGGAAAGTAGGAGACAAGGTCAAACTAGACTCTAATATCTACGATGCAGACAATGAAAAAGGAGCCAAGGAAACAGTCGAAGTGACAATCAAGGGACTCTTTGATGGTCACAATAAATCGGCAGTAACCTACTCACAAGAACTCTATGAAAATACAGCTATCACAGACATTCACACTGCTGCAAAACTTTATGGATACACAGAAGACACAGCTATTTATGGGGACGCAACCTTCTTTGTAACAGCGGACAAGAACTTGGATGATGTTATGAAAGAGTTGAATGGCATCAGTGGTATCAACTGGAAGAGCTATACTTTAGTTAAGAGCTCCTCTAACTACCCAGCTCTTGAGCAATCCATTTCTGGTATGTACAAGATGGCCAATCTCCTCTTCTGGGGTAGCTTGAGCTTCTCAGTTCTTCTCCTTGCCCTCTTACTCAGCCTTTGGATCAATGCCCGTCGCAAGGAAGTGGGTATTCTCCTCTCTATCGGTCTCAAGCAGGCAAGTATCTTGGGTCAATTCATCACTGAATCCATCTTGATTGCCATCCCTGCTCTTGTTTCTGCATACTTCTTAGCTACTTACACAGCGCGTGCAATCGGAAATACTGTTCTTACCAATGTCACTTCAGGTGTTGCCAAGCAAGCTAGCAAGGCTGCTCAAGCCTCTAACCTTGGTGGTGGTGCAGAAGTAGATGGCTTTAGTAAGACCTTGTCGAGCCTAGATATTTCCATTCAGACATCAGACTTTATCATCGTCTTTGTCCTTGCCTTGGTTCTAGTGGTTCTCGTTATGGCGTTTGCTTCAAGCAATCTCCTTAGAAAACAACCAAAAGAGCTTCTGCTGGATAGCGAATAACAAACTTGCTACCTAATCTCCTCTAAATGGGGTATAATATAGGTAGCATTTTTATCTATTTTATCTTGATAAGGCCTCTTTCTTTCAGGATGAACTTGAGATGATTTACAAGAAATTTAAAGGAATGTGAAACGTTTTTTCTATGAAAATTTTAATTGTAGAAGATGAAGAGATGATCCGTGAGGGGATCAGTGATTATTTGACGGATTGTGGTTATGAAACCATTGAGGCTGCAGATGGGCAAGAAGCTTTAGAAAAATTTTCCAGCTATGAAGTAGCCTTGGTTTTACTGGATATCCAGATGCCTAAGCTCAATGGTCTGGAAGTGCTAGCTGAGATTCGCAAAACCAGCCAAGTCCCTGTCTTGATGTTAACAGCCTTTCAGGATGAGGAATACAAGATGAGTGCCTTTGCCTCTCTGGCAGATGGCTATCTGGAAAAACCTTTTTCTCTATCCCTCTTAAAAGTAAGGGTGGACGCGATTTTCAAGCGCTATTATGATACGGGACGAATCTTCTCTTATAAGGATACCAAGGTGGACTTTGAAAGCTACAGTGCAAGCCTAGCAGGAGAGGAAGTGGCTGTTAATGCTAAAGAGTTGGAAATTCTTGATTATTTGGTTAAAAATGAAGGAAGGGCCTTGACACGATCTCAGATTATTGATGCCGTATGGAAAGCGACAGATGAGGTTCCCTTTGACCGTGTCATTGATGTTTATATCAAGGAACTGCGGAAAAAGCTAGACTTGGATTGCATCCTCACTGTGCGCAATGTTGGTTATAAATTGGAGCGAAAATGAAACGAACAGGTTTATTTACAAAGATATTTATCTATACCTTCTCGATATTTAGTGTTCTGGTTATCTGCCTTCATTTGGCTATTTATTTTCTTTTTCCTTCGACTTATCTGAGTCATCGTCAGGAAACCATTGGTCAGAAAGCGACAGCCATTGCCCAGTCCCTAGAAGGTAAGGATAGGCAGAATATCGAGCAAGTCTTAGACTTGTATTCTCAGACTAGTGATATCAAGGGGACCGTCAAGGGCGAGATGACCGAGGACAAGTTAGAAGTAAAGGACAGCCTTCCTCTGGATACAGATCGCCAGACAACCTCTCTTTTTATCGAGGAGCGCGAGGTGAAAACGCAGGACGGTGGTACCATGACTCTCCAGTTTTTAGCGTCCATGGATTTGCAAAAGGAAGCAGAGCAAATCAGTCTCCAGTTTCTTCCCTATACCTTGCTGGCATCCTTTCTGATTTCCCTTTTGGTAGCCTATATCTATGCTCGGACCATTGTTGCCCCGATTTTGGAAATCAAGCGAGTAACTCGTAGAATGATGGAACTGGATGCCCAAGTGCGATTGCACGTGGATTCTAGGGATGAGATTGGTGATCTCAAGGAACAAATCAATAGCCTCTACCAGCATCTTTTGACTGTCATTGCGGACTTGCATGACAAGAATGAAGCTATTCTCCAGCTGGAAAAGATGAAGGTCGAATTCCTACGAGGGGCTTCCCATGAACTGAAAACACCCTTAGCTAGTTTGAAAATCCTGATTGAAAACATGAAAGAAAATATCGGTCGTTATAAGGATAGAGACCGCTATCTGGGAGTAGCCTTAGGAATTGTGGATGAGCTCAATCACCACGTTCTCCAGATACTTTCTCTCTCTTCTGTGCAGGAATTGCGAGATGATAGGGAAATAATAGATCTCCTCCAGATGACGCAAAGTCTAGTTCAAGATTATTCTTTGCTAGCAAAGGAGAGAGAACTTCAGATTGACAATAGTTTGAACCACCAGCAGGCTTATCTAAATCCATCTGTGATGAAATTAATCCTGTCTAATCTCATCAGCAATGCTATCAAGCACTCCATTCCAGGCGGCTTGGTCCGCATCGGAGAGAGAGAAGGGGAACTTTTTATCGAGAATAGCTGTAGTCCTGAAGAACAAGAAAAACTGGCTCAGTCTTTTTCTGATAATGCTAGTCGCAAGGCCAAGGGTTCTGGGATGGGGCTCTTTGTGGTCAAGAGTCTATTGGAACATGAAAAATTACCTTATCGTTTTGAGATGAAGGAGAATCGTTTGACCTTCTTCATAGCTTTTCCAAGAATCGCCTAAGACTAGGGAGAGAAAGGGTTTACATAGATGAAGCTAGAAGAAATTCAATCGAAACTGCGGGAAAAACTAGATTTTTTTGTCAAAAAGTGATAAAATGAACAATGTAAATGGGATGACCCATAAAACTATACAGGAGGCCTGATAAAATGGCAATCGTTTCAGCACAAAAATTTGTCCAAGCAGCTCGTGACAACGGTTATGCAGTTGGTGGATTTAACACAAACAACCTTGAGTGGACTCAAGCTATCTTGCGCGCAGCAGAAGCTAAAAAAGCTCCAGTTTTGATCCAAACTTCAATGGGTGCTGCTAAATACATGGGTGGTTACAAAGTTGCTCGCAACTTGATCGCTAACCTTGTTGAATCAATGGGTATCACTGTACCAGTAGCTATCCACCTTGACCACGGTCACTACGAAGATGCACTTGAGTGTATCCGAGTTGGTTATACTTCAGTTATGTTTGACGGTTCACACCTTCCAGTTGAAGAAAACCTTGATAAAGCTCGTAAAGTTGTAGAATTTGCTCATGCAAATGGTGTATCAGTGGAAGCTGAAGTTGGTACTATCGGTGGTGAAGAAGACGGAATCATCGGTGATGGTGAATTGGCTCCAATCGAAGACGCTAAAGCAATGGTTGAAACTGGTATCGACTTCTTGGCAGCTGGTATCGGTAACATCCACGGTCCTTACCCAGCAAACTGGAAAGGTCTTCACCTTGATCACTTGCAAAAATTGACTGAAGCTGTTCCAGGATTCCCAATCGTATTGCACGGTGGATCAGGTATTCCTGATGAGCAAATCCAAGCAGCTATCAAACTTGGTGTTGCGAAAGTTAACGTTAACACTGAATGCCAAATCGCATTCGCTAACGCAACTCGTAAATTTGCTCGTGACTACGAAGCAAACGAAGCAGAATACGACAAGAAAAAACTCTTCGACCCACGTAAATTCTTGGCTGACGGTGTAAAAGCTATCCAAGCATCAGTTGAAGAACGTATCGACGTATTCGGTTCAGAAGGTAAAGCTTAATCTAGCTGAATAATACAGATGAAACCTACCCATTGGGTGGGTTTTTTGGTGTTTTAAGGAGACTATTAAATCAGAATTTTGGACTAAAAATATCACTTTAAGAGAGAAATCTCAAATTTCATAAACTTTAAGCAAACGCTTGCATTCTAGTTTTTATTGGACTATAATAGATTGGTGTAAAGACTTCTGTAATAATATTGAGAAGGTGTAGAAAGTAAGGATTTAGAATATTTGTAGTCAAAAAACAAGTGCTATTCCTTACATAGGGAGATAGATATGGCAATGATAGAAGTGGAACATCTTCAGAAAAATTTTGTGAAGACTGTTAAGGAACCGGGCTTGAAGGGGGCTTTGCGCTCCTTTATTCATCCTGAAAAGCAGACCTTTGAAGCGGTCAAGGATTTGACCTTTGAGGTCCCAAAAGGACAAATTTTAGGATTTATCGGGGCTAATGGTGCTGGGAAGTCGACAACCATTAAAATGCTGACAGGGATTTTAAAACCGACATCTGGTTTTTGTCGGATTAACGGCAAGATTCCCCAGGACAATCGTCAAGATTATGTCAAGGATATTGGGGTTGTTTTTGGACAACGCACCCAGCTATGGTGGGATTTGGCCCTGCAAGAGACCTACACGGTTTTAAAAGAGATTTACGATGTGCCAGACTCGCTCTTTCATAAGCGTATGGACTTTTTGAATGAAGTCTTGGATTTGAAGGACTTTATCAAGGATCCCGTGAGAACTCTTTCGCTGGGACAACGGATGCGGGCGGATATTGCAGCTTCCTTGCTTCACAATCCTAAAGTTCTCTTTTTAGATGAGCCGACCATTGGCTTGGACGTTTCGGTCAAGGACAACATTCGTCGGGCTATTACTCAGATCAATCAGGAGGAAGAAACCACCATTCTCTTGACCACTCACGACCTGAGCGACATTGAGCAACTCTGTGATCGGATTTTTATGATAGACAAAGGGCAGGAGATTTTTGATGGAACGGTGAGCCAACTCAAGGAAACCTTTGGAAAGATGAAGACTCTTTCTTTTGAACTGCTACCAGGTCAAAGTCATCTCCTTTCTCACTATGAAGGCTTTTCGGATATGACAATTGATAGACAAGGGAATAGTCTCAACATTGAATTCGATAGTTCCCGCTACCAGTCAGCTGACATTATCAAGCAAACCCTGTCTGATTTTGAGGTCCGAGATTTGAAGATGATGGATACGGATATTGAAGATATTATCCGCCGCTTCTATCGAAAGGAGCTCTAAGATGGTCAAATTGTGGAGACGTTATAAACCCTTTATCAATGCAGGCGTTCAGGAGTTGATTACCTATCGAGTCAACTTTATTCTTTATCGGATCGGCGATGTCATGGGTGCTTTTGTGGCCTTTTATCTCTGGAAGGCTGTCTTTGATTCTTCGCAAGAGTCCTTGATTCAGGGCTTTAGTATGGCAGATATCACCCTCTACATCATTATGAGTTTTGTGACCAATCTTTTGACCAGATCTGATAGCTCCTTTATGATTGGGGAGGAGGTCAAGGATGGCTCCATTATCATGCGCTTGTTGAGACCAGTGCATTTTGCGGCATCTTACCTTTTTACAGAGCTTGGCTCCAAGTGGTTGATTTTTATCTCTGTTGGCCTTCCATTTTTAAGTGTCATTGTTTTGATGAAAATCGTATCTGGGCAAGGGATTGTAGAAGTGCTGGGATTAACTGTCCTTTATCTTTTTAGCTTAACGCTGGCCTATCTGATTAACTTTTTCTTTAATATCTGCTTTGGATTTTCTGCCTTTGTGTTTAAAAATCTTTGGGGTTCCAACCTACTTAAGACTTCAATAGTGGCCTTTATGTCTGGAAGTTTGATTCCCTTGGCTTTCTTTCCCAAGGTGGTATCAGATATTTTGTCCTTTCTGCCTTTTTCATCCTTGATTTACACTCCGGTCATGATTATCGTTGGGAAATACGATGCCAATCAGATTCTTCAGGCGCTCGCTTTGCAGTTTTTCTGGCTCTTAGTGATGGTGGGCTTGTCTCAGTTGATTTGGAAACGAGTCCAGTCATTCATTACCATTCAGGGAGGTTAGTATGAAAAAATATCAACGCATGCATCTGATTTTTATCAGACAATACATCAAGCAAATCATGGAATACAAGGTGGATTTTGTAGTTGGTGTTCTGGGAGTTTTTCTGACCCAAGGCTTGAACCTCTTGTTTCTCAATGTCATCTTTCAACACATCCCATCCCTAGAAGGTTGGACTTTTCAAGAAATTGCTTTTATCTATGGATTTTCCTTGGTTCCCAAGGGACTGGACCATCTCTTTTTTGACAATCTCTGGGCACTGGGACAACGCTTGGTGCGAAAAGGGGAGTTTGACAAGTATTTGACACGTCCTATCAATCCTCTCTTTCATATTCTAGTTGAGACTTTTCAGATTGATGCCTTGGGAGAACTCTTGGTTGGTGGGATCCTACTAGCGACAACGGTATCTAGCATTGCTTGGACTCTTCCAAAATTCCTACTTTTCCTAGTCTGCATTCCTTTTGCGACCTTGATTTATACTTCCTTGAAGATAGCGACAGCCAGCATCGCTTTTTGGACCAAGCAGTCAGGAGCAATGATTTACATTTTTTATATGTTTAATGATTTTGCCAAGTATCCCATTTCCATTTACAATTCAGTCCTTCGATGGTTGATTAGCTTTATCGTGCCATTTGCCTTTACGGCCTACTATCCTGCCAGCTATTTCTTGCAGGACAAGGATGTAATCTTTAACATCGGAGGTTTGATGTTGATTTCTCTGGTTTTCTTTGTCATTTCCCTTAAACTTTGGGATAGGGGCTTGGATGCCTACGAAAGTGCAGGTTCGTAAATAATAGAATACCAAAGCCTTGTCTCAGGACAGGCTTTTTCTAATAGAGATGAAAAATTCTTGACACCTATTCTTAGAGTGCTATACTTTAAGTGTAATAGCCGATTTAGCTCATACTCTTCGAAAATCAAATTCAAACCACGTCAACGTCGCCTTGCCGTACTCAAGTACAGCCTGCGGCTAGTTTCCTAGTTTGCTTTTTGATTTTCATTGAGTATCAGTTGGCAGAGCAAGGCACTCGTAAAGCCTAGGTCACAGGTTCAAACCCTGCAATCGGCAAAGTGAAGAAACTCATTCTACTGGGTTTCTTTTTTTTAATTATTGAACCATTTAGACCGAGATAGAGACCAGATAGGCAAAAGCACTTGTTCTTGAAACTGACTCTGCTATAATGATTTTTGTAAGGGACATGAAGGATCGATATCAGATAACTCAAGTTCCTAAAAAAGAAATTGGAGATAAAAATGAAAAAATTATTGGGAATTGTATTTTTAGTAGCAGCAGCGACAGTAGTGTATTTTGGTTCTGTTGGATGGCCAAGTTTGGATGTCAACCTCTGGTCACTCATTCCGGTAGGCTTGTTCCTCTTTTTCACACTAGAGAATCTTTTGAAAAAGGACTACAAGGCTAGTTTGATGTGTTTGATTATTGCCTTTATCATTGCGAATGCAATTTTGGACCTTTTACCAATTTCAAGTAGCTTGGTAATTGGAGCGGGAGTGCTGGCTTGCATTGGTATTGGATTTATCTTTCCTGATAAAGAAGGAAAATAAGATTTTTCAAATAGCGATGTGAAATGATAAATCTGGATATTAACGTCTAGGAATAGGATAAATTTAACCAATATTAATAAATCAAACTAAGAATTAAGAGTTAACGAAATCAGAAAAAAACTGAAATATTCGTTTGCTCTTTTTGTATGTTTAAATCTTTAAGAAAGATTTTTTCTGTTTGGGATAATAAAAAACTATTCCGTCTTAAAATTTTAAAGAAAGTCGGAAATCATTTTTATTATAATAAATTCTACTTCAATACTTTTTAAAAACTCTCCAATTTTTATAAAAAACATTCCAAAACATTGTTTTTATCTGTATTCGATTGACAAATTTTTTATTGGTTATAAAATCGTATTATAAGATAATTATAATAAGTAGATTGCTCTCAGATAAAATGAAAGCGGTTACCAAAAGGAGGATTACATGCAAAAAGGTAATTGGAACAAAAAAAGAGTGTATAGTATTCGAAAATTTTCAGTCGGTGCTTGCTCGGTGCTTATAGGGACATGTGCTCTATTATTAGGGGCAGGCGTTAGTCTATCTTCTTCGGTATATGCCAACGAAAATGCTGAAGAAATTGTGTTAACAAATAGGACTGAGCACCAGTCTGAAAACCTGAAAACTACTGGACTCTCAAGTGAACATAAAGCTGAAGGTGTTACGACTGAAAAAGCAAGTGAGCAACCTGTTAAAGCTGAAAATGTATCTCTAAAGGAAAATGCGGATGGTAGTGATGCAGTAGTAAAACCTCACGCAGATCAACCTTTAGTTTCAGTTGCCAATAATCAATCAGTTCCTTTAGAAGAAGGTAAGGCTGAAGTCGAAAACAAAACAGAAGAAAGGAACAAGCCTGAGGATAGAAATAAGCTTGAAGAAACAAATAAGACTGAGGTAACGGATAAATCTGAAGATAAAAATAAATCTGAAGAAACAAATAAAGCAGAATCACAAGATCGTTCTGTTTCAAAAGATAAGCAAGAATTCAAATCTGCTACGAATGAAGTAGTTGATAAGTTAATTGAAGATAGAAACATTTCCTTCAACCAGAATTGGCACTTTAAACTAAATGCCAATGCAAAGGAAGCTGTAAAACCAGACGCAGATATTTCTTCATGGAAAAAAATGGATCTTCCTCATGACTGGAGTATTCATTTTGATTTTGACCATGATTCACCAGCTCAAAACGAAGGCGGTCAATTGAATGGTGGAGATGGCTGGTATCGGAAAACCTTTAAGTTAGATGAAAAGGACTTGAATAAAGATGTTCGTGTAACCTTTGATGGTGTTTACATGGATTCACAAGTATTCGTCAATGGCCAACTAGTTGGTCACTATCCAAATGGTTACAATCAATTTTCATATGACATTAGTAACTATCTCCATAAAGATGGGCGAGAAAATGTCATTTCTGTTCATGCAGTTAATAAGCAACCAAGTAGTAGATGGTATTCAGGAAGTGGTATCTATCGAGACGTATCATTGCAGGTAACAGACAAGATTCATGTTGAAAAGAATGGGACAACTATTCTAACTCCAAAACTAGAAAGTCAACAAGGAGGAAAAGTTGAAACCCAAGTAAGCAGTAAAATTGTTAATACAGATAATAAAGACCATGAAATTGTAGCAGAGTATCAAATTTTTGAACGAGGTGGTAAGGCAGTTACAGAACTTGTTCGAACTGAGAGTAAAACTCTAAAAGCTAAGGAAACCATTCATTTGGATTCAGCATTAGAGGTTGAAAAACCAAAATTGTGGACAGTGTCATCTGACAAACCTGCTTTATATGAGATGGTAACTCGTGTTTACAAAGATGGTCAGCTTGTAGATGCAAAGAAAGATTTATTTGGTTATCGCTACTATAACTGGACTCCAGACCAAGGGTTCTCTTTAAATGGTGAACACATCAAGTTCCACGGTGTTTCATTGCACCATGATCATGGAGCGCTAGGAGCAGAAGAAAACTATAAGGCAGAATATCGTCGTCTGAAACAAATGAAGGAAATGGGAGTGAATTCGATTCGTACGACTCACAACCCAGCAAGTCCTCAGACCTTGCAGATTGCAGCTGAGCTCGGTTTGCTTGTTCAAGAAGAAGCTTTTGATACTTGGTATGGAGGTAAGAAACCATACGACTATGGTCGTTTCTTTGAAAAAGATGCTACCCACCCTGAAGCAAGAAAAGGTGAAAAATGGTCCGACTACGATCTTCGAACAATGGTAGAAAGAGATAAAAACAATCCTGCTGTTGTTATGTGGTCTATTGGTAACGAAATCGGTGAAGCAGATGGGAAAGCCCATTCACTGGTAACTGTCAAACGTTTGGTCAAAGTGGTGAAATCTGTTGATAAGACACGTTATGTAACCATGGGAGCTGATAAATTCCGTTTCGGAGATGGAACTGGGGACCATGAAAAGATTGCAGATGAACTGGATGCAGTTGGATTGAATTACTCTGAAGAAAATTATCAAACTCTTCATGCGAAACATCCGAAATGGCTCATCTATGGTTCAGAAACATCTTCAGCAACTCGTACAAGAGGAAGTTATTTCCATCCAGAGAGTGAGTGGGTAGGAAGTAACCAATATTGGCGTAATTACGAACAATCCGATTATGGTAATGATCGTGTTGGTTGGGGTAAAACTGCTACAGCATCATGGACCTTCGATAGAGATCATCCAGGATACGCTGGACAATTCATTTGGACCGGTACGGATTATATTGGTGAACCAACACCATGGCACAATCAAAATAGTACACCAGTAAAAAGTTCCTACTTTGGTATTGTTGATACCGCAGGTATTCCAAAAAATGACTATTATCTCTACCAAAGTCAGTGGGTTTCTGCCAAGAAAAAACCAATGGTTCATTTACTTCCTCACTGGAACTGGGAAAAGACTGAATTGGCAGATAATGTTGCAGACGCTGAAAATCGAATTCCAGTTAGAGCTTATTCCAATGCTGCCAGTGTTGAGTTGTTCTTAAATAATGAGTCACTAGGTCTTAAAAAATTCAACAAAAAACAAACAAGTGACGGTCGAACATATCAAGAAGGTGAAAATCCTCAAGAACTATACTTGGAGTGGAAAGTAGCTTATAAACCGGGAACTTTGGAAGCTGTAGCTCGAGATGAGTCTGGCAAGGAAATTGCTCGTGATAAGATTGTAACTGCTGGTGAACCTGCAGGTGTCCGTTTGGTTAAGGAAGAAAATGCAATCGCTGCAGATGGAAAAGATTTGACTTATATCTATTACGAAATTGTAGATAGCAAGGGTAATGTTGTGCCAACTGCTAACAATCTAGTTCACTTCCAACTTCATGGACAAGGTCAACTGGTTGGTGTGGATAATGGTGAGCAAGCTAGTCGTGAACGTTATAAAGAACAAGCAGATGGTTCTTGGATTCGTAGAGCCTTTAATGGTAAAGGGGTAGCGATTGTTAAATCGACTGATCAAGCAGGTAAATTTACCCTTACAGCATATTCAGGCTTGTTGAAATCAGATCAAGTTACAGTTTTTACAGGTAAGTCAGACCAGTCAGAAAAAACTGTTTTAGGAACAGAAATACCAAAAGTTCGGACAGTTTTAGGACAAAAACTTAAAATGCCTCAGACAGTGCCATTTGTATATAGTGATGGTAGTCGTGAAAAACGTCCTGTAACCTGGTCTCAAGCAGATGTCAGTCAAGCTGGAATTGTAACTGTAAAAGGTATGTCTGATGGACGTGAAGTTGAGGCTCGTGTTGAAGTACTTACAGTTGCGAATGAACTTCCAGCTGTTAAACGCATCACACCTGGAACAGACTTGAGTTCTGTGGATAAACTTGTTTCACTTGTTTCAACAGATGGTCGTATTCACAATTATGAAGTTGAAAATTGGGAAATTTCACCAGAAGATAAAGAGAAGTTATCTACTCCGGGGGCACATATTCAGATGACTAGCCAATTAGGAGATAGAACCATCCACGCTACTTTGATAGTTGATGATGGTAAGGAATTGTCTCAAGTTACACCAAATATAGCAGTAGGTGGTGAAAGTGTTACGGAACTTTCAAAAGAGCATCCTGTACATTATCACAAACTTTCTTATGGAGCAAAAATTCCAGAAGTCAGTGCTAGTGCTGAAAATGCCGATGTGAACGTGATTCAGGCAAATGAATCCAATGGAATGCGTGCTAGTATCTACATTCAGCCTAAAGACGGGGGACAGTTACAAACCTATGCTGTTCAGTTCCTTGTTGATTCTCCACAAATTGAAAGCTTGAGTCTCAGAGTGGATCAAGTATCTAGCCTCAAAGAAGATCAAACTGTTAAAGTGACAGTTTTAGCCCGTTATCAGGATGGAACTGAAGCTATTTTACCAACTGATAAGGTGACTTTCTCAAGCCAAGGCGAGGGAGGAGTCTCTGTTAATAAGGGAATGCTAGAGTTGCATAAACCGGGTAGTCTCACTTTACAAGCTCAATATGAAGGTGCAAAAGGAGAACTTCCTCTAACGATCGCAGCAAATACTGAAGATAAAGTTGTTCAGGCCATTCGCCCAGTTAGCCTTGTGACAGATTTGCACCAAACACCAAATCTTCCATCTACAGTAACAGTTGAGTACGATAAAGGATTTCCAAAAGTTCATAAGGTAGTTTGGGATTCGATTCCATCTGAAAAATTAAATCAATATCATACTTTTGAAGTACTTGGTAAGGTTGAAGGATTGAATCAAGAAGCTCGTGCGACAGTATCAGTAGAAGGAATTGTAAAAGTTGAAGATGTGAGCATCACAACACCAATTTCTGAGGCACCAACCTTGCCAGAAAGTGTCCGAACTTATTATTCAAATGGCCAAGTATCTTCAGCTAAGGTGGCTTGGGACACTATTGATGCAAGCCAGTATGCAAAAGAAGGAATCTTTACTGTAACAGGCCATGTAGAAGGAACACAACTGACAACGAAATTACATGTTCGTGTATCGAGTCAAACAGAAATTGGGAAGAATATTTCAGATCAATGGACAGGTTCAGAATTACCACTTGCCTTTGCATCAGATTCTCATTCTTATGACCCAGTATCTAATGTAAATGATAAAGTGATTTCTTACGGTGATCAGCCTGCAAATCGTTGGTCAAACTGGAAACGTTCTGAAGAAGCTTCAGTAGGGGTACTCTTTGGAGATTCAGGTATTTTGACAAAACGTTCGGTCGATAACTTGAATGTAGCATTTTATGAAGATAGCGGTGTAGGTGCTCCAAAATCTTACGTCATTGAGTATTATGTTGGTGAAAAAGCTCCAACTGCACCGAAGAATCCTGGTTATGTAGAGGGTGAAAACCACGTATTTAATGACAGTAAAAATTGGAAACCAGTCACAAATCTTAAGGCTCCAGATCAGTTAAAAGCTGGAGAAATGAATCATTTCAGTTTTGATAAGGTGGATACCTACGCGGTACGTATTCGCATGACAAGAGCTGATGATAAACTTGGAACATCCATTACAGAATTACAAGTTTTCTCTAAAAAGGTAGCACCAGCTAAAGAGGCAACTACTAACATTAAGGTTGCTGGAAAAGATCTTCCTCACTTTAATCCAGACTTAACAGATTACTATTTAGACTATAGTGATGGAAAAATTCCAGAAGTAACAGCTAGTATCACAAATAATGGACTTGCTACAGTGGTTCCTAGCGTGAAAGAGGGCGATCCTGTCCGTGTTATTGTGAAAGCAGAAAATGGCGATATTCTTGGAGAATACAACCTTCACTTTACAAAAGATAAAGATTTGTTGGCTCGTAAACCAATTGCTTCTGCAAAACAGTCTCAATTGTTGCAGTTAGGTCAACCTTTGGAATTGCCAAATAAGGTTCCAGTTTATTTCGCAGGTAAGAGCGGTTATGACGTAAAAGATTTGGCAGTTGAATGGGAAAAAGTCCCTGCTTCTACCTTAAACAAAGCTGGGGAATATACAATTAAAGGCCATGTAGTTGGTAGTGAGGTCCCAGTAGAATTATCTGTTCGAGTAACGGACAAGGTCGGTAGATCACTTTCTGATAATCCAGATTATCTTGCTACTCATAGTCAGGCTTTTGCTTCAGCTACTAATGATTTGGATGATAATTCGAACGACCGTGTAGACTATTTAAATGATAATGACCGAAATCAAGACAACCGTTGGACAAACTGGTCCGCTACTCCATCTGCTAATCCAGAAGTATCAGTTGGTGTTATCTTTAAAAAGAATGGTAAAATTGTGGATAGAAAGGTTTCACAAGCTAAACTAAACTTCTTTGCAGATAGTGGAACAGATGCCCCAGCTAAACTCGTATTGGAACGATACATCGGTCCTGACTTTGATGTTCCGGTTTACTATTCAAACTACAGCTACGAATCAAATCATCCATTTAATAACCCTGATAATTGGGAACTTGTTCCTTATTACGCAGACAAAGAAATTCAAGCTGGAAATGAGATCAATGTGACCTTTAAAGCTGTGACTACCAAAGCTATGAGATGGCGTATGGACAGAAAAGCAGATAAAAATGGGGTTGCACTAACTGAATTAAGTTTCCGAGCACCAAGTGAGCTTGCAAAAGAGAGCACAGAGGGAAGAATTTTAGTAGATGGTAAAGAGCTTCCTGACTTCTCTGAAAATCGTTTGGACTATGAATTGATTTATAAAGGGGAACGTCCAAAAATCACTGTAGAAGGGAAAGATCAAGTCACATCTACAATTGTGGATAGTGGAAATGAAAATCTTCCTGTATTAGTCCGTCTGGTATCAGAGAGTGGTAAGAATGTCAAAGAATACCGGATTAAATTGACTAAGGAAAAAGTGATAGACGCAAAACTTGTAGCTCCTGCTCAATATGACTTGCCTAGTCTTGAAGTGGTAGACAAAGAATTGAACTTCCAAACTCTTGAACAAAAAGACGATACTCTGTTTGAGGGAGAAGTTCGCCTGTTGCAAGAAGGTAAAGTTGGTAAGGAACGTATCTATACAGAAGTAACGACTGATGGCAAGAATAAAGAAAAATCACGTGAGATTCTGGAAGAACCTGTAAATAGAATTCTGTTGGTAGGTACTAAGAAGAAAACAAGTAACATTGAGACGCCGGCGGGTGGACATCAAGACAATGGTAGCAGTCAACCTACGGAACAAAAACCAGGAGCAAATCCGAATCCAAATATTGTCATTCCAAATCCATCAAATAATGGTGTGACAAGTAACAGTTCAGATTTTAAAAATCATCTATCAGTTGCTCCGAACATTGTGATACAAGCTCCTACTCAGGAAAGCAAAAAACCTGGATGGAACAAGGAAGATGGTAAATGGTATTATCGTCAACAAAATGGGGACTTGGCTAAGGGTTGGGTCAAAGATGGAGATACTTGGTATTACTTTGATCAAACAGGAAAAATGGAAACTGGCTGGATTAAAGATCAATCAGGTGCATGGTATTACTTGAATCAATCAGGTGCAATGTCATCTAATGAGTGGATTTTGGATCAAGATGGTAAGTGGTACTATGTTGATGCATCAGGTTCGATGAAGACAAGTCAATGGTTCCAAGTTGGAGACAAATGGTATTATGTTGATGCAAATGGATCCCTTGCTGTCAATACAGTAACTCCGGATGGTTATCAAGTAAATGAAAACGGTGAGTGGATCGGATAAGATTGATTTGAGGAATGTAACTTTCTCATAAGATTTATTCTGTGCAGTGTTCCCAAGCGAGACAAGTGAAGTCTCGCTTGGAAACGCTCTGCTCAAACGATTTTTAAACAAGAAAAAAGGATTTACCCAAGTCAAAAGGGTTAAATCCTTTATTTTTTATGTCTCATATAAGATTCAGCTAGAGGGCCATCAATTCAACAATCATCTCGATATACATGACAAGGGTTAATAAGAATCCTGCACGCCAGAAGAATTTGATGAATTTAGGATAGTAAAAACTGCGTTTTTTCAGAAGGAAGAAAAAGACGAGAATAATGGCTAAGAGTGAGAGGGCTAGGCCCAGTCTAGGGAGGAAATTATGGGTAAAGGTTTTAGCTGTAATAAGGTAATATTCAAATACCAAGACTGGAAAAGCCAAATCCGCAAAGTTTCGTCCTAGTTTTTTTAATCTAAAAAGTTTGGTTATGATAATGCAGACTACTAGGGTCAGTATCAATAATAAAATAGATGCTAATTTCATTAAAATCATACCCATATTGTATCATAAAAAATCGCTAATGGAAACGAGAAACAGAGGAATTTATAGGAAAGTCAGGCTTTTGAGATTGTAGATGTTTTTTGTTATAATGAAAGTTATGAAATCTTATAACACCTTGAATGATTATTATCGAAAACTCTTTGGAGAAAAGACCTTTAAAGTCCCGATTGATGCGGGATTTGACTGTCCCAATCGTGATGGAACTGTGGCTCATGGAGGCTGTACTTTTTGTACGGTTTCAGGTTCTGGAGATGCTATCGTAGCACCGGATGCGCCTATCCGAGAGCAATTTTATAAGGAAATTGACTTTATGCACCGCAAGTGGCCAGATGTGCAGAAGTATCTGGTTTATTTTCAAAATTTTACCAACACCCATGAAAAGGTGGAAGTCATTCGAGAGCGCTATGAGCAGGCTATCAACGAGCCAGGTGTGGTGGGAATCAATATTGGAACGCGCCCAGACTGTTTACCAGACGAAACCATCGAATATTTGGCTGAATTATCGGAGCGCATGCATGTGACGGTTGAATTGGGCTTGCAGACCACTTATGAAACAACCTCTGACCTGATTAACCGTGCCCACTCCTATGAGTTGTATGTGGAGACGGTCAAGCGTTTGAGAAAATATCCCAAGATTGAGATTGTTTCTCATTTGATCAACGGACTTCCTGGTGAAACCCATGAGATGATGATTGAAAATGTCCGCCGTTGTGTCACGGATAACGATATTCAAGGGATTAAACTGCACTTGCTTCACCTGATGACCAATACTCGTATGCAACGGGACTACCACGAGGGACGTTTGCAACTGATGAGTCAGGACGAATATGTCAAGGTCATCTGTGACCAACTGGAAATCATTCCCAAGCATATCGTCATCCATCGAATCACAGGAGATGCACCTAGAGATATGCTGATTGGGCCTATGTGGAGCCTCAATAAGTGGGAAGTGCTCAACAGCATTGAGATGGAGATGCGACGTCGTGGAAGTATTCAAGGATGCAAGGCTGTAAAACAGGAGTTTGAAAATGAAAAGACCACTTGAGATGGCACATGATTTTTTGGCTGAGGTAGTGACAAAAGAGGATATCGTAGTGGATGCGACCATGGGTAATGGTCATGACACGATTTTTTTAGCGAAACTAGCTAAGCAAGTCTATGCCTTTGATATTCAGGAGCAAGCCTTGGAAAAGACCCAAGAGCGTTTGGACCAAGCTGGAATGACAAATGCCCAGTTAATCTTGCAAGGTCACGAGACACTGGACCAGTTTGTGACAGAAGCCAAGGCAGGGATTTTTAATCTGGGCTATTTGCCATCAGCTGATAAGTCAGTCATTACCCAACCTCAGACAACGATTGAAGCATTAGAAAAGCTGTGTCATTTGCTTGTCAAAGGTGGACGGATTGCTATCATGATCTATTATGGTCATAAAGGAGGCGACCTAGAGAGGGATGCTGTCTTGGATTTTGTCAGCCAGTTGAACCAACAAGAGTACACAGCTGCCATTTACCGAACCCTGAACCAAGTCAACAACCCACCGTTTTTAGTGATGATTGAAAAATTAGAGAGATATAGACATGGATAAACAATACCTACGTGAAAAGCTGGATGCCATGCGCCAGAATTTTGTTGAATCAACCCAACACGAACGAGCGGTGGGTGTGTTAGACCAAGCACACATGAGCAAAAAAATGCTTAAAATCAAGAAAAAATTAGTTGCTCTTGAGATGGAACGGTGCCAGAGAAAAATTGAGCACAAGGATTGTTCCAAGATTGATCAAAAAATCAAAGAGCAGAAGGAGATATTTGAATCCTGTTGTAAAAAAAATTAAGGAGGAAGTCCGTGGAATTACTGATTTACCTTATCCTATTTTTACTGGTCTTGATTGTCTCAAGTACAACCAATAAGCTCCTGCCCTTTTTGCCTCTCCCTTTGGTGCAGATTCTTTTGGGAATCGTGATTGGTCTTTTTTTACCCAATACCGACTTTCACCTCAATACGGAGTTGTTTTTGGCACTGGTTATCGGGCCCTTGCTTTTCCGAGAGTCGGAGGAAGCAGATATTACGGCTATTTTAAAACACTGGCGAATCATTGTTTATCTCATATTTCCAGTGATTTTCATCTCGACCCTGAGTTTGGGTGGCTTGTCCCATCTTCTTTGGCTCAGTCTTCCCTTGGCGGCTTGCTTGGCTGTTGGGGCGGCACTTGGCCCTACGGACTTGGTAGCCTTTGCCTCTCTTTCGGAGCGGTTTAGCTTTCCTAAGCGCGTGTCCAATATCCTTAAGGGTGAAGGACTCTTGAATGATGCTTCTGGCTTGGTTGCCTTTCAGGTAGCTTTGACAGTTTGGACAACTGGGGCCTTTTCCCTTGGGCAAGCGAGTAGTTCGCTCATCTTTTCAATCCTAGGCGGTTTTTTGATTGGCTTTTTAACAGCCATGACCAACCGTTTCCTCCATAGTTTCTTACTTAGTGTACGAGCAACGGATATTGCCAGCGAACTTTTATTAGAATTGAGTTTGCCCTTGGTAACCTTCTTCCTGGCAGAAGAAGTCCACGTTTCAGGGATTATTGCCGTTGTAGTTGCTGGGATTTTAAAGGCAAGCCGTTTTAAGAAAATTACGCTCCTTGAAGCCCAAGTGGATACGGTGACCGAGACGGTCTGGCATACAGTAACCTTTATGCTGAACGGTTCTGTCTTTGTGATTTTAGGGATGGAGTTGGAAATGATAGCAGAGCCTATCTTGACCAACCCAATCTATAATCCCTTACTGTTATTGGTATCTCTTATAGCCCTTACCTTTGTCCTCTTTGCCATTCGTTTTGTCATGATTTATGGCTATTATGCTTATAGGACCCGACGCCTTAAGAAAAAACTAAATAAGTATATGAAGGACATGCTTCTTTTGACTTTCTCAGGTGTCAAGGGAACGGTGTCGATTGCTACGATCCTTCTGATACCAAGTAATCTAGAACAGGAGTATCCTCTCTTGCTTTTCCTTGTCGCAGGTGTGACTCTTGTAAGCTTTTTAACAGGCCTCGTGGTCTTGCCTCATCTTTCTGATGAACAGGAAGAAAGCAAGGACTATCTTATGCATATCGCCATTTTGAATGAAGTAACGCTAGAGTTGGAAAAAGAGTTGGAAGATACCAGAAATAAGCTCCCTCTCTATGCGGCTATTGACAATTATCATGGACGTATTGAAAATCTCATCCTGAGTCAAGAAAATAAGGGGGCTCAAGAAGACTGGGAGGGCTTAAAACTTCTCATCCTCAGTATTGAAAGTGATGGTTTAGAACAGGCTTACGAAGAAGGCAAGATGAGTGAGCGTGCTTATCGGGTTTACCAACGTTATTTGAAAAACATGGAACAAAGTATCAATCGTAAGTTTGCGTCACGATTGACCTATTATTTCCTTGTTTCCTTGCGGATTTTACGTTTTCTCCTACACGAAGTCTTTACCTTTGGCAAGACCTTCCGCAGTTGGAAAAATGAAGAATCACAGAAACTCAGAGCCCTTGACTATGATCAAATTGCAGAGCTCTATCTAGAAAATACAGAGATGATTATCGAAAGTCTGGAGAACCTAAAAGGGGTTTATAAGAGTTCTTTGATCAGTTTCATGCAGGATTCTCGTCTCAGAGAAACAGCTATTATCACCAGTGGTGCCTTTGTCGAACGGGTTATCAATCGTGTCAAACCCAACAATATCGATGAAATGCTGAGAGGCTATTATCTGGAGCGCAAGTTGATTTTCGAATACGAAGAAAAACGATTGATTACGACCAAGTATGCCAAGAAGTTACGACAAAATGTAAATAACCTAGAGAACTATTCCTTGAAGGAAGCTGCCAATACCCTGCCTTATGATATGGTGGAATTGGTAAGAAGAAATTAGTTAATACTCTTCGAAAATCAAATTCAAACCACGTCAGCGTCGCCTTACCGTACTCAAGTACAGCCTGCGGCTAGCTTCCTAGTTTGCTCTTTGATTTTCATTGAGTATAAGATTATAAGTGAAGGAGTGTGACATGAAAAAGTGGTGGAAAGAGCTGATAGATAAGCCCTTATTAAAAGCTTTTTTGCATTATTATCAAGCATCAGATAGTGAGTTGACCAGTGTCGCAGTAGCCTACTATTGGTTGATTTCGATTTTCCCCCTGCTTTTGGTGGTGGTTAATATCCTCCCTTATTTTCGGATTCCAGTTTCTAATTTTTTAAAGGTTGTCAATGAATTTTTGCCCGATACCATGTATGATGTGGTTGCAAAGATTATTACAGAAGTGCTGACCCAACCGTCAACAGGCTTATTGAGTTTTGCGGTTTTGTCAGCTCTATGGACCTTTTCAAAATCCATGAATTTCCTACAGAAAGCCTTTAATAAAGCTTACGGAGTAGCTAAAAATCGTGGAATGATTTCCCATCAGCTTATGAGTTTGTTTGTCAGTTTTGGCTTGCAGATTCTCTTTGCTTTAGCCCTCTTTCTCAGTGTCTTTGGTCGCATGCTTCTCAACCTTATCAAGAGCTACTGGAAATCGGATAGTCCTATCTTTGATTATCTGCAAGACCTAACAGGCCCCTTGGTCTATGCCTTGATTTTTGCAATCTTGGTCATGCTTTATTACTTCCTGCCTAATGTTAAGGTCCTACGAATTCGCTCTGTATTACCAGGTAGTGCCTTTGTCATGCTGACTCTGGTCTTACTGCTCAATATCTTTTCAGTCTATATTAACAATTATGTCAATCGCCTAGTAGACGTGCGTTTTTTCAGTTCCGTCGTCGTGGTGGTCATGATGTTCTGGTTTATTCTCATCGCTAAGATTTTGATTGTCGGCGCGGTTATCAATGCCAGTGTTCAGAGCTTGAAAGATCCGAGCTTGAGAATAAATTAACTCAATTTTTATCCATAGCAAAACGCATACTATCAAGTTTTTATAATGCCTGATAATATGCGTTTTTTCATTATGAAATTAATAGATAAACATGGCATCGCCAAAACTAAAGAAGCGGTAGTGTTCTTGGATAGCATGGTGGTAGGCATCTAAGACTAATTCGCGACCTGCAAAGGCAGAAACCAACATGACCAGAGTTGATTTTGGAAGGTGGAAGTTGGTTGAGAAGGCATCCACGACCTTCCACTCATACCCAGGTTTGATAAAGATATTGGTCCAGCCAGAATCTGCTTGGATTTGCCCATCAAACTTGGAACCAATAGTTTCCAAGGTGCGGATAGAAGTGGTTCCGACAGCGATGACGCGACCACTATTTTCCTTGACAGATCGAAGGGTGGCAGCAGCCTCCTCAGAAAGCTGGTAGAATTCTGAGTGCATTTCGTGTTCGTCCAGATTGTCGACTGAAACAGGTCTAAAGGTTCCAAGCCCGACATGAAGAGTCAGATAGACTAGATGAACACCTTTAGCTTGGATTTCTGCCAGCAGTTCTTTAGTGAAGTGTAGTCCAGCAGTTGGTGCTGCAGCAGAGCCACTTTCCTTGGCGTAGACGGTTTGATAGCGTTCACGGTCATCCAATTTTTCGTGGATATAAGGTGGCAGAGGCATTTCTCCTAGACTTTCCAAAACTTCTAGGAAAATTCCTTGGTACTCAAAGCGGACAATGCGGCCCCCGTGAGTCAATTCTTCCGTAACAACAGCGCTGAGACGGCCATCACCAAAGCTGACACGAGTACCGACCTTGAGGCGTTTGGCAGGTTTAGCCAGAACTTCCCACTCATCTCCAGCAGTATTTTTGAGCAGGAGAAGTTCCACATGACCTCCAGTTTCTTCCTTTTGACCATAGAGGCGGGCTGGGAGAACTCGGGTGTCGTTCATGACAAGGGCATCGCCAGGTTCCAGCATATACAATAATAGAGTGGAAGTGTTTATCCTGCATTTCTCCCGTCTCACGGTTGACGATGAGGAGTTTAGAGGCGTCCCGTTTTTCAAGAGGCGTTTGGGCAATCAATTCCTCAGGCAAGTGGAAATCAAAATCAGCTGTATTCATATATCTGTTCATTCTTTCTAAGTTCTAATCTTATCCATTATAACATGTTTCAAGTATAGTCGCTCTTTTTTTGAAAATTAAATCGTTTTCACTTGACAAAAATTGGTCTATACCATATAATAAATATAGATTGAAACGGAGGATAAAAAGATGAAAGTTATTAAAGTTGAAAACCAAATCGAAGGTGGAAAAGTTGCTTTTGAGATTTTGAAGGAAAAAATGGCCAACGGCGCTAAAACCCTAGGACTTGGGACTGGAAGTAGCCCACTTGAATTTTACAAGGAAATTGTTGAGAGTGACCTTGATTTTTCAAATTTAACCAGTGTCAACCTTGATGAGTATGTAGGCCTTGATGGGGACAACCCACAGTCTTATCGTTACTTCATGCAAGAAAACTTGTTTAACCAAAAACCCATTTAAAGAAAGTTTCTTACCTCGTGGAGTTAAGGACAATGCTGAAGCTGAAGTTGAACGCTACAACCAAATTTTGGCTGACCATCCAGTTGACCTCCAAATCTTGGGAATCGGTCGCAATGGACATATCGGATTTAATGAACCCGGTACTCCATTTGACAGTCAAACTCACCTTGTAGAACTTGACAAGTCTACTATCGAAGCAAACGCACGTTTCTTTGACAAGATTGAAGACGTCCCAACCCAAGCCATTTCAATGGGGATTAAAAATATCTTGGATGCCAAGTCAATCCTTCTATTTGCTTATGGTGAGTCGAAAGCAGAAGCCATTGCAGGAACAGTGTCTGGCCCAGTGACTGAGAACCTACCAGCAAGTAGCCTCCAAAATCACCCTGATGTGACCATCATTGCAGATGCTGAAGCGCTCAGCTTGTTAGAAAAATAAAAAAATGAACTCTTTCAGTTTCTCTATTTAATTGATTCTTTCAAGACTTGTATAACTTGTATAAATGGAAGAAAAAATCAAAATTAAACCGGATTTTTTCTTGACAATTATTCCTTTTACGTGTAAAATAGAATAGATCTTGAACTTGAAGGGAGTGAAAAAAATGTCTAAAACAGTAGTACGTAAGAATGAATCTCTTGACGACGCACTTCGTCGTTTCAAACGTGCGGTTACTAAAGCTGGTACTCTTCAAGAAACACGCAAACGTGAATTCTATGAAAAACCTTCTGTAAAACGTAAACGTAAATCAGAAGCAGCTCGTAAACGTAAAAAATTCTAATTAGAAATGAAAGGCTGGAGAAATCTAGTCTTTTTTCTTTTAATACTCTTCGAAAATCAAATTCAAACCATGTCAACGTCGCCTTGCCGTAGGTATATGTAACTGACTTCGTCAGTCTTATCTGTTACCTCAAAACAGTGTTTTGAGCAACCTGCGGCTAGTTTCCTAGTTTGCTCTTTGATTTTCATTGAGTATAAATAAATACTTCAAAGCCTGCAAAAATCTGAAACTTCTAAGGACAATTTGATATAATAGTAAAAAGAACTCGATTGAAGGAGGAAATGATGTCGGTTTTAGTAAAAGAAGTGATTGAAAAGCTTAGACTAGACATTGTCTATGGCGAACCAGAATTACTTGAAAAGGAAATTAATACCGCGGACATTACGCGACCTGGTCTTGAAATGACGGGCTATTTTGACTATTATACGCCTGAGCGGATTCAACTTTTGGGAATGAAGGAGTGGTCCTATCTCGTTTCGATGTCCTCTCACAACCGTTACCAAGTCTTGAAAAAAATGTTTCTACCTGAGACACCTGCGGTTATTGTTGCTCGTGGTTTGGTGGTTCCTGAGGAGATGCTAAAGGCAGCTAGAGAATGTAAGATTGCTATTTTAACTAGCCGTACGGCGACCAGTCGATTGTCTGGAGAGTTATCTAGCTATTTGGATTCTCGTTTGGCAGAACGTACCAGTGTGCACGGTGTCTTGATGGATATCTATGGTATGGGTGTCTTGATTCAGGGCGATAGTGGAATTGGTAAAAGTGAGACAGGTCTAGAGCTTGTCAAACGTGGTCACCGCTTGGTAGCTGATGACCGTGTCGATATCTTTGCCAAGGATGAGATTACTCTTTGGGGTGAACCAGCTGAAATCTTGAAACACTTGATTGAAATTCGTGGGGTTGGGATTATCGATGTTATGAGCCTCTACGGTGCGAGTGCGGTCAAGGATTCTTCACAAGTCCAGCTGGCTGTTTACTTGGAAAATTATGATACGCATAAGACCTTTGATCGCCTTGGAAACAATGCAGAGGAAATAGAAATTTCTGGCGTAGGCATTCCTCGTATCCGCATTCCAGTTAAAACAGGTCGTAATATCTCTGTCGTGATTGAGGCTGCTGCCATGAATTATCGTGCCAAGGAAATGGGCTTTGATGCGACGCGTTTGTTCGAAGAACGCTTGACAAATCTTATTGCTCAAAACGAGGTGCCTAATGCTTGATCCAATTGCTATTCATCTAGGCCCTCTAGCCATTCGTTGGTATGCCTTGTGTATTGTGACAGGCTTGATTCTTGCGGTTTATTTGACCATGAAAGAAGCGCCTAGAAAGAAAATTATACCAGACGATATTTTAGATTTTATCTTGATAGCCTTTCCTCTGGCTATTTTAGGAGCTCGTCTCTACTATGTCATTTTCCGTTTTGATTACTATAGTCAGAACTTGGGAGAAATTTTTGCCATTTGGAATGGTGGTTTGGCCATTTACGGTGGTTTGATAACTGGGGCTCTTGTACTCTATATTTTTGCTGATCGTAAACTCATCAATACTTGGGATTTTCTAGATATTGCGGCGCCTAGCGTCATGATTGCCCAAAGTTTGGGGCGCTGGGGCAATTTCTTTAACCAAGAAGCTTATGGTGCAGCAGTGGATAATCTGGATTATCTACCTGGCTTTATCCGTGACCAGATGTATATTGAGGGGAGCTACCGTCAGCCGACCTTCCTTTATGAGTCTTTATGGAATCTACTTGGATTTGCCTTGATTCTGATATTCAGACGAAAATGGAAGAGTCTTAGACGAGGTCATATCACTGCTTTCTATTTGATTTGGTATGGTTTCGGTCGTATGGTCATCGAAGGTATGCGGACAGATAGTCTCATGTTCTTTGGTCTTCGAGTGTCTCAATGGCTATCAGTTGTCCTTATCGGTCTTGGTATTTTTATCATTCTATATCAAAATCGAAAGAAGGCCCCTTACTATATTTCAGAGGAGGAAAACTAAATGTTAGAAGTTGCATATATTCTTGTAGCCCTTGCTTTGATTGTATTTTTAGTGTATTTAATCATTACTGTACAAAAGCTTGGACGTGTTATCGATGAAACAGAGAAGACGATTAAAACCTTGACTTCAGATGTGGATGTGACCTTGCATCATACCAATGAATTGCTGGCTAAGGTCAATGTCTTGGCAGATGATATCAATGTCAAGGTGGCAACGATTGATCCACTCTTTAGTGCAGTGGCAGATTTATCTCTATCTGTTTCAGACCTCAATGACCATGCGCGTGTCTTGAGCAAGAAAGCTTCTTCAGCTGGTTCAAAAACACTTAAGACTGGTGCAAGTTTGTCAGCTCTTCGTGTAGCAAGTAAATTTTTCAAAAAATAAAAAAGGAGAATTCTTATGGGTAAACTATCCTCAATCCTTTTAGGAACCGTTTCAGGTGCAGCTCTCGCCTTGTTTTTAACAAGCGACAAGGGCAAACAAGTTTGCAGTCAGGCTCAAGATTTTCTAGATGATTTGAGAGAAGATCCTGAGTATGCCAAGGAGCAGGTCTGTGAAAAACTGACAGAAGTCAAGGAGCAGGCTACAGATTTTGTTCTTAAAACTAAAGAACAGGTTGAGTCAGGTGAAATCACTGTGGACAGTGTCCTTTCTCAAGCCAAATCATGTGTTCGTCAAGCGACAGAAGCATCAAAAGATCAATTCAATAATCTCAAGGAGCAATGGCAAGAAAAGGCTGAAACTCTTGATGAATCAGAAGAGATTGTTATTGACATAACAGAAGAATAAACCATCACCATCTCTGGACGGACTATGTATCTGGGGATGGTGATTTTTTTCTCGTAGCCGGTCTTTGTGGTATAATAATTACTATGCAGAAAAAACCAACGTCAGCCTATGTGCACATCCCGTTTTGTACCCAGATTTGTTATTATTGTGACTTTTCAAAAGTTTTTATCAAGAATCAGCCGGTAGATAGTTATTTGGAACATCTGTTAGAAGAGTTTCAATCTTATGATATTCAAAAGTTGAGAACCCTCTATATCGGTGGTGGCACACCGACAGCTTTGTCAGCTTCTCAACTGGAGGTGTTATTGAAGGGCTTGACTAAAAACTTGGACTTGTCTTTCTTAGAAGAGTTGACCATTGAAGCCAATCCAGGCGACTTGGATGCAGATAAGATAGCTGTTTTGAAAAACTCGGCTGTCAATCGTGTTTCGCTAGGTGTGCAAACCTTTGACGACAAAATGCTGAAAAAGATTGGGCGCAGTCATTTGGAGAAGGATATTTATGAAAATATCGACCGCCTGAAACTGGCTGGTTTTGACAACATCTCCATTGATTTGATTTATGCGCTGCCTGGCCAGACCATGGAGCAGGTCAAGGAAAATGTGGCTAAGGCCATTGGGCTGGATATTCCCCATATGAGTTTGTATAGCTTGATTTTGGAAAATCATACGGTCTTTATGAACCGTATGCGACGAGGGAAATTGCCTCTGCCTAAGGAGGAACTGGAAGCTGAGATGTTTGAGTACATCATTGCAGAGCTGGAGCGAGCTGGTTTTGAGCATTATGAGATTTCCAATTTCTCAAAGCCTGGTTTTGAAAGTCGCCACAACCTCATGTACTGGGACAATGCTGAATACTATGGCATCGGTGCTGGGGCATCTGGTTATGTCAATGGGGTGCGCTATAAGAATCATGGTCCCATTCGTCATTATCTAAATGCGGTTGAGGAAGGCAATGCGCGCATCACAGAAGAGCACCTGAGTCAAAAGGAGCAAATGGAAGAAGAAATGTTCCTGGGGCTTCGCAAGAAATCAGGAGTCTCCATGGCGCGATTTGAGGAAAAATTTGGAAGATCTTTTGATGGACTTTATGGAGAAATTGTCAGAGAATTGGTTCAACAAGGTCTCATGCAAATAGATGGTGACCGAGTTCGTATGACAAAAAGAGGTCTCTTTTTAGGAGACACCGTAGCAGAACGATTTATTTTGGAGTAGATGATGGGCTTAACTTATCGAATGAAAATGAAAATTCCTTTTGATATGGCTGATATGAACGGTCATATCAAGCTTCCAGATGTGATTTTGCTATCCCTTCAAGTTTCAGGGATGCAGTCGATTGAGTTAGGAGTTAGTGATAAGGCCATTTTGGAAGAGCATAATCTGGTCTGGATTATCACAGAATACGATATTGAGGTGGTTCGTTTGCCTCGTTTTGCGGAAGAAATTACCATCGAAACGGAAGCTTTGAGCTACAATCGGCTCTTTTGCTACCGTCGCTTTAACATTTATGATGAAGCAGGTCAGGAACTCATCCACATGATGGCGACCTTTGTTCTCATGGACCGCGACAGTCGAAAAGTCCATGCTGTCGAACCTGAGATTGTGGCTCCGTATCAGTCTGATTTTGATAAAAAGCTTATCCGTGGGCCAAAGTATGAGTCTTTGGAAGAACCATTCAGCAAGGATTACCATGTTCGTTTTTACGACTTGGATATGAATGGTCATGTTAATAACAGTAAGTATCTGGACTGGATTTTTGAGGTTATGGGAGCGGATTTTTTGACCCAATATATTCCCAAGAAAATCAACCTCAAGTATGTCAAGGAAGTTAGACCAGGTGGGGTGATTACATCGGCTGTTGAACGGACTGGACTGGAAAGCAAGCATGAGATTACAAGCGACGGGGCTACCAATGCCCAAGCTATCATCACTTGGCAAGAAATGAAGAAGGATTAGAGAAAAATATGAAGTATAAAGGCTATTTAATTGATTTAGACGGAACCATTTATAAGGGGAAAGATCGAATTCCAGCAGGAGAGGCTTTTGTCCACGAATTGCAAAAGCGAGACATCCCCTATCTCTTTGTGACTAACAATACAACCCGCACTCCAGAGAGTGTTCAGGAGATGTTGGCTCAGAATTTTAATATTGATACTCCTCTATCGACTGTCTACACAGCGACTTTGGCGACTATCGACTATATGAACGACTTGGGACTTGAAAAGACAGTCTATGTCATCGGAGAAGCAGGACTCAAGGAAGCCATCAAGGCGGCTGGTTATGTGGAAGACAAGGATAATCCTGCCTATGTGGTAGTAGGCCTGGACTGGCAAGTTGACTATGAAAAATTTGCGACAGCAACTCTAGCTATCCAAAAGGGTGCTCACTTTATCGGAACCAACCCTGACCTTAACATTCCAACAGAACGCGGTCTTTTGCCAGGTGCTGGTTCACTGATTACGCTGCTTGAAGTGGCAACACGAGTGAAGCCTGTTTATATCGGGAAACCAAATGCTATCATTATGGACAAGGCGGTTGAGCACTTAGGCTTGGAACGTGAAGAGTTGATTATGGTTGGGGACAACTATCTGACAGATATTCGGGCTGGGATTGACAACGGCATTCCAACGCTCTTGGTGACAACAGGTTTTACCAAGGCAGAAGAAGTGGCAGACCTACCAATTGCACCGACTCATGTGGTTTCTAGCCTTGCGGAGTGGGATTTTGATGAAAACTAAACTGACCTTTTGGAGCTCTATGCTCTTTCTTCTCTCCCTCTCAATCCTTCTGACTATCTATCTGGCTTGGATTTTTTATCCGCTGGAAATTCAGTGGTTAAGTTTAACGGATCGGGTCTATTTAAAACCAGAAACCATTCAGTACAACTTTCATATCTTGATGAATTATCTGACCAATCCATTTAGTCAGGTCCTAGAGATGCCAGATTTTCGTTCGTCAGCTGCTGGGCTACACCATTTTGCAGTGGTCAAGAACCTCTTTCACCTGGTTCAGCTAGTAGCTTTAGTGACACTGCCAAGTTTTTACGTCTTTGTCAATAGGATTGTGAAAAAGGGCTTTTTATCTCTATTTAGTAAAGGGCTTCTGACTCTAGTGGTTTTGCCTTTGCTGATTGGCCTTGGAGGAGTGTTGATTGGTTTTGACCAATTCTTTACCCTTTTCCATCAAATTCTCTTTGTGGGAGATGATACTTGGCTTTTTGATCCAGCCAAGGATCCAGTGATTCTGATTTTACCAGAGACTTTCTTCCTTCATGCCTTCCTCCTCTTTTTTGCCCTCTATGAAAGCTTCTTTGGTTTTCTATACCTGAAAAGCCGTAGGAAGTGAAACGAAAGATATTCTTATTTTGCATAAATCAATTAGGTATGTGATTCGAAACTATTGTCAAGAATGAATTAATCAAATCTAAAAAGAGTTAATCGTTCGCAAACAGTCTATTTTTCTTGAAAAAATAGGCTTTTTTTTCTAAAAATCTCTAGTCAAGCGCTTTATTTTTTTGTATAATAGAAGTAGCAAAGTATAGATAAGAAGAGAAAAGCATGATTACACTATTTCTATCACCGAGCTGTACTTCATGTCGTAAGGCAAAGGCCTGGTTAGAAAAACATAAGGTTCCCTTTGAGGAACACAATATTATGACCAGTCCTTTAACAAGAAAAGAATTGCAACACATCCTTTCCTTGACCGAAAATGGTACTGATGACATCATTTCAACTCGTTCAAAAATTTTTCAAAAATTAGATATTGATGTAGAAAGTATTTCGGTATCAGAATTGCTTCATTTGATTGAGCAGTATCCAAGTCTTTTGCGTCGTCCAATTATTATCGATGCCAAACGTATGCAGATCGGTTTTAATGAAGATGAGATTCGTGCTTTTCTCCCTCGTAGTTACCGTAAGCAAGAACTAAAAGAAGCAAGAATGAGAGCTGGTATTAGTTAATGAACAAACAGTATAGTTACCCACTAGATTTGTCGTGGAGCACTGAAGAACTTGCTTCAGTGCTTTCTTTTTTTAATGATGTTGAAGCTGCCTATGAAGGCAAGGTAGAGGCTAAAAAGTTACTGGACTCCTATAAGGGATTCAAAGCGGTCGTGCCAAGCAAGAGCGAAGAAAAACGTTTGGGACGAGAATTTGAAACAGTTAGTGGCTATTCGCTTTATCGAGCAGTTCAGACTGCCAAGGAAAAAGGGGAAGGGAAGATTTCTCTTGGAAAGTAAATTTGAATTTGCTAAAGAGCTTGTCAATAAGGCGGGTCAGTACATTCTTGACCATATGCAGGAAGACTTGTGTGTTGAAACCAAGTCCTCTCCAACAGATTTGGTGACCAGACTGGACAAGGAAGTTCAGGAACTCTTGGTTAGTGAGATTTTGTCTCGTTATCCTGAGGATAAGATTTGTGCTGAAGAAGGGTGTCTGCGAGCCTCGGTTAAAGAGGGTAAGGTTTGGGTCATTGATCCCATCGATGGGACCAATAATTTTGTGGCCCAGCAGGAAGATTTTGCTGTCATGATGGCTTATTTTGAAAATGGTCAGGGACAGTTTGGTCTGATTTATGATGTGGTCAAAGGGGATTGTTACCACGGTGGTGGGGAATTTCCAGTTTGTCTAAATGATAGGCCCCTAGCTCCCTTTAAAGCAAAACCACTTGGAGATTTCCTTATTGCAGGGAATAGTGGTATGCTGGAAACCAATGAATGGGGTCTGGCTGATTTGGGTCGAGCGGTCCTCGGTGTACGTGTCTATGGGAGTGCGGCCATTAGTTTTGCCAAGATTTTGTCAGGGCGTTTGTTGACCTATGTCACCTATCTGCAACCATGGGATTATGCCGCTGCAAGTATTTTAGGGGAAAGTCTGGGCTATCGGGTTGTGACCCTATCTGGTCAACCGCTTGATTTTCAAACCAGACAACCGGTCATGATGTTACCTCTTGAGATGCAGGAGGAAATTCAGTCCTATATTTACGAAAGGAAAAGAACTTAGATGCAATTTCCAGAAGGATTTGTTGAAAAATATGAAGAGATATTAGGAGATGAGGCAAGAGATTTTCTTGCCTCTTTTGAGGAGGAAGCGGTTTCGGCTTTTCGGATCAATCCTTTAAAAGAAGCGACAGTTTCCTTTCCTGATGCCATTCCTCAAACTCCTTGGGGCCACTATGGGAAGGTTTCAGGGAAATCGCCTGAGCATGCTACAGGGTTGGTTTATTCGCAAGAACCCGCTGCTCAGATGGTTGCTCAGGTAGCCCAGCCCAGCCCTGGTATGAAGGTCTTGGATTTGGCAGCTGCACCGGGTGGTAAATCAACTCAATTAGCAGCCTATCTAGCAGGGGAGGGTCTCCTTGTTTCCAATGAAATTTCAAGCAAACGGGCTAAGATTTTAGTAGAAAACATGGAGCGCTTTGGAGCGACAAATGTTGTGGTGACCAATGAATCTGCTGACCGTTTGGCCAAGGTTTTTAAGGGCTATTTTGACCTCATTGTCCTTGATGCCCCTTGCTCTGGTGAAGGGATGTTCCGTAAGCAACCAGATGCTATGGACTATTGGAGTCTTGATTATCCTAGTCAATGTGCTAGCTTGCAAAGAGAAATTCTAGCGGATGCGGTAACCATGCTAGCTGAAGGTGGTCGTCTGGTTTATTCGACCTGTACCTGGGCACCCGAGGAAAACGAAGAGATCGTCAATTGGTTGCTGGAAGAGTATGATTTTGACTTGTTACCAGTTGATCATATCAATGGAATGGTAGCTGGTATTGACCTGCCAGAAACGGCTCGTATGTACCCACATCATTTTAAGGGAGAGGGGCAGTTTGTAGCTCATCTACAGTTTAAGGGTGACAATCCAGCTCCTAAATTTAAGGCAAGTAAGAGCAATCTCAGCCGAGAACAAGTTGTCTTGTGGCAGGAATTTGCCCAAAACCACTTGATAGTTAATCTACCGGGTATCTTGCAGACTTTTGGTGACCAACTCTATCTCCTGCCAGAACTTTTGCCAGATTTAGGGAAACTCAAGATTGCTCGGAATGGCCTGCATCTAGGCACTTTTAAGAAGAAACGCTTTGAGCCTAGTTTTGCTCTTGGTCTAGCCTTGAAACCGAGTCAGGTCAAGCAGTCTGTTGAAATTGATCAAGAAGCGTTTGTAAAGTATGTCGCTGGAGAAACCGTTCAGCTGGCAGAAAGTCTGCCAAATGGTTGGTACCAAGTTTTGGTTAAAGGTAATGGCTTGGGCTTTGCTAAGGTGACTGGAAATGTTTTGAAAAATTATTTTCCTAAAGGCCTCAGATTCAAGAGAAAATGCTAGTCAAAGTAGCTTGTCTATGTTATAGTGGAAGTATGGATTTTTTTCAAATTGTCTTTCATTTTAAGTCAAAATTGGTGGGCAAGGTAACTGAGCAAATGACTAGTAAAACTAAGCAAAGAACTTCAGTTGGCTCCCAATTTTCAAAAGAAAAACATAAATAAATAGTTGAAAAAATTCACAGCATTCACCATTATTTTCAAGGAGAAAAACAGTGAAAAAAAGGAAAAAACTCGCTCTATCCCTTGCGGCTCTTTTGCTAGCAGGTTCTTTGGCGGGATGTGCTAGCTGGATTGATCGTGGGGAATCCATGACAGCTGTTGGTTCAACGGCTCTTCAGCCTTTGGTCGAAGCAGCAGCAGATGAATTTGGCTCTCTGCACGTTGGGAAAACAGTCAACGTCCAAGGTGGAGGATCTGGTACAGGTCTGTCTCAGGTTCAGTCTGGAGCCGTTGATGTAGGAAATTCAGACGTATTTGCCGAGGAAAAAGACGGTATCAACGCATCAGCTCTAGTAGATCACAAGGTTGCTGTAGCGGGCTTGGCAGTGATTGTGAACAAGGAAGTTGATGTTGAAAATCTGACAACTGAACAACTCCGTAGCATCTTCACAGGTCAAGTGACCAACTGGAAAGAAGTCGGTGGGAAAGACCTAGCCATTTCCATTATCAACCGTGCGGCAAGTTCAGGTTCACGTGCAACCTTTGATAGTGTTATCATGGATGGTCAATCGGCCGTGCAGAGTCAAGAACAGGATTCAAATGGGATGGTCAAAAACATTGTTTCCCAGACACCAGGAGCCATTTCTTACCTAGCCTTTGCCTATGTGGATGACTCGGTGAAACGCATGAAGTTGAACGGCTATGAGCCGATTGCAGAAAATGTTACAAGCAATAACTGGCCTTTGTGGTCTTATGAACACATGTACACCCTAGGTCAACCAAATGAATTGGTGGCAGAATTCCTCAACTTTGTCCTCTCTGATGAAGCGCAAAGTGGAATCGTTAAGGGAATGGGCTATATTTCTGTCAAGGAAATGAAGGTTGAAAAAGATGCTGTAGGAACGGTGACAGCACTAGAAGGGAGTCACTAATGAATCAAGAAGAATTAGCTAAAAAATTACTTTCTCCCTCAAAGAACTCTCGTCTAGAGAAATTAGGAAAAGGCTTGACCTTTGCCTGTCTGTCTTTGATTGTTATCATCGTGGCTATGATTTTGATTTTCGTAGCCCAAAAAGGTTTGTCTACCTTCTTTGTAAATGGGGTTAATATCTTTGATTTCCTCTTTGGCCAAACTTGGAATCCTTCAGGTAAACAATTTGGTGCCCTTCCTATGATTTTGGGTTCCTTTATTGTCACAATCCTATCAGCACTTATCGCAACTCCTTTTGCCATTGGTGCGGCAGTCTTTATGACGGAGGTCTCACCAAAAGGTGCTAGAATCTTGCAACCAGCCATTGAATTGCTGGTCGGGATTCCTTCAGTTGTGTATGGATTTATTGGTTTGCAGGTCGTAGTTCCTTTTGTCCGTAGTATCTTTGGTGGAACTGGTTTTGGGATTCTGTCAGGGATTTTTGTTCTCTTTGTCATGATTTTACCGACGGTAACCTTTATGACAACCGATAGCTTGCGTGCGGTGCCTCGTCATTATCGTGAAGCTAGTTTGGCTATGGGGGCCACTCGCTGGCAAACCATCTGGCGCGTGACCTTGAAGGCAGCGCGTTCAGGGATTTTTACAGCAGTGGTCTTTGGGATGGCGCGTGCCTTTGGTGAAGCTCTAGCCATTCAGATGGTGGTCGGAAACTCAGCCGTAGTCCCAACTTCACTAACAACACCTGCTGCGACCTTGACCTCTGTTTTGACCATGGGTATCGGAAATACTGTTATGGGAACCGTTGACAATAACGTTCTCTGGTCACTGGCCTTAGTCTTGCTTTTGATGAGTTTGGCCTTCAACAGTGTGATTAAATTGATTACGAAAGAAAGAGGAAAGAAAAACTATGCACGCTAAGAAATTAGATAAAATTGCAACAGCTGTCCTCTACTCAATTGCAGGAATTATCGTTGCCATCTTGGCATCCTTGATTCTTTATATCTTGGTTCGTGGTTTGCCCCACATCTCTTGGTCTTTCTTGACTGGCAAATCATCTTCTTACCAAGCAGGCGGAGGGATTGGAATTCAGCTCTATAATTCCTTCTTCCTTTTGGTTATTACCTTGATTATCTCTGTTCCCTTGTCTATGGGGGCTGGGATTTTCCTAGCTGAATATGCTAAAAAAGGTCCTGTGACCAATTTTGTCAGAACCTGTATTGAAATCTTGTCTTCACTGCCATCAGTGGTTGTGGGTCTCTTTGGTTACTTGATCTTTGTAGTTCAGTTTGAGTATGGATTTTCAATTATTTCAGGTGCCTTGGCCTTGACAGTCTTTAACTTGCCTCAGATGACTCGAAATGTTGAGGACAGCTTGAAACACGTTCACCATACGCAACGTGAGGCTGGTTTGGCCCTTGGGATTTCTCGTTGGGAGACAGTGGTCCATGTGGTCATTCCAGAAGCTCTTCCAGGTATTGTGACTGGGGTCGTCTTAGCTTCTGGTCGTATCTTTGGTGAGGCTGCTGCTTTGATTTATACAGCAGGACAATCCGCTCCAGCCCTGGACTGGTCAAACTGGAACATTCTCAGTGTGACTAGCCCAATCTCAATCTTCCGTCAAGCAGAAACCTTGGCTGTCCACATTTGGAAAGTCAACAGTGAAGGTACCATTCCTGATGGAACTATCGTATCAGCAGGTTCTGCGGCCGTGCTCCTCATCTTTATCCTCATCTTTAACTTTGGAGCCCGCAAACTCGGAAGCTATCTACATAAGAAATTAACCGCTGCCTAAAGGAGAAGCCATGTCAAAATATAATTGGGATGAAAAGTATATCATCACCTTTCCTGAAGAGAAAGTGGCCCTCTCTACTAAGGATTTACATGTTTACTACGGTAAAAAAGAATCCATCAAGGGCATCGATATGCAATTTGAAAAAAATAAAATTACGGCCTTAATTGGCCCTTCTGGTTCAGGGAAATCAACCTACCTCCGCAGTCTCAACCGTATGAATGATACCATTGATATTGCTAAGGTCACAGGTCAAATCCTCTATCAAGGAATTGATGTCAACCGCCCAGAAATCAATGTTTATGAGATGCGTAAGCATATTGGAATGGTCTTCCAACGACCAAATCCCTTTGCCAAGTCTATCTACCGTAACATCACTTTTGCCCATGAACGTGCAGGAGTTAAGGACAAGCAAGTCTTGGATGAAATTGTGGAAACCTCTCTCCGTCAGGCTGCCCTTTGGGACCAGGTCAAAGACGATTTGCACAAGTCAGCCTTGACCCTATCTGGTGGTCAGCAACAACGTCTCTGTATCGCTCGTGCTATCTCTGTTAAACCAGATATTCTCTTGATGGATGAGCCAGCGTCAGCCTTGGATCCGATTGCGACAGCTCAGCTGGAAGAAACCATGTTGGAATTGAAGAAAGATTTCACCATAATCATCGTGACCCACAGCATGCAGCAGGCTGCGCGTGCTAGTGATTACACAGGATTTTTCTACTTGGGTGACTTGATCGAGTACGATAAGACCTCTAATATTTTCCAAAATGCCAAACTACAGTCAACCAATGACTACGTAACAGGACACTTTGGATAGAAAGGAAACAGTATGACAGAAGCGATTTTACAGGTGTCAGACCTGTCCGTTTACTACAATCAAAAAAAGGCCTTGAATAGTGTTTCCCTATCTTTCCAACCCAAGGAAATTACAGCCTTGATCGGTCCATCTGGATCAGGGAAATCAACCCTCCTAAAGGCTATCAACCGCATGGGGGATCTTAATCCAGAGGTAACCACAACTGGTTCAGTGGTTTATAACGGCCACAACATTTACAGCCCGCGTACAGATACAGTTGAATTGCGGAAGGAAATCGGTATGGTTTTCCAACAACCAAACCCCTTCCCTATGTCTATCTACGAAAATGTTGTTTACGGGCTTCGTATCAATGGAGTGAAGGACAAGCAGGTTCTAGATGAGGCGGTTGAAAAAGCCTTGCAACGAGCTTCTATCTGGGATGAGGTCAAGGATCGCCTGCATGATTCAGCTATCGGGCTTTCAGGCGGACAACAGCAACGTGTCTGCGTTGCCCGTGTCTTGGCAACTAGTCCTAAAATCATTCTCTTGGATGAACCGACTTCAGCTCTGGACCCTATCTCGGCTGGTAAGATTGAGGAAACCTTGTATGCTCTAAAAGATAAATACACCATGCTCTTGGTTACGCGTTCCATGCAACAAGCCTCTCGTATCTCTGACAAGACAGGATTTTTCCTAGATGGAGATTTGATTGAGTTTAACGATACTAAGAAGATGTTCCTCAACCCACAACACAAGGAAACAGAAGATTATATTTCAGGAAAATTTGGATAAGGAGATAAATGATGTTACGTTCTCAATTTGAAGAAGATTTGGAGAAATTGCACAACCAGTTCTATGCAATGGGACAAGAAGTGCTATCCCAAATCAATCGGACAGTGCGTGCCTTTGTTACGCATGACCGTGATTTGGCCAAGGAAGTCATCGAAGACGATGCAGAAGTGAACGAATACGAAGTGAAATTGGAAAAGAAATCATTTGAAATGATTGCCCTTCAACAACCCGTTTCTCAGGACTTGCGTACTGTTTTGACAGTCTTGAAGGCTGTATCTGACTTGGAACGTATGGGTGACCATGCCGTTTCCATTGCCAAGGCGGCAATTCGTATGAAGGGGGAGCAACGCATCCCAGCTGTTGAAGAAGAAATAAAGAGAATGGGTCGCGATGTCAAGAACTTCGTCGAAGCAGCCCTTGAACTCTATCTCAATGGTTCAGTAGATCAGGCCTATGAAGTAGCAGCAATGGATGAAAAAATCAACCATTACTTTGATAGCATTCGTGACTTGGCTACAGAAGAAATCAAGAAAAATCCTGATGCCATTGTTACAGGTCGTGATTATTTCCAAGTGATTGCCTTCTTGGAACGTATTGGAGACTATGCCAAGAATATCTGTGAATGGGTTGTTTACTTTGAAACAGGTAAGATTGTCGAACTATAAAATAGAGTCATTCTGTATAAAAAGGAGCTTGAAATCAATAGATAGCTCCTTTTTTGAATGAAAAAAATATTTTTAAGATAAAAATTCAAAAAAACACTTGACAAGCAACTTGGATAGAGTTATAATTATACAAAATTAACAGAGAGGTCGTTTATTTATGAAATCGAAAAAATGGATATTTGTTTTATGTAGCTTTCTTGCAAGTTTCTTCTTAGTGGCTTGCCAGTCGGGTTCTAATGGTTCTCAGTCAGCTGTTGAGGCCATTAAGCAAAAGGGGAAATTAGTTGTGGCGACTAGTCCTGACTATGCACCTTTTGAATTCCAATCCTTAGTTGACGGGAAAAATCAGGTAGTCGGTGCGGATATTGATATGGCCCAAGCTATCGCTGATGAACTTGGGGTGAAATTGGAAATCTCAAGCATGAGTTTTGACAATGTTTTGACCAGTCTTCAAACTGGGAAGGCTGACCTAGCAGTTGCAGGAATTAGTGCTACTGATGAGAGAAAAGAAGTCTTTGATTTTTCAATCCCTTACTATGAAAACAAGATTAGTTTCTTGGTTCGTAAGTCTGATGTAGAAAAATACAAGGATTTAACTAGCCTTGAAAGTGCTAATATTGCAGCCCAAAAAGGGACTGTTCCAGAAGCTATGGTCAAGGAACAATTGCCAAAAGCTCAATTGACTTCCCTAACCAATATGGGTGAAGCTGTCAATGAATTGCAGGCTGGAAAAGTAGATGCTGTTCACATGGATGAGCCTGTTGCCCTTAGCTATGCTGCTAAAAACGCCGACTTAGCTGTCGCAACTGTCAGCTTGAAGATGAAGGACGGCGAAGCTAATGCAGTTGCCCTTAGAAAAAATAGTGCTGATTTAAAAGAAGTGGTGGACAAGGTCATCCAAAAACTCAAGGATGACGGTACCTACCAAAAATATCTTGAAAAAGCGGCAACCTTAACAGAAGTTGAAGAATAATACTCAATGAAAATCAAAGAGCAAACTAGGAAGCTAGCCGCAAGCTGTACTTGAGTACGGTAAGGCGACGCTGACGTGGTTTGAATTTGATTTTCGAAGAGTATAAGAAAAAAGCAGAGTTGGAAGTCAATCCAATTCTGCTTTTAAATAGTCTAAAACATTTTCCAGATTGTCTAAGGACACCTTGGCAAATTGATAAGGACAGGTGCTTAAATAGGCCTCTTCAAAGAAGTCTAAGCCCAGTTGACTGTGTTTGAGACTGGCGATTTTAGGATACTGTCTGAGATCAAGTAATAAACCATCGTGTAGGGGAAAGTGAGGAAGGGGACAAGGAGTGTTATCTAGTCTTTCCTCGATTTGTTTTTGGTAGTCTTCCTGATTGGATAAGCGAGCTAGCCGATTTTTCTCAAATAATTGACTGTCAATATAGAGTGACAGGGCCTTTTGCATGATGAGGTTGCTGTCGTAGTCTAGGATATTTTTGTAGGCCACAAAGGCTTCCTTGATAGCATTTGGAAGGATGAGTGCTGTTATCCGCAGGGCTGGAAAGAGGCTGGTTGAGAAGGACTTTATGTAAATGACGCGCTTCTCTGTATCCTGATAGTGGAAGGTCTGGCCCTTCTTGGAGTCCAAATCCCCCAGATAGTCGTCCTCTACGATATAGACACCATACTTGGCAGCTAAGTCAAGAATAGCTCGTTTGTCCTGCTCTGAATAGGAATGTCCCAGAGGATAGTGAAATCGAGGAATGGTATAGAAAAACTTAATTTTTCCTGTTTTGAAGTGACCTTCCAGCTCCTCCAAGTCAATCCCATCAATGCCTCGTTCAATCGTTTGATAGTCCAATCCCTGAGCAATCAAGAGGCGATTCATCCGATGGTAGGTCGGCTGTTCCACCAAGATTTCCTTGGCTTGACTAGGAAAGGAAATTTGAGAAAGGATAAAAAGGGCTTGTTGGGTTCCAGAAGTCAGTACCAGTTGGTCAGCCTTGCAGTAGAGGGCTTGGTCAAAGAGGAGTTTATGAATGGATTGTCTTAAGTCTTCTAATCCTTCTTGGTTGTCATAGTAGTTGAAGAGGTAGTTTTCCCGGCCAATCAAGGTTTCATTGACACAGAGTCGGAAATCGTCATAGGCACTGGCATGTTCGTCAGTGACTTCGATTTCTAGATCCTGGTGTTGCCCTTGTTCTAGGACATAGTAGCCACTCTGGGGCTTGGCATAGAGGTATTGTTCGTGCCGTAATTCCAGAAGGGCTCTCTGAATGGTGTCCTTGCTACAATGAAAGTCAAGGCTCAGTTGACGGATAGAAGGCAGTCGGCTACCCGTTGGAAAGCGTCCAGACTCGATACTATTTTTTAGATAAGCTACGACCTCTTGGTACTTGCTTTGTTTCTTCATTCCAGACCTCCCTTGATTTTGTTACATTGTACCCTTTTTTTTCTTTCTTGGCAATGTCTAGGGTGTTTCTCTCGTTCACATCTAGGGGCAAATGTGGTATACTTAGGAGTAACATTTATAGAATAATACTCTTCGAAAATCTCTTCAAACCACGTCAGCTTCGCCTTGCCGTATATATGTAGTTCTATCTACAACTTCAAAGCAGTGCTTTGAGCAACCTGCGGCTCGCTTCCTAGTTTGCTTTTTGATTTTCATTGAGTATAACAGACAAGAAAGTGAATGGATAAGAACGTGCAGGAACCAGTGAAATTATTTCAATACAATACCCTTGGAGCCTTGATGGCTGGCCTTTATGGTGGTACCATGACAGTAGGAGAATTGCTAGAGCATGGTGACCTTGGTTTGGGAACCTTGGATTCCATTGATGGGGAATTGATTGTCTTGGATGGCAAGGCTTATCAGGCCAAAGGATCAGGAGAGCAACCAGAAATTGTAGAAGTATCACCAGATGCTCTCATTCCTTATGCAGCAGTAGTACCGCATCAAGCAGAGGTCATTTTCCGCCAGCGGTTTGAGATGACAGACAAGGAATTGGAAGAGCGAATCGAGTCTTATTATGACGGGGAAAATCTTTTCCGCTCTATCAAGATTCGTGGGGAATTTTCACATATGCATGTGCGTATGATTCCCAAGTCGACACCAGAGACCAAGTTTGCTGATGTCGCAACCCATCAACCTGAATATCGTCGTGACAATGTGGTGGGAACCATCGTTGGTTTCTGGACGCCAGAGATTTTCCATGGAGTCAGTGTGGCAGGCTATCATCTACACTTCATCTCAGATGATTTGACCTTCGGTGGGCATGTCATGGACTTTGTCATCAAGGAAGGGATTATCGAGGTGGGAGCGGTTGACCAGTTGGACCAACGTTTTCCAGTCCAAGATCGTCAATACTTGTTTGCTAAGTTCAATGTTGACGAGATGAAAAAAGATATTGAAAAGGCGGAATAGGAGAAGAAAATGACCATTCATATCATTATTACCATGTTGCTGTTGCTGGCTTTCTTGATAGGAAGCATTTGGTATGCCAAAAAGAAACACCAGATTAATCTAGCTGTCTTGGGCTTGGGGGCTGTTGCCTTCTTTGTCTCTTCACAGATTTTGGAAAAACTGGTGCATATCTTGGTTTTACATCCTCAAAAAGACGGTAGTATTGCCCTCTTACAAGACCATCCGCTTGTCTATATCATCTATGGCCTAGCCATGGCAGCATTTTTTGAGGAAACGGCTCGTCTTATTTTCTTCAAATGGTTGGAGAAAAAGAGAAGTTTGGAAAAGGCAGATGCCTTGGCTTATGGATTGGGGCATGGTGGCTTGGAGTTGATTTTCCTAGGTCTTACTAGTTTGATTAATCTCTACATCGTTCTCTCAGCAGTTCAAACTCAGAATCCACAGGTCATGCAATTGCTGTCTGAAAATATGTTAAAAACCATTCAGTCACTTTCTGTCTGGCAGATTTATTTGCTTGGTTTTGAGCGAATTTTGGCTCTAGGTTTCCAATTGCTTTTGACTGTTTGGGTTTACCAAGCTGTTCGCCAGAAGAAATGGATTTATCTCCTAGCAGCCTATGGCCTACATGCCTTCTTTGACCTGGCACCATCTCTAGCCCAAGTTGGCTGGCTTACAAGTCCAGTCTTAGTTGAAGTCATTCTACTAGTTGAACTGATCCTAGTTGCCTATGGAACCAAGGCTATCTTTTGCAAAAAATCATAAGAAAAAGGGGGAAACCTCTTTTTTTGTTTAAAATAAGCCCAAGATTTTTTTAGGGTCGTCAAATGGTCTTAAAAATGGTATAATGGAATGAATTTTGTAAAAGGAAGAGTGTCATGTCAGTAAAAGAAAACATGCTTGAAATCTTAGAAGGGATTGATATCCGTTTCAAAGAACCCTTGCATAGCTATAGTTATACAAAAGTAGGTGGAGAGGCCGATTATTTGGTCTTTCCACGAAATCGTTTTGAGTTGGCGCGCGTTGTCAAATTTGCCAATCAAGAAAATATCCCTTGGATGGTGCTGGGAAATGCTAGCAACATCATTGTTCGTGATGGTGGGATTCGTGGATTTGTTATCTTGTGTGACAAGCTCAATCATGTTTCCGTTGATGGCTATACCATCGAAGCTGAGGCTGGTGCTAACTTGATTGAAACAACTCGCATTGCCCTCCGTCATAGTTTGACTGGTTTTGAGTTTGCTTGTGGTATTCCTGGAAGTGTCGGTGGTGCTGTCTTTATGAATGCGGGTGCCTATGGTGGCGAGATTGCCCACATCTTACAGTCTTGTAAAATTTTGACCAAGGATGGAGAAATCGAGACCCTATCTGTCAAGGACTTGGCTTTTGGTTACCGCCATTCAGCCATTCAGGAGTCTGGTGCAGTTGTCTTATCAGCTAAATTTGCCCTAGCCCCAGGAAGCCATCCGGTTATCAAGCAAGAAATGGATCGCTTGACGCATCTACGTGAACTCAAGCAACCTTTAGAATATCCATCTTGTGGTTCGGTCTTTAAGCGTCCAGTAGGGCATTTTGCAGGTCAGTTAATTTCTGAAGCTGGCTTGAAAGGCTATCGTATTGGTGGAGTAGAAGTCTCAGAAAAACACGCAGGTTTTATGATCAATGTCGCTGATGGAACGGCTAAAGACTACGAGGACTTGATTGAGTCTGTTATCGAAAAAGTCAAGGAACACTCTGGCGTTACTCTTGAGAGAGAAGTTCGTATCTTGGGTGAAAGCAAGTAGGAAGCTGTAGTTGAAAAGCTGCTGCTATGTCATGGAAAGGGGGTGAAAGCCTATCGTCAGTGCAGAAGAATGTAGGCAGTTCAATCTCCTACGCGAGGTAGTAGCGGCCTGACAGAGCCCTGATCTGTTAATCTATGAAAAAGAAGGAATAAATGACAATTGAAAAAACCAATTATTGAATTCAAAAACGTCTCTAAAGTTTTTGAAGACAGCAACACCAAGGTTCTCAAAGATATCAACTTTGAGTTGGAAGAAGGGAAGTTCTATACTCTTCTAGGCGCGTCTGGTTCAGGGAAATCAACTATCCTTAACATCATTGCAGGTTTACTGGATGCTACGACTGGAGATATTTTGCTGGACGGTGTTCGTATCAACGACATCCCAACCAACAAGCGAGACGTCCATACGGTCTTCCAATCCTATGCCTTGTTTCCACATATGAATGTGTTTGAAAATGTTGCCTTTCCACTCCGCTTGCGTAAAATTGACAAGAAAGAAATCGAGAAACGCGTAGCGGAAGTTCTCAAGATGGTTCAGTTAGAAGGTTACGAAAAACGTTCCATCCGTAAACTCTCTGGAGGACAACGTCAGCGTGTGGCTATTGCACGTGCCATCATCAACCAACCTCGTGTGGTTTTGTTGGACGAGCCTTTGTCAGCGTTGGACTTAAAATTACGAACAGACATGCAGTACGAACTGCGTGAACTGCAACAACGATTGGGAATCACCTTTGTTTTTGTTACTCACGATCAGGAAGAAGCTTTGGCTATGAGTGACTGGATTTTTGTTATGAACGATGGTGAGATTGTCCAGTCAGGAACACCTGTGGACATCTACGACGAGCCAATTAACCACTTTGTTGCCACCTTTATCGGTGAGTCAAATATCTTGCCAGGAACCATGATTGAGGACTACTTGGTTGAGTTTAACGGCAAACGCTTTGAAGCGGTCGATGGTGGGATGAAGCCAAATGAACCTGTTGAGGTTGTTATTCGTCCAGAAGACTTGCGGATTACCCTTCCTGAAGAAGGCAAGCTCCAAGTTAAGGTCGATACCCAGCTTTTCCGTGGGGTTCACTATGAAATTATCGCCTATGACGAACTTGGAAATGAATGGATGATCCACTCGACTCGTAAGGCCATTGTTGGTGAGGAAATCGGTCTGGACTTTGAACCAGAAGACATCCACATCATGCGTCTCAATGAAACCGAAGAAGAGTTCGATGCTCGTATTGAGGAGTACGTAGAAATCGAAGAGCAAGAAGCAGGTCTGATCAATGCAATCGAGGAGGAAAGAGATGAAGAAAACAAGCTCTAAACTCTTTGTAGTGCCCTACATGCTTTGGATTGTACTCTTTGTCCTCGCACCCTTGGTCTTGATTTTCGGACAATCCTTTTTCAACATTGAAGGTCAGTTTAGTTTAGAAAATTATAAATCTTACTTTGCGTCACAAAACTTGACCTATCTTAAAATGAGTTTCAACTCAGTGCTTTATGCAGGGATTGTGACCTTTGTGACCCTGCTTATCAGTTATCCGACAGCCCTCTTTTTGACCCGTCTCAAACACCGTCAACTATGGCTTATGCTGATTATCCTGCCTACCTGGATCAATTTGCTCCTTAAAGCCTATGCCTTTATCGGAATTTTTGGTCAAAATGGCTCTATTAACCAATTTTTGGAATTTATCGGAATCGGTTCGCAACAGTTGCTCTTTACTGATTTCTCCTTTATTTTTGTCGCAAGCTACATCGAGCTCCCCTTTATGATTTTGCCCATTTTCAATGTCTTGGACGATATGGACAACAATCTCATCAATGCCAGCTATGACCTAGGTGCGACCAAGTGGGAAACCTTCCGCCATGTCATCTTCCCTTTATCGATGAATGGTGTGCGAAGTGGAGTTCAGTCTGTCTTTATCCCCAGCTTGAGCCTCTTCATGCTGACCCGTTTGATTGGTGGGAACCGTGTTATTACGCTGGGAACGGCTATTGAACAGAATTTCCTAACCAATGACAACTACGGTATGGGTTCAACCATCGGTGTAATTCTCATCTTGACCATGTTCATCACTATGTGGGTGACCAAGGAAAGGAGAGAACGATGAAAAAATTTGCCAACCTTTATCTGGGACTGGTCTTTCTTGTCCTCTACCTGCCAATCTTTTATCTGATTGGCTATGCCTTTAACGCAGGCAATGACATGAATAGCTTTACAGGCTTTAGCTTGAGCCATTTTAAAACTATGTTTGGCGATGGTCGCCTTATGTTGATTGTGACTCAGACCTTTTTCTTGGCCTTCCTGTCAGCCTTGATAGCGACCATTATCGGGACTTTTGGAGCTATTTATATCTACCAGTCTCGTAAGAAATACCAAGAAGCCTTTCTTTCACTCAATAATATCCTCATGGTTGCGCCTGATGTTATGATTGGTGCCAGCTTCTTGATTCTTTTTACTCAACTCAAGTTTTCACTTGGCTTTTTGACCGTTCTATCTAGTCACGTGGCCTTCTCGATTCCTATCGTGGTCTTGATGGTCCTGCCTCGTCTCAAGGAAATGAACGGTGACATGATTCATGCGGCCTATGACCTTGGTGCCAGTCAATTTCAGATGTTCAAGGAAATCATGCTTCCTTACCTGACACCGTCTATAATTGCAGGTTATTTCATGGCCTTCACCTATTCGCTAGATGACTTTGCCGTGACATTCTTTGTGACGGGAAATGGCTTTTCAACCCTGTCAGTCGAGATTTACTCTCGTGCTCGCAAGGGGATTTCGCTAGAAATCAATGCCCTGTCTGCCCTTGTCTTTCTCTTTAGTATTATCCTAGTTGTTGGTTATTACTTTATCTCACGTGAGAAGGAGGAGCAAGCATGAAAAAACTCTATTCATTTTTAGCAGGAATTGTAGCCATTATCCTCGTCTTATGGGGAATTGCGACGCATTTAGATAGTAAAATCAATAGCCGAGATAGTCAAAAACTGGTTATCTACAACTGGGGGGACTATATAGATCCTGAACTCTTGACTCAGTTCACAGAAGAAACAGGAATCCAAGTCCAGTACGAGACTTTTGACTCCAATGAAGCCATGTATACCAAGATCAAGCAGGGTGGAACGACCTACGATATTGCCATTCCTAGTGAATACATGATTAACAAGATGAAGGACGAAGACCTCTTGGTACCGCTTGATTATTCAAAACTTGAAGGTCTTGAAAATATCGGACCAGAGTTTCTCAACCAGTCCTTTGACCCAGGCAATAAATTCTCTATCCCTTACTTCTGGGGAACCTTAGGAATTGTCTACAATGAAACCATGGTAGATGAGGCTCCTGAGCATTGGGACGACCTCTGGAAACCAGAGTATAAGAACTCTATCATGCTCTTTGATGGGGCGCGTGAGGTATTGGGACTGGGGCTCAACTCCCTCGGCTACAGCCTCAACTCCAAGGATACCCAGCAGTTGGAAGAAACAGTGGATAAGCTCTATAAATTGACTCCAAATATCAAGGCTATTGTGGCGGATGAGATGAAGGGCTATATGATTCAGAACAACGCTGCTATCGGTGTGACCTTCTCAGGTGAAGCCAGCCAAATGCTAGAAAAAAATGAAAATCTACGCTATGTAGTACCGACTGAGGCCAGCAACCTTTGGTTTGACAATATGGTCATTCCCAAAACAGTCAAAAACCAAGACGCAGCCTATGCCTTTATCAACTTTATGTTGAAACCCGAAAATGCTCTTAAAAATGCGGAGTATGTCGGCTATTCAACACCAAACCTACCAGCTAAGGAACTACTCCCAGAGGAGAAAAAAGAAGACAAGGCCTTCTATCCAGATGCTGAAACCATGAAACACCTAGAAGTTTATGAGAAATTTGACCATAAATGGACGGGAAAATACAGCGACCTCTTCCTACAGTTTAAAATGTATCGGAAGTAGGAGATTAGCAGTCACGAAACGAATCAGTTAATCTGGTTCGTTTTTTTGAAAAAATAGAAATCATGGTATAATAGTTTTAGGCTGAGAGTTATTAGAATTGTTTATAGCATCTCTGAAAATTTAATTCTAAAGGAGTTCAAAATGAGTCAGACTACGCAAATGCATATATATATATATATATATATATATATATAACCTAATAAAAATATGTGAAAAATATAGATTGAAACCTACTGAAAATCCAGTAGGCTTTTTGCGTTTCTTGGAGGTATCTAATGGCTAAAAAGTTATTAAATATCACTGAGATTGAGGATAGAACCAAGGTTTTAGTAGAGAATCTTAATGAATCGACATTTATTATTGATTTTATTTCATTATTTGACATTACTAAAACGACCATAACAAGAGCAAGTAAAGTGGCATCTGATGATTTTATAATAAAAAATAAATTATACTTTCGTAAAGTTGAAAATCAGCCATTACTTGCTCTGACTGAGATTGATAAAGAGTTGGAGGGGCAGGTTCGAAAATCTCGATTTATTATTACAACAGATTTTCAAGAATTATATGCAAAGGATACACAGACAGGTCTAACTCTAGCAATTTCTTTTAATGATTTACCAGCCCATTGTGATTTCTTTTTACCTTGGAATGGAATTGAAAAGATTGATTATGATAAGGAAAACCCTGCTGATGTAAAAGCGGCAGAGCGTTTCACCAAACTTTATGATGAACTAATTTCTATCAATCCTGAACTAGCAATCACTGAAACTGATGGTAAATCATTTAATTTATTTTTGATTCGTGTTCTTTTTCTACTATTTGCAGAAGATACAAATATCATCTCCAAGGGAGCTTTCACAAATGTTATTAAGATGAGGACATCCGAAGATGGTTCTGACTTGAATGAGTGTGTTAGAAAACTATTTACTGTTTTAGATATGCCTGAATTTAGTCGTCAGGATTTGGAGTCGTGGTTATCAGATTTTCCTTATGTAAATGGTAAGCTTTTTTCAGAGCCACATCATGACCTTATTTTTAATAAAAGAACTCGTCAACTACTCATTGAAGCAGGGGAATTGCTCAACTGGAATGAAATCAATCCAGATATTTTGGGATCAATGATCCAAACTGTGGCAAATGCAGAAGCAAGATCAACATCGGGTATGCACTATACTAGCGTGCCCAATATTATGAAGGTCATCAAACCACTATTTTTAGATAATTTACGAGTAGCATTTACGGAATTAGAAGAACGAGCTGATTATTATATAGGAGGTGGTGACTTTAGCGATGAACATCGTCGCAAGGAATTGCGACAAATCTTACCTAAGTTAGAAGATTTACTTACTCGTATGGCCTCTATCAAGTTTTTAGACCCTGCCTGTGGTTCTGGAAATTTCCTCATCATTACCTATAAAGAACTTCGTCGTTTAGAAATCAATATCTTAGTCAAACAGCGTGAAATTCGTGAAGCCTTGAATGAAAAAGCTGTTTATCAAGGAGAATTGATTGCTGATGCGTCTAAGATTTCTCTATCCCAGTTTTCAGGAATTGAATTGGATGATTTCGCTCATGAAGTAGCAAGGCTATCCTTGTATATAGCGGAACACCAGATGAATGTGGAGATGGAAGAAGCGCTTGCTGATGTCCATCCAAGACTATTACCCTTAAGAGAAGCTGGAAATATCGTTTGTGGGAATGCCCTAAGAATTGACTGGGAAATTGTGTTAAATGCTAAGGCAGATGACGAAGTTTATATATTTGGGAATCCGCCGTATATAGGCTCTAAAAAAATGACCTTGGAACAAAAGAAGGAACTAGAAAATGTGATTTGTTCAGAAATTTCTTCTAAAAAATTAGATTATATTTCGGGATGGTTTTATAAGGCAACTCACCTTATTTATGGTAAAAATGCTCAATATGCTTTTGTAACAACAAATTCAATAAATCAAGGTGAGCAAGTTTCAATTTTGTGGAGTGTTCTTCTACGATATGGCCAAATTTCCTTTGCATATCAATCTTTTAAATGGAACAATAGCGCGGCCCATAATGCAGGGGTTACAGTTACGATTATTGGATTTTCAAATAAAAATGATAAGAAAAAAATTATATATAGTGATAAGGGAGAAAGTTATGGAAAGAATATAAATCCCTATCTAGCTTTCGCAGATGATATTATTGTATCTAATCACAATGATTCAGAGAAGTTAAATAATTTTCCAAAAATAGTCTTTGGGAATATGCCAAGAAGTAAATATCTAATATTGACAAATGATGATAAAAATAAATTAGTTCAAAGATATCCTGAAACTGAAGTGTATTTTAAAAAGTATATTGGAGCAGATGAGTATATCAATGGAAATTTTAGATATACTATTTGGATTGATCAAGATGAATATACTAAATTAGATAAGATCCAGGAATTCCATCAATTATTTGAAAATGTAAGGCAAGAACGCCTGAATTCTAAGGCTGCTGGAACAAGAGAAACTGCGTCTACGCCATGGAAATTTGTACAACGAGGTGAATACGACGAAGCATATGAAAAAGGAGATATAGAAGGTTGTCAAGCCATTATTGTTCCACGTGTATCATCAGAATCTCGTACTTATGTACCTATGGGATTTATTGAAGATGACACAATTGTATCAGATTCTGCTATGGTTATTTACAATGCTCCTATTTGGCTTCTTGGTATCTTAGAATCCAAAATGCATATGGTTTGGTTAGAATCTATTGGAGGAAAATTAGAGACACGTTTGCGTTATTCAGCTGGACTGGTTTATAATACATTCCCAATTCCAGAACTTTCAGATAGTCGGAAAAATATGCTTGAAGAAGCTGTTTTTGAAATGCTGGATGTTCGAGAAGAAGAAGGTGGAACCTTGGCTGAATTGTACGGTGGAGCCAATAAACCGATGAACGAACGTCTTCGTCAAGCACATGAAAAAATTGATGGTATCGTAGAACGTGCCTACCAGCAAAAGCCTTTTGAATCAGATGAAGAAAGGCTCAGTGTCTTATTGAATCTGTATAAAGAAATGACAGAAAAGGAAGCGAAATGACCTCAAATATATTTGAAATTAATTACAATGGTACAGGTGCTAGTCAATCTAATAATGCACTTGGTATGCGTGAAATGCAGGAGCGGGTATATGCTAAGAGAACTTCTCAACACTTATTGATTAAGGCGCCTCCTGCATCTGGTAAGTCGAGAGCTTTGATGTTTATTGCTCTTGATAAATTACATGCTCAAGGTCTGAAAAAAGCTATTATAGCTGTTCCAGAAAGATCTATCGGAAAATCGTTTCGTTCAACAAAATTGACAGATTATGGTTTTTACTGGGATTGGGAAGTTCTTTCCAAAAATAATTTGACTGAACAAGGGACCAGTAAAAGTAAGGTAAAACAGTTTGTAGACTTTATGCATTCAGAGTCTCCTGATGATAGAGTTTTAATCTGTACGCATGCCACCTTGCGTTTTGCTTTTGAACAGCTGGCTGATAGTGATTTTAATGATGTTCTTTTAGCTATCGATGAATTTCATCATGTATCTCAAGATGATAATTCAGTTTTAGGAAATGCCTTAAGAAACATATTAGCCAATTCAACAGCCCATGTAGTAGCTATGACGGGCTCTTATTTCCGTGGAGATTCTGTACCTATTTTGGCACCTGAAGATGAGCAAAAATTCGACAAGGTATCCTATACTTATTATGAACAGTTGGAGGGGTACAAATATCTGAAAAGTTTTGCCATGGGCTATAACTTTTATCGTGGTCGTTATACGGATGCTTTGCACGAAGTACTGGACACGAGCAAGAAAACCATTATTCATATTCCCAATGTAAACTCAGGTGAGTCAACCAAGGATAAGTATGATGAAGTTGACCGAATTTTAGACGAACTGGGGCAAGCAGTTCCAGATCCTAAGACTGGATTATGGTTAGTTACTGAGGAAACAGGTCGTGTATTGAAAGTTGCAGACCTTGTCACAGAAGAAGAACGTGAAAAAGTACAGGATTACCTAAACAAGATGAGCAGTTTAAATGATCTCGATATCATTATTGCACTTGGTATGGCTAAAGAAGGTTTTGACTGGCCTTATGCTGAGTATGCTTTGACGATTGGCTATCGTCAGTCGCTAACAGAAATTGTTCAGATTATAGGTCGAGTAACACGCGATAGTTCCAATAAGTCACACGCTCAATTTACCAATCTCATTTCTCAACCAGATGCTCAAGATGATGAAGTTTTCTTCGCTGTGAATAATGTTATGAAGGCCATTACAGCTAGTCTATTGATGGAGTCTGTTTTAGCGCCAAATTTCAAGTTCAAACGAAAAGACCGAGAAGACCAGAAATCTTCTGGTGCCGAAATGTTTGTTAAAGGCTTAAAAGAGCCTAGTACACAGAGAACAAAGGATATCATAGAAAATGATTTGAATGACTTACGTGCTAGTATATTGCAAGAACCGCGTATCCAAACTGCAATTGCTGCAGGAACGGATGCAGAAGTCATTAATAAGCAGATGATTCCAGCCATCATTAAACAAATCTACCCTGACTTAAGTGGGGCTGAAGTTGAAGAAGTTCGTCAACAGTTTATTAGTCAATCGGTGGTTCAATCAGCTGAACGGAAAGAGGGAGTAGGGCAAACAGATTTTCTAAAAATGGCAGATAAATTTGTGAATATTGATGAGTTATCTATTGATTTGATTGATCAGATTAATCCCTTCCAGAGAGCTTACGAAGTTATATCACGTGAAATTGATGCTCCGACTTTACGTCTGATACAAGATTATATGGATGGTCAGAAGATGGAGTTTTCTGAAGAAGAACTGTTAATTCTTTATCCTCAAATTAAGCAATTTTTGAAAGAAAATGGTCGTCATCCAGATAAATCAAGTCACGATAAGTACGAACAGAGACTTGCTTATGCTTTGTTACAATTATCTCAGATGAAGCTGAAGATGGAGAGCGGTAATGACTGATTTCAAAAACTTAAATGACATTTTTAATGATTCTGATTTTGAACATTTAATAACTCCTTTAAAACCTAAGAAAAAAATAGTTACAGATCATGAAGTAGAGAAATTTTTAGAAATTATAGATTGGGTGAGAGAAAATAATGGGCAAGAGCCACAAAAGTCTAGAAATATTAAAGAACGCAGTTTATTTTCTCGATTGAATGGTATTAGAAAATCTCCTAATAGCATCCGAAAGTTAGAACCTTATGATGAATTTGGGCTACTAAAAATAGATATAGTTGAGTCCGAGACCCCTATTTCAAGTCCTGCTAGTTTAACAGATATTTTATCAGATAAATTGTTTGAGTCAGTAAATGGTGCTGAAAAATCTTTATTTGATGTCTCACGTTATAAACGAACGATTCAAGCGCGTGATAAAACACGAACACGTAAACGGATGGGAAATTTTGAAGATTATCAGGGATTATTTACTCGTGTTCATGATGAAATTAGTGAAGGTCGTCGTCAAGTCAGAAAGTCTGATGTGATAAAAGAAAAAGAAATTAAACCTGGTATGTTCTATGTGGATAATGGAGTAATGGTTTATGTTGTTTCTAAAGGAGAAGACTTCACTGATAAGAATGGTTATACTAATGCTGAACTTCATCTCGTATATGAAAATGGTACAGAAAATAAGAAGGCCTTACTCCGCTCTTTTGTATCTAATCTGCACGATAGAACGCGCCATGGACGAATGGTAACAGAATTGATAGAAGATGTGATGACTGTTATCAGTCCAAGCGAACGAATTACAACTGGATATATCTATGTAGTGAAATCTTTGAGTAGCAATCCTCAAATTGCCAACATCAGTAATCTCTATAAAATCGGTTTTACACAGGATCAAATTGAAAAACGGTTAGCAAATTCAGAAAGAGAAGGAACCTATCTTTTTGCTCCTGTCCGTTTAGTAGCTAGTTTTGAGGTTCAAAATTTCAGCGCTCGAAAATTAGAAACTACTCTTCATCATTATTTTGCAGACAAGCAGTTAGATATGGAATTAATAGCACCAAATGGAGATAGCTTTGTCCCTAAAGAGTGGTTTCTAGTATCGCTAGATGAGATCCAAGAAGTGATTGAAAAAATTGGCTTAATGATTTAGTTGGATAAGGGGGTAAAATTCCCTCTTGGGATTTAAGGAAACACAAAATAGAAAGAAAAGGAATATACAAACATGGAAAACAATAATACAAACTATAAAATCTTTAAATTCTTGGGGATTGCTGTGGTGCTATTTTATGCTTTTATCTTTATTGGTAGCAGTTTTTCTACTGCTGGGGTAAAAGATGCACCAAAAATTGAGTATACTAGCGACTACTTAAACCAGAAAATGGATTTAAGAGACTCCGAGGTATTGGGCAAGTTTTGGAATGATGAAGGGCACTATCTCGTAGTATATGACGAAGACACAAAATCCCCAAAATTGTTCAAGATAAGCTACTCTGAGTGGAATCTTATCAGTGTAGGGGGGACATACTAAACAGCGCTGGAGGGTTTTATATAGCCTTCTAGGGCTATGCTAGATAGAAAGATTTTAGAAATAAATTAAATATTACTACTTACATTTCGAAACTAGTAGTTAAATTTTTAAAAGGTCTTCCCTCCTACCTCACTACTATTAGTTAAGATGATTTCCAGTTGACGCAAGCTTAAAAAAACGTTATAATAAGAAAGTTGAGAATTGATTTTCAATTATCTTAGTCCAGAGAAATGGCGGTGCTGCGAGCCATCTAAGCTAGAAAGTCATGCTACTCAATCATACAATTGCATAAGAATAAGAGAATGACAAGTTCATTGAATGAAGGTGGTACCGCGGTTTTTCGCCCTTCGTGATATGAGCTTGTCTTTTGATTTTTGGAGGTGTTGATGAAAACATTTCTTGTCAAACAAAAGTTTCGTCTTGGAGGCGAACGCTTCGCTATCAAGGATGACAAAGGAGAAATTGCCTATCAGGTGGAGGGATCATTTTTTAAGATTCCCAAAACTTTTACCATCTATGATGCGACTGGTGAACAGGTTAGTCAGATTAGTAAAGAAATCTTGACCTTGCTACCTCGTTTTGAGATTCAGCTTTGGGATGGCTCGAGTTTTGTCATTCGCAAGAAGTTGACCTTCTGGCGAGATAAGTATGAGTTTGATAATCTAGGTCTTCGTATCGAGGGCAATATCTGGGATTTGAATTTCAAATTGCTGGATGATCGCGATCAGCTGATTGCGGAAATTAAGAAGGAACTCTTCCATCTGACCTCTACCTATAGCGTAACGGTTCTGGAGGATGCTTATGCAGACCTAGTCATTTCCCTCTGTGTCGCGATTGACTATGTGGAAATGCTGGAAAGCCAATCACATTAAACAAGTAAATAAGGAGACAATATGAAACAACTATCTAGTGCACAAGTACGCCAAATGTGGCTTGATTTCTGGGCGACCAAAGGTCACTCTGTAGAACCATCAGTGAGCTTGGTTCCTGTAAATGACCCAACACTTTTGTGGATCAACTCTGGGGTAGCAACCCTTAAGAAATACTTTGACGGAACCATTATCCCTGAAAATCCACGTATTACCAATGCCCAAAAGGCTATCCGTACCAATGATATTGAAAACGTAGGGAAGACTGCACGTCACCATACCATGTTTGAAATGTTGGGGAACTTCTCTATCGGAGATTACTTCCGTGACGAAGCCATCACTTGGGCTTATGAGCTTTTGACAAGCCCTGAATGGTTTGATTTTCCTGCTGAAAAACTTTACATGACCTACTATCCAGATGATAAAGATTCATACAACCGCTGGATTGAAGTGGGAGTGGATCCAAGTCACTTGATTCCAATCGAGGACAACTTCTGGGAAATCGGTGCGGGACCTTCTGGACCAGATACAGAAATTTTCTTTGACCGTGGAGAAGCTTTTGACCCAGAAAATATCGGTATTCGCCTTCTTGCAGAAGATATCGAAAATGACCGTTATATCGAAATCTGGAACATTGTTTTGTCACAATTTAACGCAGACCCTGCTGTTCCTCGTAGCGAGTACAAGGAATTGCCACACAAGAACATTGATACGGGCGCTGGTTTGGAGCGTTTGGTGGCCGTTATCCAAGGTGCTAAGACTAACTTTGAAACAGACCTCTTCATGCCAATCATTCGTGAAGTGGAGAAATTGTCTGGTAAGGTTTATGACCAAGATGGCGACAACATGAGCTTTAAGGTCATCGCTGACCACATCCGTTCCCTTTCATTTGCCATCGGTGATGGTGCTCTTCCAGGAAATGAAGGCCGCGGTTATGTCCTTCGTCGTCTTCTCCGTCGTGCTTCTATGCATGGTCAAAAATTGGGAATCAACGAGCCTTTCCTTTACAAACTCGTTCCAACCGTTGGAAAAATCATGGAAAGCTACTATCCAGAAGTGCTTGAAAAACGTGACTTTATTGAGAAAATTGTTAAGAGCGAGGAAGAGTCATTTGCTCGTACCCTTCACTCAGGTCAACACTTTGCCCAAGGCATTGTAGCTGACTTGAAAGAAAAAGGTCAATCTGTCATTGCTGGTTCAGATGTATTCAAACTTTATGACACTTATGGATTCCCAGTTGAATTGACTGAAGAAATCGCTGAAGAAGCTGGGATGACTGTAGACCGTGAAGGATTTGAAGCAGCCATGAAAGAACAGCAAGAACGCGCGCGTGCGTCAGCTGTTAAAGGTGGTTCAATGGGTATGCAAAATGAAACCCTTCAAAACATCACTGTAGAAAGTGTCTTCAACTACAATGCTAGCCAATTATCTTCTAAATTGGTGGCTATCGTGGCTGACAATGCAGAAGTAGAAGCTGTATCAGAAGGAACTGCCTCTCTTATCTTTGCGGAAACGCCATTCTATGCTGAAATGGGTGGACAGGTCGCTGACCACGGACAAATCTTGGATGAGTCAGGTAAGGTCGTGGCTACTGTGACCAATGTTCAAAAAGCACCAAACGGACAAGCTCTTCACACTGTTGACGTCCTTGCACCGCTTGCCTTGAACCAAGAATATACCTTGGCAATTGATACCAATCGTCGTCACCGTGTCATGAAAAACCACACTGCGACTCACTTGCTTCACGCTGCCCTTCACAATATCCTTGGAAGCCATGCAACTCAGGCAGGATCTCTTAATGAAGTTGAATTCCTTCGCTTTGACTTTACCCATTTCCAAGCTGTGACTGCTGAAGAATTGCGTGCGATTGAGCAGCAAGTCAACGAAAAAATCTGGGAAGCTCTTGAAGTGAAGACAGTTGAAACGGATATTGACACTGCCAAAGAAATGGGTGCTATGGCCCTCTTTGGTGAGAAATACGGCAAGGAAGTTCGTGTCGTGACTATCGGTGACTACTCTATCGAGCTTTGTGGTGGTACCCACGTTGGCAACACTTCTGAAATTGGCCTCTTCAAGATTGTCAAAGAAGAAGGTATCGGATCAGGAACTCGCCGTATCTTGGCAGTGACTGGTAAGGAAGCCTTTGAAGCCTACCGTGAACAAGAAGACGCTCTTAAAGCTGTCGCAGCAACCTTGAAAGCACCTCAACTTAAAGAAGTACCTCACAAGGTAGAAGGACTTCAAGAACAACTTCGTCAATTGCAAAAAGAAAATGCTGAATTGAAAGAAAAAGCCGCAGCTGCAGCAGCAGGCGATATCTTCAAGGATGTGAAGGAAGTCAATGGTCACCGTTACATTGCTAGCCAAGTATCTGTATCTGACGCTGGTGCCCTTCGTACTTTTGCGGATAACTGGAAACAAAAAGACTACTCTGATCTTCTTGTCCTAGTTGCCGCTATCGGTGACAAAGTCAATGTCCTTGTAGCAAGCAAGACAAAAGACCTTCATGCAGGAAACCTTGTCAAAGAATTGGCACCAATCGTCGATGGACGTGGTGGTGGTAAACCAGACATGGCCATGGCAGGAGGAAGCAATCAAGCTAAGATCCAAGAATTGTTGGATGCAGTAGCAGGTAAATTGTAACCAAGTAATACTCTTCGAAAATCTCTTCAAACAACGTCAGCTTCACCTTGCCGTAGGTATAGGTAACTGACTTCGTCAGTCTTATCTACAACCTTAAAACTGTGTTTTTAGCAGCCTGCGGCTAGCTTCCTAGTTTGCTCTTTGATTTTCATTGAGTATAAAGATCTATCCATTTGGTGGGTAGGTCTTTTTTGACTACAAAAAAGCCAAATCCGTTTGGACCTGACTTGATTATTATGAACTATTAGATTGTATTGGCTGCCCAGACACTTACCGAAGCAGCTGAGACTGGGAATTGTCCATAACCTTCCTCATCAATTGTAACTTGACCTTGGTGGTTGCCAAGTAAATCTACAAAGGTTTGGTTAGCCCATTCTTGGCCGACAAACATTGACTTGCTGTTTTCTTGGTCATTTGAGATAAGGACTGCGATTGGGGATTGATTTTCAGCACCTGAACGTACCCAACCGATACAGTTTGCGTCATCAAAGTAGTCTGTTTGTTCTCCATAGGCCAAATCTTTTCGGATGGTTAGGAGGCGGTCAAGGACTTCTTTGAAATCTTGTTGAGCATACTGCCCTGAAATCCCATAGTAGTCTCCGTAAAAGACACATGGAAGGCCGTCTTGGCGTAATAGAATGAGGGCATAGGCTGCTGGTTTGAACCATTCTTCAACAGTAGACTCAAGAGCCTGACCACGTTGGGTATCGTGGTTGTCGACAAAGGTTACAGTCTTGTAAGGTTTGAGTTCAACCAAGCTATCTGTGAAAATACCACGAAGGTCATAGTTTGCGCCAGCTTGACTGGATTCAAAGAGATTTTGGTGGAGACGAACATCAACAAGGTCGAATCGTTCTTCCGTTTTTTCAAGATAGTCTAGATTGGCTTCCTTGTCAGGATTCCAGAATTCACCAAAAACATAGAAATCCTCACCGTATTTTTCCTTCATATCACGGATAAAATTGCTCATGAAGAAAGAGTCAATGTGTTTAACGGCATCCAAGCGGAAACCAGCTACACCAGTCGTTTCCATGAACCAGTCAGCCCAGTCATAGATATTTTGGATGACTTCAGGATGTTTAAAGTCTAGGTCGGCATACATGAGGTAGTCATAGTTACCGTTTTCATTATCGACTAATTCCTCATTTGCCCAACCCTTGTTGTCCCCTTGAATCAGATAAATCCCAGACTTGCGGCGTTTGGCATCGTAGTCTGTACCTGTGAAGTGGTACCAGTGCCAGTGGAAGTCATTGTAGGTATCTTGGCGACCATCGAAGGTAAAGCTAGTCCAGCCATTGATGGTGAAGGGTTCACCAAGTTCAACTGTACGGTCTACAGGATCCACTTCAATAACCTGAAAGGCTTCCATGTGATCAGCAGCAGCCTTGTGATTGAGCACCACATCTGCCATAGGTTGAATTCCCTGCGCTTTTAGGGCTTGAATAGCTTGAAGATAGTCTTCTTTAAAACCATATTTGGTGCGGACAGTGCCTTTTTGATTAAACTCTCCTAAGTCGAATAAGTCATAGATCCCATAACCTACATCTTTTTCATTGGTAGCCTTGAAAGCTGGTGGCATCCAGACATGACTGATGCCGAGATCAGCTAGGTGTGGAGCATCTTCAGCTAGACGCGTCCAGTGCTGGCCGTCGTGGGGCAGATACCATTCAAAGTATTGCATGAGTGTTTGATTTTGCATGATGTTTCCTCTTACTTGTCAATCTTGTTCTTTATTCTATCATAAAGTATCGGTTAGCTCAAACGTTTGCGTAAAACTGAATAATAAGTTTTTGACTATTTTATATAAAATGTTGATTTTTAAAATGAAAGCGCTATAATTATAGTAAATTACATAGATAAAGAGAGGAGATTTCTCATGATTGAATTTCAAAATGTTAGTAAGTTGTATGGTGATAAAGAGGCTTTAAGCAATCTCAATTTGCAGATTGAAAATGGGGAGATTATGGGCTTGATTGGCCATAATGGGGCTGGAAAATCGACCACCATAAAGTCTCTAGTCAGTATCATTTCACCAAGTAGTGGTCGTATTTTGGTAGACGGTCAGGAGTTATCGGAAAATCGCTTGGCTATCAAACGAAAGATTGGTTATGTAGCAGACTCGCCTGACTTATTTTTACGCTTAACGGCCAATGAATTTTGGGAATTGATTGCTTCATCCTATGATCTGACTAGCTCTGATTTGGAGGCTAGTCTAGCTAGGCTATTAAGTGTTTTTGATTTTGCTGAAAATCGCTATCAGGTTATTGAAACTCTTTCTCACGGAATGCGTCAGAAAGTCTTTGTCATCGGAGCACTATTGTCTGATCCTGATATTTGGGTCTTGGACGAACCCTTGACTGGTTTAGATCCTCAGGCTGCCTTTGATTTGAAGAAAATGATGAAGGAACATGCACAAAAAGGGAAGACGGTCTTGTTTTCAACTCATGTCCTAGAGGTAGCTGAGCAAGTCTGTGATCGGATTGCCATTTTGAAAAAGGGGCATTTGATCTATTGTGGTAGCGTAGAGGACTTGAGAAAAGACAATCCAGACCAGTCTTTAGAAAGTATCTATCTTAGCCTTGCTGGTAGAAAAGAGGAGGTTTCAGATGCGTCTCAAGGTCATTAAAAAATTAGTTGATATCAATATCCTCTATTCATCTCAAGAAGCTAATCTGGCTAACCTACGAAAGAAGCAAGCTAAGAATCCTGGAAAAAAAGTAAATGTTTCCGCTAGAGTCCTAAGTTCTTACATTTTTTCCAGTCTTTTATTACTTATCTTTTTTAGTAATATAGCCTTTCGTTTTCCTTTTGAGGAAAGTCCTGTTCATTTTAGTTTCATGGTTGCTATTTTTCTAGTGCTTGCTTTTTCAACTTCTTTCACTGCATTTTACAATGTCTTTTATGAGAGTAAGGACTTGGCATCTTATAGGCCCTATGCTTTTAAAGAATCAGAGATTATAATTGCTAAAGGACTGTCTGTCCTCTTGCCAGCTCTAGCTGGAATTGTACCAATCCTAGCTTATTTTCTAGCCCTCTACATTAGGCTAGCTCCTTCTCTTTGGCTGGGTTTTCCTTTGATGCTACTGTCCTTGACCTTATTATTTGTCTCTGTGACTCTAGTGATGGTAGTGGCAGTACATTTCTTGGCTCAGACTACGGTCTTCAGAAAGTATCAGTCTATTTTTTCGAATGTGATGATTGGGATAGGAGTTCTCATACCTTTAATATTTGTCTTCTTTCTACAGTCGACTTCTGGAGTTATAGTTGACAGAGTTAGAGACATTCCACCTCTTCTTTATCCTATTCATCTCTTTTACAAAATAGCAGTGGAGCCTTTTTCAACAGAAGCCATCCTGGGTCTGCTCGCTTGGATAATTCTAACTGTTTTCTTGCTTTACCTGACCAAAAAGAAAGTTCTTCCTCATTTTTATGACGTGATCCTACTTAACAGTGAGGAGAAGGTCATAAAAGAACGTCGCAGTAAGGAGGGGCTCTCAACTACTAAAAAGGGCTTTTTCCGTATGGTTTTACGCTACCACCTCACCCTTTTGGGACAGGGGACTGGCGTGATTACAGTGCTTTTTACAAGTGCTTTCCTTCCTTATCTCATGATGATCGGTCTGATTTCCAACATCCGAGATTCTCAGATAGTTCCAGACATTCATCCTCCATACTGGTTACCCTTGTTTTTTATAGGTCTCTTTCTAGCTGTTGTCAATAACAATATCACCAGCCTGCATTCAATTGCCTTATCCTTGGAGAGGGAAAATGTTGATTTTCTGAAGAGTTTACCCTTTGACTTTGCTCGTTATGTAAAAGTGAAATTTTGGATTATATTTGCTGTCCAGTCCTTTTTACCAGTTCTGACTTTACTTGGTCTTTCTCTATATTTAGGCTTGCCCATCCTTTCGATGATTTACCTTCTTGTAGTCTGGACCCTTGCCAGTGTCATCCTTTCTTGTCACCATTATTTTAAGGATGTGAAGAATCTGTCAACCAATTGGAGTAACATTACGGACTTGGTAAACCGTTCAAATCGTATAGTAGCAATTGTTTTGATTTTGGTTTATAGTGCAATCCTAATGGCCCTTGTAATAGGGAGCTTATTCTTGGTTCAGTCTCTCTCCACTATCTTTGCCATCAGCTTGGGAGTAGGAGTTCTTATCCTTCTGCTTGGTCTTGCTATATTTAGCTATCATTACTACCTGTCACGCATATTAGCAGAAATAGAAAAAAGATGAGGTAGTTTGTCGCTTACTTGATAAATTTTATAAAAAGAAATGCTCCTCCAAGACGGAAGAGCATTTTTATTGTGATTTTGATTCGGTTTCTGCCGACTCTGGATGGAGTTCTTGGTAACTTGGTGCCTTGAAAAGGTCAGCACTGGTCTTACTTTGTCGTTGGCTAAAGAGGCTAGTTGACTGACTTCCTTTTTCCTGTTCAATCTTTTGCAGAATTGGCAAGGAATTGAGGTAAGAAATACTTTCTGTATCAACTTTTCCAAGATGATCTGCTTGGTAGAAACGTATCAAATCACCAGTTTGAATCTGGTCGCTGATTTTTAGCTGTTGACTAGCTGCTTGACGAACAATTTCTAGTTCAGTCTGAGCTTGTTCATCAAGATTGCTGATTTCAAGACCGCTCTCAGTGTAGTAGGTTCGTCCGTCATAACTGGTGTATTTTGGTGTGACGAAGGAATTGGCAGTTCGAAAGGCAATGATTTCTTGATGATCTGGAGACAGGAGGTCTTGTCCAACTTGAAGGAAGGAATTGGACTTAATACCAAGGAGGTGTTCGAGAGTCGGTAAGATATCGATTTGTCCACCGTAGGTATTAATGATTTGCCCTTTTTTATAGCCAGGCATGACTACCATAAAAGGCACTCGTTGCAACATGGCATTGTCGTAATTCGACCAGTTTTCAGAAGTCTTGCCAATCAAGGGAGCGAGGTCAGGATTGCGGGAGTTAGAAATTCCATAATGGTCTCCGTAGATGACGATGATGGATTTTTCATAGAGGCCGCTTTCTTTGAGATAGTCAAAGAAGGCCTTGATAGCACTATCCAGATAGTTGGCTGTTTGGAAGTAGCCGTTGATCGTTTCGTCTTTGGTTTTGGCCAAGGGGAAACCAAGCTCATCGCCAGTCAGATTGCTAGCATAGGGATAGTGATTGGACACCGTGATATACTTGGCATAAAAAGGCTGCTGCAAATGCTCCAGATATTGGATAGAATCTTTCATCATGATTTTATCATTCAAACCATATTGGAAAGAATTGCTACTGTCTTGCTTGGTAAAATAGGAAGCATCAAAGAAGTATTGGTAGCCCCATTGTTTATAGGTCGTATTCCGATTCCAGAAGGTCCCGATATTACCGTGAAAGACGGCACTCGATTGATAGCCGTTTTTTGATAGGATAAAAGGAGCAGCCTGCTGGGTATTGGTACCACCGTAATTGACCATGAAAGAACCTTGGTCAAGTCCAAACAAACCGGTCTCTAGCATGGTTTCCGCATCTGAGGTTTTACCAGCCTTGACTTGGTTAAAGATATTCGAAAAGGCTAGGGTTGCTTGCGAATGGTAGAGGGAATTAAGGAAGGGAGTGACTTCATGCTCAGTTCCATCTATGTTGAGTTTATAGTCAAGAAGAAATTGCTGGAAGCTCTCCAAGTGGAGATAAATCACATTTTTTCCTTTGGCCAAGCCAAAATAGTCTGGATTGGGCTTAGCAGAATGTTCTTGAATATAATCTGTAATAGGTTGAAGATCAGTCTCAGAAGCCTTAGCACGTTCTTTGTTTGCGCTGTATGATTGGTTGGCACTATAGCCTAAAAAGGCTGGCAAACTGAGGGCGCGGACAACATAATAATTCGAAAATCCTCGCGATAGGAGATCGGGACGTTCGATTTCAGCCAAGAAAAGATTAGCAGAAAAGAGCAGGGCTGAGAGAGCTGTGATAGCAACACTGGAGCGGAATTTGAAAGGTCTCCTATCCAACTGGATGAGCTTCTTATAGAGAAGATAAGCCAGCAATGGGAAATCCATAAAATAGATGAAATCCCAAAAGCGTAGTAACTCTAGTTCGGCAGTACCAACAGACACCTTGCTGACCACTTTCATGGTATTGGCCGTGATAAAGTCACTAAATTCTCGATAGTAAAAGATATTGGAATAAAGCCAAATGAACAAAAGGCTATAAATAGCTATACTAAGGCCATAAAAGATCTTGGTTGACCGAGCATAGAGGGCTAGAGCCAGCAGGAGGAGTCCCAAAGGAAGGGGATTGAAAAAAGCGATAAAGGCAAGGTAATTCCCTTGCAGCTTGCCCAATTGAATATCTAAATTAAAGTCAACGGTATAGGCTAGTAAGGTTTTGAGCCAATAGAGGATTAAAAGGGTTAGGACAAAACCCAGTCTGGTACCCATGGCTTTTTGGATTTTGTTAAAATTGATTCTCACACAATTACTTCCTAAGTTTTTATTAGTATTAGTATACCATTTTTTAAAACTAGAGTAAAAAAGCAAGGGTAGTTTCTTTTTTGAGAATTGTCACAAAATTTGCTATAATAGTGACTATGAATAGAATAAGAGTCAACAAAAGGGTTGAAAAAAAGCTTTCAAAGGGACTAGTTTTACTAGAAGCCAGCGATCTTGAGAATATCAATCTCAAGGATCAGGAAGTAGAAGTGCAGAGTCAGGAAGGAACCTTTCTTGGGACTGCCTACCTTTCTCAGCAAAACAAAGGCTTGGGCTGGTTTGTCAGCACAGACAAGGTGACCTTCAATCAAGCTTTCTTTGAAGCACTGTTTAGACAAGCTAAAGAAAAGAGAAGTGCCTACTATCAAGATGATTTGACTACTGCCTTTCGTCTCTTCAACCAAGAGGGAGATGGCTTTGGAGGTCTGACAGTGGACCTTTATGGCGACTATGCTGTCTTTTCTTGGTATAACTCTTATGTTTATCAGATTCGTCAGACCATCTCAGAAGCTTTTAGACAGGTTTTTCCTGAGGTGTTAGGAGCATATGAGAAGATCCGTTTTAAGGGTTTGGACTATGAATCTGCCCATGTTTATGGTCAAGAAGCACCTGACTTTTTCACTGTTTTGGAAAATGGTGTTCTGTATCAAGTCTTTATGAACGATGGCTTGATGACAGGGATTTTCCTAGACCAGCATGAAGTTCGCGGTAGTTTAGTGGATGGATTGGCTATGGGTAAATCCTTGCTCAATATGTTTTCCTACACAGCAGCCTTTTCAGTGGCTGCGGCCATGGGAGGAGCAAGCCAGACTACTTCGGTTGACCTAGCTAAACGTTCACGAGAATTGTCTCAAGTGCATTTTCAGGCTAATGGAATCAGCACAGACGACCATCGTTTTATAGTTATGGATGTTTTTGAGTATTTCAAGTATGCCAAGCGAAAAGGCTTGACCTATGATGTGATTGTCCTAGATCCGCCTAGCTTTGCTCGGAACAAAAAACAAACATTTTCTGTGGCTAAGGATTATCATAAGTTGATATCCCAAAGTCTTGAGATTTTAAATCCGGGCGGTATTATTATTGCCAGCACCAATGCTGCCAATGTATCCCGCCAGAAATTTACAGAACAAATTGATAAAGGCTTTGCAGGAAGAAGTTACCAGATTTTAAATAAATACGGTCTTCCAGCAGATTTTGCCTATAATAAAAAAGATGAAAGTAGTAATTACCTCAAGGTGATTAGTATGAAGGTTAGTAAATGAAATTAATTGTTTCAGTAATGCCAAGAAGTTTAGAGGAGGTCCAGGCTCTGGATGTCACGAGGTACCTAGATGCCGACATCATTGAATGGCGTGCCGACTATCTGCCTAAGGAAGCGATTTTGCAGGTGGCTCCAGCTATTTTTGAAAAATTCGCTGGCCGTGAGTTAGTTTTCACGTTGCGAACTCGCTCTGAAGGGGGAGAAATCGACCTTTCTCCAGAAGAATATATCCATCTAATCAAGGAAGTGGCACAACTCTATCAACCAGACTATATTGATTTTGAGTACTATAGCTACAAGGATGTTTTTGAGGAAATGCTGGACTTCCCAAATCTCGTTTTGAGTTACCATAATTTCCAAGAAACACCTGAAAATATGATGGAAATCTTGTCAGAGTTGACGAGCTTAAATCCAAAACTTGTTAAGGTTGCGGTGATGGCTCACACGGAGCAGGATGTGCTAGACTTGATGAACTATACACGAGGCTTTAAAATCCTCAATCCTGAGCAGGAATATGTGACCATTTCTATGGGCAAGGTGGGCAAGGTCTCTCGTATCACTGCGGATGTGACGGGTTCTAGCTGGTCTTTTGCTAGTCTAGATGAGGCAAGTGCCCCAGGTCAGATTTCCTTAGCTAACATGAAAAAAATTCGGGAGATTTTGGATGAAGCTTGATGGCTATACACGTTTAGCTGCCGTTGTTGCTAATCCTATTAAGCATTCTATTTCCCCCTTTATTCACAATAGTGCCTTTGAGGCGACAGATACCAATGGTGCTTACGTGGCTTGGGAGATTGAAGCGGGTGACTTGGCAGAAACAGTGGCCAATATTCGTCGCTACCAGATGTTTGGAATTAACCTTTCTATGCCCTATAAGGAGCAAGTGATTTCTTATTTGGATGAGCTGAGCGATGAAGCGCGCTTGATTGGTGCGGTTAATACGGTTGTCAATGAGAATGGCAATTTAATTGGATATAATACAGATGGCAAGGGATTTTTTAAGAGCTTGCCTTCTTTTACAATTTCAGGTAAGAAGATGACCCTGCTGGGTGCAGGTGGTGCGGCTAAATCAATCTTGGCACAGGCTATTTTGGATGGTGTCAGTCAGATTTCTGTCTTTGTTCGTTCAGTTTCTATGAAAAAAACAAGACCTTACCTGAACAAGTTACAGGAGCAGACAGGCTTTAAAGTGGACTTGTATGCTTTAGAAGATGTTTCTGAACTGCAAGCAAGGATTGCTGAGTCGGATTTACTTGTCAATGCGACCAGTGTGGGCATGGATGGTCAATCATCTCCAGTTCCTGAAAACATTGTCCTATCAGAAACTCTCTTAGTAGCAGATATCATTTACAAACCCTTTGAAACACCATTTTTGAAATGGGCCAGAAGTCAGGGCAATCCAGCAGTCAATGGTCTGGGAATGTTGCTCTATCAAGCTGCAGAAGCTTTTCAACTGTGGACAGGAAAGGAAATGCCAACGGAAGAGATTTGGCAGTCTTTAACAGAAAAATACCAATAAAGAAAGGGAGATTCTCCTATGAAAATCAGAATCGATATTCCTCACCATCCTTATGATATTCAGATTGAAAAAGGCTGTCTGGCTCAGGCTGGTCAATGGTTGCGAGAGCTCTGGCAACCTCAAAAAGTAGTCATTGTAACAGACAACCATGTAGCTTCTCTTTATGCAGAGAAGGTCAAGCTCAGCCTAGAAGATGCTGGTTTTCAGGTAGCAGTTTTTGACTTTTTAGAAGGGGAAGAAAGAAAGAATTTAACTACTGTTCAGAAAGTCTATGAATTCCTAGTTAAGCAGGGGTTGACTCGTAGCGATGGAATCGTGGCTCTTGGTGGCGGTGTCGTTGGGGACCTGGCTGGTTTTGTAGCCTCTACCTATATGCGGGGCATTCATTTTGTTCAGATTCCGACCAGCTTGACAGCTCAGGTGGATTCTTCTATCGGCGGAAAGACAGGTGTCAACACTCCATTTGCTAAAAATATGGTGGGGACATTTGCCCAGCCAGATGGGGTTCTGATTGATCCACTTGTCCTTGAAACGCTTGGAAAAAGAGAGTTGATTGAAGGGATGGGTGAAGTTATCAAATATGGCTTGATTGAGGATCCAGAACTGTGGAAAATTTTGACGGAGCTGGATGGTTCTGTTGAGAGCATTCTGGAGCATGCAGAGATCTTGATTGAACATTCTTGTCAGGTCAAGCGCAAGATGGTGGTTGAGGATGAGCTGGACAATGGTGTACGCCTTTACCTCAACTTTGGCCATACTATTGGTCATGCCATTGAAGCAACGGCTGGTTATGGGAAAGTCATGCATGGAGAAGCTGTGGCTATGGGTATGGTACAGATTTCCAAGGTTGCTGAGGAAAAAGGTCTCATGCCAGAAGGAATAACCCAGTCTATTATAGAGATGTGTCAGAAATTTGGCTTGCCTGTTGATTATGAAAACTGGGATGTTGACAAGCTTTATCAGGCTTTGACTCATGATAAGAAAGCACGTGGCAATACCTTGAAATTGGTCTTGGTACCAGAGCTTGGTTCAGCGACTATTCACCCAGTTTCTCTGGAAGAGATGAAAGACTACTTGGTAAAATAAGGAGAGTGTATGAGATATTTAACTGCAGGAGAATCACACGGCCCCCGTCTGACAGCTATCATTGAGGGAATTCCAGCTGGACTTCCTTTGACAGCTGAGGATATCAATGAGGATTTGAAACGTCGTCAGGGTGGATACGGCCGCGGTGGTCGTATGAAGATTGAGAGCGACCAAGTTATCTTTACTTCGGGTGTTCGCCATGGGAGGACTACTGGGGCTCCCATTACCATGGATGTCGTCAATAAGGACCATCAAAAATGGCTGGATATCATGTCTGCGGAGGACATTGAAGACCGCCTTAAAAGCAAACGGAAAATCACCCATCCACGTCCAGGTCATGCCGACTTGGTTGGGGGCATCAAGTACCGTTTTGATGATTTGCGTAATTCCTTGGAGCGCTCATCTGCTCGTGAAACCACCATGCGGGTGGCAGTTGGGGCAGTAGCCAAACGCATCTTGGCTGAGCTGGATATGGAAATGGCTAACCATGTCGTGGTCTTTGGTGGCAAGGAAATCGATGTTCCTGAGAATCTGACAGTTGCTGAGATTAAGGAAAGAGCTGCCCAGTCTGAAGTTTCTATTGTCAACCAAGAAAGGGAACAGGAAATCAAGGATTATATTGACCAAATCAAACGTGACGGTGATACCATCGGTGGGGTTGTGGAGACAGTCGTTGGAGGTGTTCCAGTTGGTCTTGGTTCCTATGTCCAATGGGACAGAAAATTAGATGCCAGACTTGCCCAAGCAGTTGTCTCTATCAATGCCTTTAAAGGGGTGGAATTTGGCCTTGGATTTGAAGCTGGTTACCGCAAAGGTAGCCAAGTTATGGATGAAATTCTCTGGTCTAAAGAAGACGGCTATACTCGTCGTACCAACAATCTAGGGGGCTTTGAAGGTGGTATGACCAATGGGCAACCCATCGTTGTTCGTGGCGTGATGAAACCCATTCCTACTCTCTACAAACCACTCATGAGTGTGGATATCGAAACCCATGAACCCTACAAGGCAACTGTGGAGAGAAGTGATCCGACTGCTCTTCCAGCTGCAGGAGTGGTCATGGAAGCTGTTGTGGCAACGGTTCTGGCACAAGAAATCCTTGAAAAATTCTCATCAGACAATCTAGAGGAATTAAAAGAAGCGGTATCCAAACATCGAGAGTATGCAAAGAACTATTAAGGAGTTCCTATGGCAAAAACAGTCTATATCGCAGGCCTTGGTCTGATTGGTGCCTCTATGGCACTCGGGATCAAACGCGATCATCCAGATTATGAAATTGTAGGTTATAATCGCAGTCAAGCTTCGAGAGATGTCGCCTTGAAAGAGGGCATGATTGACCGTGCAACAGATGATTTTGCCAGTTTTGCTCCTCTTGCGGATATTATTATTCTCAGCTTGCCAATCAAACAAACTATTGCTTTCATTAAGGAATTGGCTAACTTGGACTTGAAAGAAGGCGTGATTATATCAGATGCTGGTTCGACCAAGTCAGCCATTGTGGATGCGGCGGAGCAATATTTGGCTTGCAAACCTGTTCGCTTTGTCGGGGCCCATCCCATGGCTGGTAGTCATAAGACGGGGGCTGCTTCTGCGGATGTCAATCTTTTTGAAAATGCCTATTATATCTTTACACCTTCGAGTCTGACAGGTCAGGACACGCTTGAGGAAATGAGGGACTTGCTTTCAGGTCTTCATGCCCGTTTTATCGAGATTGATGCCAAGGAGCATGATCGGGTAACTTCTCAGATCAGCCATTTCCCTCATATTATAGCCTCTAGTCTCATGGAGCAGACGGCAGTCTATGCTCAAGAACATGAGATGGCAAGGCGTTTTGCGGCCGGTGGTTTTCGAGATATGACTCGGATTGCGGAAAGCGAACCAGGTATGTGGACCTCTATTCTCTTGTCTAATCGTGAGACTATCCTAGAGCGGATTGAGGATTTTAAGGAACGTTTGGATGAGGTTGGACAAGCCATTAGCAAGGGAGATGAAGAGCAGATTTGGAACTTTTTCAACCAAGCGCGTGAGCAACGTCAGGCTATGGAAATCCATAAGCGTGGCGGTGTGGATAGCTCTTATGACCTTTATGTAGATGTTCCTGATGAAGAAGATGTCATCTTGAGGATTTTGGAACTACTACGTGGAACTTCCTTGGTCAATATTCACATCAATGAGGAAAACCGTGAAGATATTCACGGGATTCTACAAATTTCATTTAAAAATGCTCAAGACTTGGAACGAGCTGAGCATCTCATAACAGAAAATACCGACTACACAGTCGTCATTAAATAAGGAGAAAATCATGTCAAATATTTACGATAGTGCAAATGAACTCAGTCGCGGTCTACGCGAATTACCAGAATACAAGGCTGTCAAAGCAGCTAAAGATGCGATTGCAGCAGATGCTGAGGCAAGCAAAATTTTTACAGAATATGTTGCTTTCCAAGAGGAAATTCAAAGACTAGCACAGACAGGTCAAATGCCAGACGCTTCCTTTCAAGCGAAAATGGAAGGCTTTGGCAAGCAGATTCAAGGGAATAGCCTCTTGTCAGAATTCTTTACCAAGCAACAACAATTGGCAATTTACCTTTCTGACATTGAAAAAATTGTTTTCGAACCAGTTTCAGAATTGCTAAAATAAGAAAATAACTATCATAAAGTCAGGAATTTTTAAGGAATTTCTGGCTTTTTATGATAAAATAGGTAAAAGTATTGCAAGTATGAGGTCCAGTATGAAACTAAAAACAAACATTAGCCACTTACATGGCAGTATCCGAGTTCCAGGTGACAAGTCTATCAGTCACCGTTCTATTATCTTTGGAAGTTTGGCTGAGGGTGAGACCAAGGTTTATGATATTCTGCGAGGTGAAGACGTTCTTTCGACCATGCAAGTCTTTCGTGACCTTGGTGTTGAGATTGAGGATAAAGATGAGGTTATTACCATTCAAGGTGTAGGTATGGATGGTTTAAAAGCTCCGCAAAATGCCCTTGATATGGGAAATTCTGGAACCTCGATTCGCCTGATTTCAGGTGTTCTTGCTGGTGCAGACTTTGAAGTAGAAATGTTTGGAGATGATAGTCTTTCCAAACGTCCTATGGACCGCGTGACTATTCCACTGAAAAAAATGGGTGTCAGTATTTCAGGGCAAACTGAGCGAGACCTGCCTCCCCTTCATTTAAAAGGGACGAAAAACCTAAGACCTATTCATTATGAATTGCCAATTGCCTCTGCTCAAGTGAAGTCAGCCTTGATGTTTGCGGCCTTGCAAGCTCAGGGGGAGTCAGTGATTATCGAAAAAGAATGCACCCGTAATCATACTGAAGATATGTTGCAACAATTTGGTGGTCATTTAAGTGTGGACGGTAAGAAAATCACAGTCCAAGGGCCACAAAAATTGACAGGACAGAAGGTGGTCGTACCAGGAGATATTTCCAGTGCAGCCTTTTGGTTGGTCGCAGGTTTGATTGTTCCAAACTCTCGTGTGGTGCTTAAAAATGTGGGCATCAACGAAACGCGTACAGGTATCATTGATGTCATTCGCGCCATGGGTGGAAAATTAGAAGTTACTGAAATTGACCCAGTCGCTAAATCTGCAACCCTGACTGTTGAGTCTTCTGACTTGAAAGGAACAGAGATTGGTGGCGCTTTGATTCCACGCTTGATTGATGAATTGCCCATTATCGCTCTACTTGCGACCCAAGCTCAAGGTGTAACAGTTATTAAGGATGCTGAGGAACTCAAGGTCAAGGAAACAGACCGCATTCAGGTTGTGGCAGACGCCTTAAATAGTATGGGAGCAGATATTACTCCTACGGCAGATGGAATGATTATCAAAGGAAAATCAGCCCTTAACAGTGCTAGAGTCAATACTTTTGGAGACCATCGTATCGGCATGATGACGGCTATCGCGGCCCTCTTGGTTGCTGAAGGAGAAGTGGAGCTTGATCGTGCAGAAGCCATCAATACCAGCTATCCTAGCTTCTTTGATGATTTGGAGAACTTGATTCATGGCTAAGGTGTTATTAGGCTTTATGGGAGCTGGCAAATCGACTATTGCAAGAGGCTTGGATCCAGCTTATCTCGATATGGATGCTCTGATAGAGAAGCGCTTAGGCATGTCTATTGCGGAATTTTTCTCGGAAAAGGGAGAAGAATCTTTTCGTCAGGTAGAGTCAGAAATCCTAGCTGAGTTACTACAAAGAGACAAAGTTGTGTCAACTGGCGGAGGAGTGGTTATTTCTCAGCGAAATCGTGACTTACTAAAGACAAATTCTGATAATATCTACCTGAAAACTGATTTTGAAACCCTCTACCACCGTATCGCAGCTGATAAGGACAATCAGCGTCCGCTTTTTCTAAATAATAGCAAGGAAGAACTTGCAGCTATTTTCCAAGAAAGACAGGCTTGGTATGAGGAAGTGGCTAGTCGGATTTTGGATGTGACCAAGCTAAGCCCAGAGGAAATTATAGAGGAACTGAGATGAAAATTGCTTATCTAGGTCCCAAGGGATCATTTTCACACCACGTTGTGCAGACAGCTTTTCCTCAGGAGGAATTGCAGGCTTTTGCCAACATTACAGATGTCATCAAGGCCTATGAGCAAGGATTAGTGGACTATTCTGTGGTGCCAGTTGAAAATTCTATCGAGGGTAGTGTTCATGAAACCTTGGACTACCTTTTTCATCAGGCTCGCATTCAAGCAGTGGCAGAAATCGTTCAGCCTATTCATCAGCAGTTGATGGTGGTTCCAGGTCATACTAAGATTGAAAAGATTTTTTCTCATCCTCAGGCTTTGGCTCAAGGAAAGAAATTCATCGATGAACAATATCCAGAGGCCCAAATTGAGGTAACAGCTAGTACAGCTTATGCGGCCCGTTTTATTTCCGAACATCCAGACCAGCCTTATGCAGCCATTGCACCAAGAAGTTCTGCTGAAGAATATAGCTTAGAACTGATTGCTGAAGATATTCAAGAAATGGAAGCTAATTTCACACGTTTCTGGGTTTTGGGAGCTGAAGGTGCAGCCATTCCCTTGCAAGCACAAACTGAGAAAATGAGTTTGGCCTTGACCTTACCGGACAACCTTCCAGGTGCACTTTATAAGGCCCTGTCGACCTTTGCTTGGAGAGGAATTGACCTGACAAAAATTGAAAGTCGGCCACTCAAGACAGCGCTGGGAGAATACTTTTTCATTATTGATGTGGACTATGCTGATAAGGACTTGGTCCACTTTGCCCAAAAAGAATTAGAAGCGATTGGAATCCAGTATAAAGTTCTGGGTGCCTATCCCATTTATCCAATATCAGACCATGGAAAGGAGAGAAGATGAGTAAAGAAAATCCCTTAAGCCATCACGAGCAGTTGCGTTATGACTATCTTTTTAAGAACATTCATTACCTCAATGAGCGAGAGAAAAAGGAGTTTGCTTACTTGCAAGGTAAGTTAAATATGGCTAGTGGTAGTGAAGTTTCACCAGAAATTTATAATGAAAATCACGATATGGAAGAGTCTTTCATGGAGCCAGTCAATCAGTCTCCTCTTCCATCCTATGGTAACCGTAGTCGTGCAAAAAAATACCAGAAAACTCATTCTCATCCAAAGGTTAAGTCCAAAAAACGTAAGATTCGTTGGGGTCGCATTTTTGCAGGATTGCTTGCTCTTCTAGCCTGTGTTGGTTTTGGTATGATTTTTATGTTCCTAAAAGGTTATTCAAATGCGGATCCAACCAAACCTGCCAATGCTAAGGCAGCTCAAGTAGAAGTTTTTCATGGTCAAGATACCAAGGATGGGGTCAATATTTTGATTATGGGGACGGATGGACGGATTGGCCAAAACAGTGCTGAGACGAGAACGGACTCGATTATGGTTCTAAACGTTGGTGGCTCAGATAAAAAAATCAAACTGGCCAGCTTTATGCGTGACAATTTGGTCTATATAGACGGATACAGTCAAGTCATTAATGGTAGAAAGCAGTCCGATAATAAGTTAAATGTAGCCTATGAGTTGGGGGAACAAGAGGGGCAAAAAGGGGCAGAAATGGTTCGAAAAGTCCTAAAAGACAATTTTGACTTGGATATTAAATATTACGCTTTGGTAGATTTCCAGGCCTTCGCAACTGCTATTGACACTCTCTTCCCTGACGGTGTAACGATTGATGCCAAATTCTCAACCTTAGAAGGTCAACCTTTAACCGAAGCTACAGTCGGAGATGATTTACATGCTACGGAAACAGAGTCACCAACTCAGACTATCAAAGTTGGGAAACAGCAGATGAACGGTTCAACCTTGCTAAATTATGCTCGCTTCCGTGATGATGATGAAGGTGATTACGGTCGTACCAAGAGACAACAGCAAGTGTTGACAGCTGTTCTGCAACAACTCAAGGATCCAACTAAACTCTTTACTGGATCAGAAGCATTAGGTAAGGTCTTTGGTATGACCTCTACGAATGTTCCCTATAGTTTCTTATTGACCAATGGCTTATCCTTCCTAGATGGAGCGCAAAATGGTATTGAGAGATTAACAGTTCCAGAACTAGGTGATTGGGTCGATGCCTATGATGTCTATGGAGGACAGGCACTCTTAGTAGACCAAAATAAATATCAAACCAAGCTATCTCAAATGGGAATGAGATAAGATAGAAAAATCAAAGTTTGAAGGCTATGTATCTAGCAGTCAGGCTTTGATTTTTTACAGTCTGCAATAGATTTTCATCCCTTATTTGTGGTATAATGGAACGATACGATAGAAAGAATAATGAACAATATGACTGATTTAAAAGCTATTCAGGCTCGAAGTCTGGAGATGGCTGAATATTTTGTGGCCTTTTGTAAAGAACATGATTTGCTTTGTTATCTCTGTGGTGGAGGTGCTATTGGTGCCCTTCGAAACAAGGGTTTTATTCCTTGGGATGATGATCTAGATTTTTTTATGCCCCGTAAGGATTATGAAAAATTGGCAGAATTATGGCCTCGTTATGCAGATGAACGTTATTTCTTGTCGAAGAGTAACAAGGATTTTGTCGACCGCAATCTTTTTATTACCATTCGTGATAAGGAAACGACCTGTATCAAACCTTATCAGCAGGATTTAGAATTGCCACATGGTCTGGCCTTGGATGTGTTGCCTTTGGATTATTATCCTGAAAATCCAGCTGAACGGAAAAAACAGGTTCGTTGGGCCTTGATTTATTCTCTTTTTTGTGCGCAAACTATTCCAGAAAAACATGGCGCACTTATGAAGTGGGGAAGCCGTATTTTACTGGGGTTGACTCCAAAATCTCTCCGTTATCGTATTTGGAAAAAAGCTGAAAAAGAAATGACCAAGTACAGTCTAGCTGAGAGCGATGGAATCACGGAATTATGCTCGGGTCCTGGTTACATGAGAAACAAGTACCTAATCGAATCTTTTGAGGATAATCTTTTCTTGCCATTTGAAGAGACAGAGATGCCCGTTCCAGTCGGCTATGATGCTTATCTCAGCACTGCTTTTGGGGATTATATGACACCTCCACCAGCAGACAAGCAAGTACCACATCATGATGCTGTCATCGCTGATATGGATAAGTCTTATACAGAATACAAGGGAGAATATGGTGGCTAAGAAAAAAATATTATTTTTTATGTGGTCTTTTTCTCTCGGGGGTGGCGCAGAGAAGATTCTATCTACCATTGTTTCAAATCTAGATCCAGAAAAGTATGATATTGATATTCTTGAAATGGAACATTTTGATAAGGGATATGAATCTGTTCCCAAGCATGTACGCATTTTAAAATCCTTTCAGGATTATCGCCAAGCCAGATGGATTCGAGCTCTTTTGTGGAGAATGAGAATTTATTTTCCAAGACTGACCCGTCGTTTGCTTGTGAAAGATGACTATGATGTTGAAGTTTCTTTTACTATTATGAATCCTCCACTGTTGTTCTCTAAAAGAAAAGAAGTCAAGAAAATCTCTTGGATTCATGGAAGTATCGAAGAATTTCTTAAGGATAGCTCAAAAAGGGAGTCACATAGACGCCAGTTGGATGCTGCGGATACCATTGTAGGAATTTCGAATAAAACCAGCAATTCTATCAAGGAAGTCTATCCAGATTATGCTTCGAAATTACAGACAGTCTACAATGGATATGATTTTAAGACTATTTTAGAAAAATCTCAAGAGAAGATCGATATCGAGATTGCGCCTCAAAGTATCTGTACTATCGGACGGATTGAGGAAAATAAGGGTTCTGACCGTGTGGTGGAAGTGATACGATTATTACACCAAGAGGGAAAAAACTATCATCTCTATTTTATCGGGGCTGGAGATATGGAAGAGGAACTGAAAAAACGAGTTAAAGAATATGAGCTTGAAGACTATGTACATTTCCTTGGTTATCAAAAAAATCCTTATCAGTATTTATCTCAGATGAAGGTTCTCTTGTCTATGTCTAAACAAGAAGGTTTTCCTGGAGTGTATGTGGAAGCCTTGAGTCTGGGACTTCCTTTTGTCTCTACGGATGTCGGAGGGGCTGAGGAACTATCACAAGAAGGACGATTTGGACAAATCATTGAGAGCAATCAAGAGGCAGCTCAGGCAATTACGAACTACATGACCTCTGCCTCAAACTTTGATGTCAATGAGGCTAGCCAATTCATTCAACAATTTACAATTGCCAAACAAATCGAACAAGTAGAAAAACTATTAGAGGAGTAGCATGGAAACTGCATTAATTAGTGTCATTGTGCCAGTCTATAATGTGGCGCAGTACCTAGAAAAATCGATAGCTTCCATTCAGGAGCAGACCTATCAAAATCTGGAAATTATTCTTGTTGATGATGGTGCAACAGATGAGAGTGGTCACTTGTGTGATTCAATCGCTGAACAAGATGACAGGGTGTCAGTACTTCATAAAAAGAATGAAGGATTGTCGCAAGCACGAAATGATGGAATGAAGCAGGCCCACGGGGATTATCTGATTTTTATTGACTCAGATGATTATATCCATCCAGAAATGATTCAGAGTTTATATGAGCAATTAATTCAAGAAGATGCGGATGTTTCGAGCTGTGGTGTCATGAATGTCTATGCTAATGATGAAAGCCCACAATCAACCAATCAGGATGACTATTTTGTCTGTGATTCTCAAACATTTCTGAGGGAATACCTCATAGGTGAAAAAATACCTGGGACGATTTGCAATAAGCTAATCAAGAGAGAGATTGCAACTGCACTATCCTTTCCAAAGGGATTGATTTACGAAGATGCTTATTATCATTTTGATTTAATCAAGTTGACCAAGAAGTACGTTGTTAATACCAAACCCTATTATTACTATTTCCATAGAGGGGATAGTATTACGACTAAACCCTATGCAGAGAAGGATTTAGCCTATATTGATATCTACCAAAAGTTTTACAATGAAGTTGTGAAAAACTATCCTGACTTGAAAGAGGTTGCTTTTTTCAGATTGGCCTATGCCCACTTCTTTATTCTGGATAAGATGTTGCTAGATGATCAGTATAAACAATTTGAAGCCTATTCTCAGATTCATCGTTTTTTAAAAGGCCATGCCTTTGCTATTGCTAGGAATCCAATTTTCCGTAAGGGGAGAAGAATTAGTGTTTTGGCTCTATTCATAAATATTTCCTTATACCGATTCTTATTACTAAAAAATATTGAAAAATCTAAAAAATTACATTAGAACGGGGGTGAGTAAGTGATTGATGGAAAACGATTATTATTTAGTTTGACCATAGTCAGCTATGCCTTGACGATAGTAAGTGGAATTGTGTATCTGTTTAATAATAACAATGTTAGCTTGCTTTCTACTTTATTGTTCTTACTGGTTAGTAGCTTAATTGCTTGTTGGAATGATATCAAGTATTACTTAATCCATTTTATTTTCTTTTTAACTATTTTTGTATTTCTGGTATCAAGGCCGACCATTGATTACTTTAGGGATGGTGCTTTGGATACCTATCATCCCATAGCCTATCGCTTTGCCTTTATAGTCGTCATGGTTTCGATATTGGGATTGACCACAGGGGGGCTCCTAGCTCGCTATTTTATAGCTAGAAAGAAAATACAAGTACCCAAGATAGGAAGTTCTCTAAAAGAGGTTTACATCAAGCGGTTGCGCTTTGTATCGCTAGGAGTTTTTCTTCTAACCTATCCTTTCTATTTCATTCGCTTATTTGAACGGCTCCTGTATCGCTTGCAGACTTCCTACTATGCCTACTATGCAAATTTTGAAAGTAAACTGCCCTATTTTACCTATATCTTATCAACATTTACGGTCTATGCAATGTGTATGTATTTGGCAACCAAGCCAAAGAAATTGCAGGCAACAGCAGTGCTTGTCTCCTTTATTGCAGCCAATACCATTCATTTGGCAATCGGGACACGAAATCCCTTTATTTTAAGTATTCTATTTGCTTTTGTTTATTACTTTATGCGGGAGCAAACAGAAAAGGGAAAATGGATTGGATTTAAAGAAAAGTTAGCGATTTTTGTAGGTTCTCCTATTCTCATGTTAGCGATGGGAATACTCAATTATGTACGGGATAATGTCCAGGTTTCCCATACAGGTTTCTGGGATATCCTGCTTGACTTTATCTATAAACAAGGAACCAGTTTTGGTGTTTTGGCTCGAGGTTTTCTATTTAACAGTAGCCTACCTTACCGAGATTTACGCAATTTTACTTTTGGTCCTGTTATTGATTATTTTGCAAGGGGAAGTTTAGGGGCCATTTTCGGAGGAAAAGCCTTTGAACATACAACCAATAGTGTGGAACTAGCTATTGATAGTAATAGTTATGCCCATAATCTATCCTATCTTGTCTTGAACAAGGAATACTTGAAAGGACATGGTATCGGAAGTAGCTACATTATGGAGTTGTATACCGACTATGGTATGATAGGAGTCTTTCTACTTAGTCTCTTGCTAGGTATGCTATTCATAGCCATGTTGCAAGTAGCCTATCGTTCAAGAACAATCTTATTTGCCTTGTCCCTACTCATTTTGAATAATCTATTCTTTATGCCAAGAAGTAGCTTTTCAGAAAGTTTCTTCAATTTATTTACAATGCAATTCTGGGGAATTGTTCTTGTGATTATATTCGTAGCGAAAATGCTTACAAAAGAGAACCAGTATCTACTAAACAAAGGAGAAAAAAATCATGTTTGAACATTATTCAGTAGCTGATTTGTTTGCAAATCTATACAAAAAACGAAAAGCAAATATTCTAGCTCTCATCGCTTTATTTGCTCTCATTGCTGTACCATTTACAATTAAAGCAGTTAAGAATAAAAATACTGTCAAAGACACAACAAGTTATTCAACTTATATCAGCTATAAAATCACACCTCCAGAAGATTCAGCTAAAACGATTTTGAATCATCAAATTGGTGGTTATAGTGATTTCTACGGAAAATTGATTGATGGGAATTTGAATGGAGCTTATCTTTTCAATGATGTAGAGCCTAGTGAGTTGAAAAAAATTGCCAGTGAATTGGATACGACAGAGACAACCTTGAAAAATTCTACAAGTGACTATTGGTGGAAAAAATTGACTGTCTACTATATGATTGACGATGCAGGGGTTAGTGTGAAAATTTTGACACCAAGTAAAGATGCCAACGACTTGTTAGAGAAAAAGATCGATGCACTGGTTGATAAATTTAAAAATACCTATGCAAACGTGAAAATTGAAAAATTGGAAACCATCAACTCTAAAGAATTGAACGCAAACGGTGAGACAGCGCTTGGATTAAACGTCAAGAATCTGATTCTTCGTCTAGCTGTTATTGGAGTAGTTTGTGTGATTTTGGTTGTGATGGGAAATGTATTGGTTTATCTCTTTAACCCAACAATCAATAGAGCAGGTGATTTTTCTCAGTATCAAATTGATTTTGTAACAGAGATTACAACAATTGCTAATCTAGCAGATATTCTATCATACAAAAATGCTGGACAAGAATTGACTATCGTTAGCTCAAATAAAGCTATTCTGGATAAATTAAAACAAAATCAAGAGGCTTTGAAAGGAATGCATTTTGTAGATTTACAAGATGTACCATCTCTTTTAGAAAGAGATACAGTCCTTCTTGTTGAAGAATACGGAGTGACTCGTTATAAGAAATTTGAACAAAGTCTTCAAATTCTTCGAAACTTAAATCGTTCTATCCTCGGTGTAGCAACCTTTAAACTATAAGCTTTCTGATGTATTAGGTCTTCAAAGTTGGCTAAGAGCCGATTTTGAAGGCTTTTTCTATTTGTTTGCAGAGATTTTCGAAGAGTATTAGGGTCTTCTACAGAAGTTACCCTATGGAAAATCTATATCGACAAAGGAGCCTTCTTTTGATAAAATCGTAAAAATCTAGTATAATAGATAGAACTGAAAGTATGAGGTTACTAGCAATGAAAATGAAACAAATCAGTGATACAACTTTAAAAATCACGATGTCTTTAGAGGATTTGATGGATCGAGGAATGGAGATTGCTGACTTTCTCGTTCCTCAAGAAAAAACAGAAGAGTTCTTTTATGCTATCTTGGATGAGTTAGAGATGCCTGATAGCTTCCTAGATACAGGTATGTTGAGCTTCCGTGTGACTCCAAAACCTGATAAGGTAGATGTCTTTGTAACCAAATCAAAGATTGATCAAAATCTAGATTTTGAAGATTTATCGGATTTACCAGATATGGAAGAATTGGCTCAAATGTCTCCAGATGAATTTATCAAAACCTTGGAAAAAAGCATCGCAGACAAAACCAAGGATGATATCGAAGCGATTCAATCTCTAGAGCAGGTTGAAGCCAAGGAGGAAGAGCAAGAGCAGGCTGAACAAGAAGGTGAAAGCAAGAAAGAGCCGTACATCTATTACATCCTTTCTTTTTCTAAGTTAGCTGACTTGGTGGCTTTTGCCAAGACAGTGACTTTTGAGATGGAAACTTCTGAACTCTACAAGATGAATGAGCGCTATTATTTGACCATTTTAGTGGATATTGAAAATCATCCAAGTCCATATCCAGCTTGGCTCTTGGCCCGTATGCGCGAGTTTGCGGAAGATAGTGATATCAGTCGTTCAGTCTTGCAAGAGTATGGCCAAGTCTTGCTGAATCACGATGCAGTGCTCAATCTGCAAAAGATTGGATAATCCTTTCTGGAAAGCTATTTCTAGATTTTAAGAAGAGCGAATCATATGATTCGTTTTTTCTTTTCTAGACTGAAATAGTGAATTACTATAATAGGAATTTTCACAAAATTCTGTTATAATGGCTATATTAGAAAATTTCAAGGAGACAAACATGACAGTTAAAATTGCTTTACTAGGATTTGGTACCGTTGCAAGTGGCGTGCCTTTCCTCCTAAAGGAAAATGGAGAAAAAATCAATCAATCAGCACATTCAGAGATTGAAGTTGCTAAGGTATTGGTTAAGGATGAAGATGAAAAGAATCGCTTGCTTGCAGCAGGGAATGACTTTAACTTTGTAACAAATGTGGATGATATTTTGTCAGACCAAGACATTACGATCGTAGTGGAATTGATGGGGCGTATCGAACCTGCTAAGACCTTTATCACTCGTGCCTTGGAAGCTGGGAAACACGTTGTTACTGCTAACAAGGACCTTTTGGCTGTCCATGGCGCAGAATTGCTAGAAATTGCTAAAGCTAACAAGGTAGCACTTTACTACGAAGCAGCAGTAGCTGGTGGGATTCCAATTCTTCGCACTCTAGCAAATTCCTTGGCTTCTGATAAAATCACGCGCGTGCTTGGCGTGGTCAACGGAACTTCCAACTTCATGATGACCAAGATGGTCGAAGAAGGCTGGTCTTACGATGATGCTCTTGCAGAAGCACAAAGACTTGGATTTGCAGAAAGTGACCCTACAAATGACGTAGATGGGATTGATGCAGCCTACAAGATGGTGATTTTGAGCCAATTTGCCTTTGGCATGAAGGTTGCCTTCGATGACGTAGCCCACAAGGGAATTCGTAACATCACACCAGAAGATGTAGCTGTAGCTCAAGAGCTTGGTTATGTAGTGAAATTGGTTGGTTCTATTGAGGAAACTCCTTCAGGAATTGCTGCAGAAGTGACTCCAACCTTCCTTCCTAAAGCGCATCCACTTGCCAGTGTGAATGGAGTAATGAATGCTGTCTTTGTAGAATCTATCGGTATTGGTGAGTCTATGTACTACGGACCAGGTGCTGGTCAAAAACCAACTGCAACAAGTGTTGTGGCGGATATTGTCCGTATCGTTCGTCGCTTGAATGATGGTACCATTGGCAAAGACTTCAACGAATATAGCCGTGACTTGGTCTTGGCTAATCCTGAAGACGTTAAAGCAAATTACTACTTCTCAATCTTGGCTCCAGACTCAAAAGGTCAGGTCTTGAAATTGGCTGAAATCTTCAACGCTCAAGATATTTCCTTCAAGCAAATCCTCCAAGATGGCAAAGAAGGTGATAAGGCGCGTGTTGTGATCATCACACACAAGATTAATAAAGCCCAGCTTGAAAATGTCTCAGCTGAATTGAAGAAGGTTTCAGAATTCGACCTCTTGAATACCTTCAAGGTGCTAGGAGAATAAGATGAAGATTATTGTACCTGCAACCAGTGCCAATATCGGGCCAGGTTTTGACTCGGTCGGTGTAGCTGTAACCAAGTATCTTCAAATAGAGGTCTGTGAAGAACGGGATGAGTGGCTGATTGAACACCAGATTGGCAAATGGATTCCACATGACGAGCGTAATCTCTTGCTCAAAATCGCCTTGCAAATTGTACCAGATTTGAAACCTAGACGCCTGAAAATGACCAGTGATGTTCCCTTGGCGCGTGGTTTGGGTTCTTCTAGCTCGGTTATTGTTGCTGGGATTGAACTAGCCAACCAACTGGGTCAGCTCAACTTGTCTGATCATGAAAAATTACAGTTAGCAACCAAGATTGAAGGACATCCAGACAATGTGGCTCCAGCCATTTATGGTAATCTCGTTATTGCAAGCTCTGTTGAAGGGCAAGTTTCTGCTATCGTAGCAGACTTTCCAGAGTGTGATTTCCTAGCCTACATTCCCAACTATGAATTGCGTACTCGAGACAGCCGTGGTGTCTTGCCTAAAAAATTGTCTTACAAGGAAGCTGTTGCAGCTAGTTCTATCGCCAATGTGGCGGTTGCGGCCTTGTTGGCAGGAGACATGGCGACTGCTGGGCAAGCAATCGAGGGAGACCTCTTCCACGAGCGCTATCGTCAGGACTTGGTGAGAGAATTTGCGACGATTAAGCAAGTAGCCAAAGAAAATGGTGCCTATGCAACCTACCTCTCTGGTGCTGGGCCGACAGTTATGGTCTTGGCTTCTCATGACAAGATGCCAACGATTAAGGCAGAATTGGAAAAGCAACCCTTCAAAGGAAAACTGCATGACTTGAAGGTTGATACCCAAGGTGTTCGTGTCGAAGCAAAATAAAGAATAGAAGATAGGATGGGGAAACTCTCGACCAGAGGGCTTCCTATCCTTTTTTTGAAAAGAAGTTTATACTCAATGAAAATCAAAGAACAAACTAGGAAGCTATCCGTAGGATACTCAAACACTGTTTTGAGGTTGCAGATGGAAGCTGACGTGGTTTGAAGAGATTTTCGAAGAGTATTAGTTAAAGACTTGATAAAGGAGAAATAAAGATGGCAGAAATTTATCTAGCAGGTGGTTGTTTTTGGGGTCTAGAGGAGTATTTTTCACGCATTTCTGGAGTGCTAGCAACCAGTGTTGGCTATGCTAATGGACAAGTCGAAACGACCAATTACCAGCTGCTCAAGGAAACAGACCATGCAGAAACAGTTCAAGTGATTTACGATGAGAAAGCAGTGTCACTCAGAGAGATTTTGCTTTATTATTTCCGTGTCATCGACCCTTTATCTATCAATCAACAAGGGAATGACCGTGGTCGCCAATATCGGACCGGAATTTATTACCAAGATGAAGCTGATTTGCCAGCTATCTACACAGTGGTGCAGGAGCAGGAGCGCATGCTTGGGCGAAAGATTGCAGTAGAGGTGGAGAAACTACGTCATTACATTCTGGCTGAAGATTACCACCAAGACTATCTTAAGAAGAATCCTTCAGGTTACTGTCATATCGATGTGACCGATGCTGAGAAGCCATTGATTGATGCAGCAAACTATGAAAAGCCTAGCCAAGAGGTTTTAAAGGAAAGCTTATCAGAAGAATCCTATCGTGTTACCCAAGAAGCTGCTACAGAGACTCCATTTACCAATGCCTATGCCCAAACCTTTGAAGAAGGGATTTATGTAGATATTACAACGGGTGAGCCACTCTTTTTTGCCAAGGATAAGTTTGCCTCAGGTTGTGGTTGGCCAAGTTTCAGCCGTCCGATTTCCAAAGAGTTGATTCACTATTACAAGGACATGAGTCATGGAATGGAGCGAATCGAGGTTCGTTCTCGGTCAGGAAATGCTCACTTGGGTCATGTTTTCACAGATGGTCCTCAGGAGTTAGGTGGCCTGCGTTACTGTATTAATTCTGCATCCTTGCGTTTTGTATCCAAGGATGAGATGGAAGAGGAAGGATATGGCTATCTACTACCTTACTTAAACAAATAAATCAGAGATGGTGGGTGCTTCCCACTTTCTTCATTTCTAGAAAACGAATAGAAGGGATTTATGAAACACTTACTATCTTACTTTAAACCCTATATCAAAGAATCAATTTTGGCTCCCTTGTTCAAGCTGCTAGAAGCTGTTTTTGAACTCTTGGTTCCCATGGTGATTGCTGGGATTGTTGACCAATCCTTGCCCCAAAGAAATCAAGGTCATCTATGGATGCAGATTGGCCTGCTCCTTAGCTTTGCAGTAATTGGTGTTGTAGTGGCCTTAATAGCCCAGTTTTACTCAGCTAATGCAGCGGTAGGTTTTGCCAAGGAATTGACAAACGATCTTTATCGTCATATTTTGTCTTTACCTAAGGACAGCAGAGACCGTTTGACAACTTCTAGCTTGATCACTCGCTTGACTTCGGACACTTACCAGATTCAGACTGGTATCAATCAATTCCTGCGTCTCTTTTTGCGAGCGCCTATTATCGTTTTTGGTGCCATTTTTATGGCTTATCGCATCTCAGCTGAGCTGACTTTCTGGTTCTTGGTCATGGTTGTCATTTTGACCATTGTTATTGTAGTGCTTTCTAAACTGGTTAATCCTCTCTACAGTAGTCTCAGAAAGAAAACAGATCAACTAGTTCAAGAAACGCGCCAGCAATTACAAGGGATGCGGGTTATTCGGGCTTTTGGACAAGAAAGACGAGAGTTACAGATTTTTCAGACCCTTAACCAAGTTTATGCCAGATTGCAAGAAAAAACAGGTTTCTGGTCTAGCTTATTAACACCTCTGACCTATCTGATTGTAAATGGAACTCTCCTTATTATTATCTGGAAGGGATATGTTTCTATTCAAGGAGGATTGCTCAGTCAAGGTACTCTCATTGCCCTTATCAACTATCTCTTACAGATTTTGGTGGAATTGGTCAAGCTAGCCATGCTGATAAATTCTCTCAACCAGTCCTATATCTCAGCTAAGCGAATTGAGGAAGTCTTTGCCGAAGCTCCAGAAGACCTCCATTCAGAATTAGAACAAAAGCAAGCTACAAGTGATCAGGTTTTACAAGTTCAAGACCTGACCTTTACCTATCCTGATGCGGCCCAGCCTTCTCTGAGAGACATTTCCTTTGATATGAAGCAAGGGCAAATCCTTGGTATCATTGGGGGAACGGGTTCTGGTAAATCAAGTTTGGTGCAACTCATCCTTGGACTTTATCCAGCAGACAAGGGGAGCATTGACCTTTATCGAGATGGAGGTAGTCCTCTTAATTTGAAGCAGTGGCGGTCTTGGATTGCCTATGTGCCCCAAAAAGTCGAACTCTTTAAAGGAACCATTCGTTCCAACTTGACTATAGGTTTAGATCAAGAACTATCTGACCAAGAACTCTGGCAGGCCTTGGAAATTGCGCAAGCAAAGGATTTTGTCAGTGAAAAGGAAGGACTCTTGGATGCCCTAGTTGAGGAAGGAGGGCGAAATTTCTCGGGCGGTCAAAAACAAAGGCTGTCTATCGCACGAGCAGTCTTGCGCCAAGCTTCATTTCTCATCCTAGATGATGCGACCTCAGCTCTCGACACCATTACCGAGTCCAAACTCTTGAAAGCTATTCGAGAGAACTTACCAAACACGAGCTTAATTTTGATTTCTCAACGGACTTCGACGCTTCAGATGGCAGACCAGATTCTCCTCTTGGAAAAAGGTGAGCTCCTAGCTATCGGCAATCACGAGGACTTGATGAAATCCAGTCAAGTTTATCGCGAAATCAATGCATCCCAACATGGTAAGGAGGACTAGTATGAGACGACAAACTGCAAACCAGACGCTCAAACGTTTGGCAAAAGATTTAGCAAGCCATCCCTTCCTCCTTTTCCTAGCCTTTCTAGGAACTATTGCTCAGGTTGGTTTGTCGATTTACCTACCAATCTTAATCGGACAGGTCATCGACCAAGTCCTAGTGACTGGCTCTTCACCAGTTTTTTGGCAGATTTTCCTACAGATGATTTTGGTAGTCATAGGAAATACACTGGTACAATGGATAAATCCTCTTATTTATAATCGCCTAATCTTCTCTTATACCAGAGACTTGCGAGAGCGAATCATACATAAGCTTCATCGGTTACCGATTGCTTTTGTGGATCGTCAAGGAAGTGGAGAGATGGTCAGTCGTGTGACCACAGACATCGAGCAGTTGGCAGCTGGTTTGACCATGATATTTAACCAATTTTTTATTGGTGTCTTGATGATTTTAGTCAGCATTCTAGCCATGATTCAAATTCATCTCCTCATGACTCTTTTGGTCTTGCTGTTGACGCCACTGTCTATGGTAATTTCACGCTTTATTGCCAAGAGATCCTATCATCTCTTCCAGAAGCAAACAGAGACGAGGGGGATTCAGACACAATTAATTGAAGAATCGTTGAGCCAGCAGACCATTATCCAGTCCTTTAATGCTCAGGAAGAGTTTATCCAAAGGCTGCACGAGGCTAATGCCAATTATGCAGGTTATTCTCAGTCAGCTATCTTTTATTCTTCAACAGTTAATCCTTCGACTCGCTTTGTAAATGCGCTCATTTATGCGCTTCTAGCTGGAGTGGGAGCTTATCGTATAATGATAGGCTCTACCTTGACTATCGGGCGTTTAGTGACTTTTTTGAATTATGTCCAACAGTACACTAAGCCCTTTAACGATATTTCCTCAGTTCTAGCCGAATTGCAAAGTGCTCTTGCTTGCGCAGAGCGTGTCTATGCTGTCTTAGATAGCACTGAGCTGGCTGAAACTGGTAAGGAAGTCTTGACCAGTGACCAAGTTAAAGGAGCTATTTCCTTTAAACATGTCTCTTTTGGTTACCATCCTGAAAAGATTTTGATTAAGGATTTATCTATTGATATTCCAGCTGGTAGCAAGGTGGCTATTGTTGGTCCGACAGGTGCTGGAAAATCAACCCTTATCAATCTCCTCATGCGTTTTTATCCCATTAACTCGGGAGATATCTTGCTGGATGGGAAATCCATTTATGACTATAGTCGTGCCTCTTTACGTCAGCAGTTTGGCATGGTGCTCCAAGAAACCTGGCTCAAGCAAGGGACCATTCATGACAATATTGCCTTTGGAAATCCTGATGCCAGTCGGGAGCAAGTGATTGCTGCTGCCAAAGCAGCCAATGCAGACTTTTTCATCCAACAGTTGCCGCAGGGTTACGATACCAAGTTGGAAAATGCTGGAGAATCTCTCTCTGTCGGTCAGGCTCAGCTCTTGACCATAGCCCGAGTTTTTCTAGCTATTCCCAAGATTCTTATCTTAGACGAGGCGACGTCCTCCATTGATACGCGGACAGAAGTGCTGGTACAGGATGCCTTTGCCAAACTCATGAAGGGACGTACAAGCTTTATCATTGCCCACCGCTTGTCAACCATTCAGGATGCGGATATGATTCTAGTCTTAGTGGATGGCGACATTGTTGAGTATGGGAATCATCAGGATCTCATAGCTAGAAAGGGTAAGTATTACCAAATGCAGCAAGCTGCATCTTTTAGCTCTGAATAATCCTTTCTCTTTTGAAATTTTATGGACGAAAAAAGTTGCCTTCGGGTGACTTTTTTGTTACAATAGCTAGAAAAATTATTCACTGTAATACTCAATGAAAATCAAAGAGCAAACAAGGAAGCTAGCCATAGGTTGCTCAAAACACTGTTTTGAGGTTGTAGATAAGACTGACGAAGTCAGTAACATATATCTACGGCAAGGTGAATCTGCAGAGGTTTGAAGAGAGTATAAATTGTCTTTTAGAAAAGGAGCCTAGAATGAAAGTCTATCAGCATGTAAATATCGTGACTTGTAACCAAGATTTCCATGTCTATCTAGATGGAATCTTAGCCGTTAAGGATTCTCAAATCGTCTATGTAGGTCAAGAGAAGCAAAAGATTTTAGAACAAGCTGAGCAGATTATAGACTATCAGGGAGCTTGGATTATGCCTGGATTGGTCAATTGCCACACCCATTCTGCTATGACAGGCTTGAGAGGGATTCGAGATGATAGCAATCTCCATGAATGGCTCAATGATTATATTTGGCCTGCAGAAGCTGAGTTTACTCCAGACATGACTACCAAGGCGGTCAAAGAAGCGCTGACAGAAATGCTCCAGTCAGGAACAACAACCTTTAACGATATGTATAATCCCAATGGTGTGGATATTGAGCGGATTTATCAGGCAGTGAAATCTTCCAAGATACGTTGTTATTTTTCTCCTACCCTTTTTTCTTCTGAGGCGGAGACAACTGCTGAGACCATTGCTAGAACACGAGCTATCATTGAGGAAATTTTAGGATATAAAAATCCAAATTTCAAGGTTATGGTAGCCCCACACTCTCCCTACAGTTGCAGTAGAGACTTGCTGGAAGAAAGCTTAGATATGGCAAAAGAGTTGAATATTCCTATCCATATTCATGTTGCGGAGACTAAGGAGGAATCTGGCATTATCCTGAAACGATACGGCAAACGTCCCCTCGCCTTTCTAGAAGAACTGGGTTACTTAGACTATCCGTCTGTCTTTGCTCACGGGGTAGAATTAAACGAGCGAGAAATTGAGCGCTTGGCATCCTCTCAAGTGGCTATTGCCCACAATCCTATCAGTAACCTCAAACTGGCATCAGGAATTGCTCCAATTATCCAGCTCCAAAAAGCGGGAGTGGCTGTGGGAATTGCGACAGATTCAGTTGCTTCCAACAACAACCTTGATATGTTTGAGGAAGGACGAACAGCAGCTCTCTTACAGAAAATGAAAAGTGGGGATGCCAGCCAGTTTCCAATCGAAACAGCCCTCAAAGCTCTAACGATAGAAGGTGCTAAGGTTCTTGGAATGGACGAACAGATAGGAAGTCTGGAAGTTGGCAAGCAAGCAGATTTTCTGGTCATCCAACCACAAGGGAAAATCCATCTCCAACCTCAGGCAAATATGCTCTCTCATCTTGTCTATGCAGTCAAATCCAGTGATGTTGATGATGTTTATATTGCTGGAGAACCAGTAGTTAAGCAAGGTCAAGTCCTGACAGTAGAACTTTAAAAGAAAAATCACGAAAAAATTTTAAAAAAAGTTTGCAAAAATCTTGCATTCTTTTTTTGACTATGCTATACTTATATACGGTTTGAAAAAACTGCCTAAGACAGTAGGGGAGCTCGACTCATAAGTATCCTACCGAGGACAAAACGTATCATGTAAAAAGAAGCGTATTGTACTTTCGTGTCTAGGTTTGGGCGCGTTTTTCTTTTGGAAAAATTTCCCAAGCAAAATAATTACGGAGGTGAACACACTAATGAGTGAAGCAATTATTGCTAAGAAAGCGGAACTAGTTGACGTAGTAGCTGAGAAAATGAAAGCTGCTGCATCTATCGTCGTTGTAGACGCTCGTGGTTTGACAGTTGAGCAAGATACAGTTCTTCGTCGTGAGCTTCGTGGAAACGAAGTTGAGTATAAAGTCATTAAAAACTCAATCTTGCGTCGTGCAGCTGAAAAAGCTGGTCTTGAAGATCTTGCATCAGTATTTGTTGGACCATCTGCAGTAGCATTTTCTAACGAAGATGTTATCGCACCAGCGAAAATCTTGAACGACTTTTCTAAAAACGCTGAAGCACTTGAAATCAAAGGTGGTGCAATCGAAGGCGCTGTCGCATCTAAAGAAGAGATTCTTGCTCTTGCAACTCTTCCAAACCGCGAAGGACTTCTTTCTATGCTCCTTTCTGTACTTCAAGCGCCAGTGCGCAACGTTGCTCTTGCAGTCAAAGCGGTTGCAGACAACAAAGAAGACGCAGCTTAATCTTAAGCTACGCAGCGTAGCTTAGCTACGAAAATCTATTATAAATTTAAAACATATTTGGAGGAAATAACAATGGCATTGAACATTGAAAACATTATTGCTGAAATTAAAGAAGCTTCAATCCTTGAATTGAACGACCTTGTAAAAGCTATCGAAGAAGAATTTGGTGTAACTGCAGCCGCTCCTGTAGCTGTTGCTGCAGCTGGTGCTGCTGACGCTGGTGCTGCTAAAGATTCATTCGACGTTGAATTGACATCTGCAGGTGACAAAAAAGTTGGCGTTATTAAAGTTGTACGTGAAATCACAGGTCTTGGTCTTAAAGAAGCTAAAGAACTTGTTGACGGTGCACCAGCACTTGTTAAAGAAGGCGTTGCAACTGCAGAAGCTGAAGAAATCAAAGCTAAATTGGAAGAAGCTGGAGCTTCAGTTACTCTTAAATAAGAGGCATATACCAATTAGAATTCGGAATACTATAGTATCAGCCTTTTAGAATCGTGAACACATTTTAGAAACTGATAAATAAATTTAGTTTCCTACCAAAAACCCTACCAAAAATTAATTTGGCAGGGTTTTTCTTTTTAATAAAATTATTTTGGAGAACAGTTGAATATTGTTCTCCTTTAACATAGTTCAGAATTATTTTGTGCACTATTAAAAGCCTCCAATTATAAATTGGATGAGCGTATTGCTCAGACTGTTACAGAAGTCTATGCTCGTAATCTAGATTATTCTGATCCTGAACGGATGCATGTTGGTGTAACTTCTGTTGCTAACAATTTGCTTACAAAAATTAAACAAGAGTATTTTAATGTATAGTATTTTGAAAAGCCACCGAAAAAGGAATTACTCTTTAAGGTGGCTTTTATAGAAGTAAAGTTTAGGCTAGAAAAACAAGAAATAACGCACCATTTTTGGTGCGTTTTGCTTTTTTATGCTATAATGGATTTATAAAAATAAAGGAGTTTGCCATGATTGGAAAGAACATAAAATCCTTACGTAAAACACATGACTTAACACAACCCGAATTTGCCCAAATTATAGGAATTTCTCGCAATAGCTTGAGTCGTTATGAAAATGGAACTAGTCCAGTCTCTACGGAACTAATAGATATCATTTGTCAGAAGTTTAATGTATCTTATGTCGATATTGTAGGAGAAGATAAAATGCTCAATCCTGTTGAAGATTATGAATTGACTTTAAAAATTGAAATTGTGAAAGAAAGAGGAGCTAATCTATTATCACGACTCTATCGTTATCAAGATAGTCAGGGAATTAGCATTGATGATGAATCTAATCCTTGGATTTTAATGAGTGATGATCTTTCTGATTTGATTCATACGAATATCTATCTAGTTGAAACTTTTGATGAAATAGAGAGATATAGCGGCTATTTGGATGGAATTGAACGTATGTTAGAGATATCTGAAAAACGGATGGTAGCCTAGTGGAAATCCAAGATTATACTGATAGTGAATTCAAACATGCTTTAGAGCGGAATCTTCGTTCTCTGACAAGAGGAAAAAAGTCCAGTAAGCAACCTATAGCGATTTTACTTGGAGGACAAAGTGGTGCTGGTAAGACTACAATTCATCGTATTAAACAGAAAGAATTTCAAGGAAATATTGTTATCATAGATGGCGATAGTTTTCGCTCTCAACATCCACACTATTTAGAACTGCAGCAAGAATATGGCAAAGACAGTGTAGAATACACCAAAGATTTTGCAGGAAAAATGGTAGAGTCTTTAGTAAGAGAATTGAGTCATTTGGGATACAATCTTTTGATAGAGGGAACTTTACGAACGATTGATGTTCCAAAGAAAACAGCAAAACTCTTGAAAAATAAGGGGTATGAGGTACAATTAGCCTTAATTGCGACAAAGCCTAAGCTGTCCTATCTGAGTACTCTTATCCGATACGAAGAACTGTACGCTATCAATCCAAATCAAGCACGCGCAACTCCAAAAGAACATCATGATTTCATTGTAAATCATCTAGTTGATAATACACGGCAATCGGAAGAACTAGCTATCTTTGAAAGAATTCAAATTTATCAACGAGATAGAAGTTGTGTATATGATTCAGGAGAAGATAAAACTTCAGCAGCAACCGTCCTTCATGATTTACTATTTGGAGAATGGAATCAAGTTGAGAAAGAGATGCTTAAATCTGGAGAAGAAAGATTGAAAGATTTAACGAATCGAAATGATTGTTAGATCTCAAATTATAAAATAAACTATACTTATAATTTTTGTTAGTTGTTTGAGCTGGGCGAAAAGTTTTTAAAATCAAAAAAAACGCATAGTATCAGGTGTTGAAATGTACTGACCCCAAAAAGTTAGACAAATAATTATTGAAAGGATTTAGTTCTGTATTGCACAGGACTGAGTCCTTTTAGTTTAACCTTAATTCGTTTGTTGTTGTAGTAATCAATATAGTCTACAATGGCTTGTTCCAATTGCTTAAGCGACTGAAATGACTTCTCATAACCATAAAACATCTCCGATTTCAGAATGCCAAAGAAGGACTCCATCATACCGTTGTCTGGGCTGTTACCCTTGCGCGACATAGATGCTTGAATTCCCTTACTCTCTAGGAACCGATGATAAGAGTCGTGTTGGTATTGCCAACCTTGGTCACTATGGAGAATCGTATCCTCGTAGTGTTTCTCTGTGAAGGCCTGTTCCAACATCGTTTTTACTTGTTCTAAGTTAGGTGAAGTTGAAAGATTATAGGCGATAATTTCGCTATTAAAACCATCTAAAACTGGTGATAAGTAAAGCTTTTGAGTACTTGCTGGAATGGCAAATTCTGTCACATCTGTGTAGCACTTTTCCATTGTTTTAGAGCCTTTAAATTGACGTTGAATGAGATTCTCTGCCTTCTTACCAACATCTCCTTTATGAGAAGAATATTTTCGTTTCTGTCGCACTTTAGCTTGTAAATTGAGTACTTTCATCAAGCGTTGAACTCTTTTCTGATTTACCAGATAACCACGATTTCTTAGTTCTAAATGAATCCGACGATAACCATAATTTCCCTTGTGTTCGATAAAAATGGATTGAATTTCAGCTTTAAGCTCTTGGTCCTTATCTGGTTTGTCTAGTTGTTTCAAGTGATAGTAGTAGGTCGAACGAGCTAGTTTAATGGCTTTTAGAAGAATATCTAACGAAAACTCAGTCATTAATTCTTGAACAATTTCTGTCTTTCTTCTTTCTCTTTTTTCTCCTTCAATCGGAGTTCTCTCAACTTTTTTAGGATGGCATTCTCCGCTCTCAGGTACTCATTTTCTGCTTGAAGACGTTCTAATTCTGTCCTCTCTTCAGGTCTCTTTTTTGGCTTACGTCCCATTTTAGGTACTCTCCCTCTTGTTTTCTCAACAATAGTATACCCATTTTTCTTGTATTGTGCTAGCCAATTAAGAAGTATCGTACGACTTGGGAGGCCGTATTCAAGAGAAACTCTATCTTTAGTCCAGCCTTCATGTAAGACTTTATGAATCATTTCTTGTTTTAAATCAGGAGAATAGTAACGATTTTTTCCTTTTTTGACGAACTCTATTCCGTAACGATCAATCAATTTAATCATATACCTAAGATTAGAATTATTTATCCCAAATTTATTTGAAAGCTTCTCTAAGCTATAGCCTTGTTTTCTAAGTTCATAGATCTGAACTTTATCATCATAAGTTAATTTCATAATAAAAATACCCCAAAAGTTAGATTTTCTCTGTCTAACTTTTGGGGTGCAGTTCAAAAAAGCTTGATATTATGCGTTTTCTTGTGGGAAGATTTACTCCATTTTCTTCAGGAATTAAGATTTTGCCCAGCCTCAAAAGTTCTAATCAATTTTAATAACTCAGAAAAAGAAGACTGACAAAATTTAACTTAACAGACGAAACTATAAAAGTTGGCGACTTGAAATTGGATAAATCACAATTTGACATTCCAAAGAAAGTGACCATCCTTTCTTCGCGAGTTGCACCAGTCTATAAAAATGTCAATGGCGAAAGCATTGCGACAGATGAAGTAGCTAAAATTACTTGCTCTGTACAAGATACAGACAAAATCCAAGCCTTGAAAGACCTGGGCTATTCCCTTGATGACCTCAAGGGTATTCGCTTGGAGATTGTAGACAATCTTGACAAGTTGGCTAAATCCGTTGAAAAGGATGAGCTGAACTCACTTGTAGTAGAACTTGTCAATCCAGAAGTCCACCTTAGTTGGCGAGCTAATAATAATGGTGGTGGAAATTGGGGAGGCTTAAAACTAGTGGCAACTGATATTAAATTTATTGGAGCCTAGACATGGATAACTCAGTGATGTTAGACTACTTAGCCGTAACGATTAAATGCTTAGCTCCAGATGATGTCATTGAGAAAATCCTCATTCTTCCTAAAGATAAGTTTGTTCTCAATGAATGGGGGATAAACAAGTACCAAAGGCATTATGCCTTCTCAGAGATAAAGGTTAACTTCAATAAAGACTGGGAATCAAAAATGGGAGTTTTTATCGAACTGAGAGGGCAGGGGTGCCGTCAGTATGAAGAATACATGGAAAGCAATGTCAATAACTGGGTAACCCTGATGAAACGCATTTCTGAATGCCATAGTAACTTTACAAGACTAGATATCGCCAATGATATTTTTGATGATAGCCTATCCGTCCCGCTTATTTATAGTTATTGTAAAAAGCAAAAAGACACCATGAGAGGAGCTGTAGAAAGGCTGGAAAAGTTGATTAATAATAAGAACTAAGTGTTGAAAGGAGGATACTGCCTCCTTCTCTATTTGACATAGATATTTTTTTAGGATATAATTTAATCCGAAATCAGACTAAAAGAGATGTAAGGAATTATTTTGGAAACAGATTTTATAAAGCAATTATCAGTACAAGAGAAAGAATTCTCATCTCTTTATCGTGTCATGGCTAAGAATTTTGGGCTATCTGAGAGTAGCGTGTGGGTCTGTTATTTTTTATTAGTAAATAGTGGTGATATCACTCAGCAGGACTTGGTTGAACAGATGATGTTCCCAAAACAAACCATTCACTCTTCGGTAAAAAAGTTGAGTGCTGACCAATATGTAAGGGTGACGCCACTACCAAGTTCTCGTAAGAGTAAGAAATTGTCCTTGACTGAAAAAGGCAAAACTTATATAGAGATGACCGTTGCTAAAATAGTGGAAGCAGAAAAAGAAGCAATAAGGGGCATGGGGCAAGAGGATATGCAAAAATATGTTGAACTTCAAGGAAAATATCTAACTCTTGTGAAGAATGAATTTACTAAAGCTGAGCTGTTAACTTTAACTGACAATATGGAGAATAATTGATGGAAATAGATAGTATTGAAATTTTTGGTGCTAAAGAGCACAATCTAAAAGACTTTGATGTGACGATTCCTAAGAATAAGCTAGTGGTTTTTGCAGGTGTTTCAGGTTCGGGGAAGTCTTCCCTTGTCTTTGATACGCTAGCAAGAGAAAGTAGTAGACAGTGGCAGGATAGTTATCCTCTCTTTTTACGGAACAAGCTACCTCACTATGAGCGTCCTCACGTAGACGAAATTAAAAATTTACCCCCATCTATCGTTGTCAATCAGAAAGCTTTAAGGACTAATACTCGTTCAACAGTCGGGACGGCTATGGACATTGCTCCGCTTATTCGTCTGCTGTTTTCACGGGTTGGTCAACCGAGTGCGGGTGGCTCAATGGCTTATTCTTTCAATCATCCTGCAGGGATGTGTCCTATTTGTACTGGGATTGGGAAGGTTTATCAGTTAATTGAGGATAAGATTTTTGATACCACAAAATCATTGAATGAAGGTGCTATTAATTTTAGTCAATTTTCGAGTGGCTGGCAGGCTTATCTTTACAAAAATAATCCTTTACTTGATGCAGATAAAAAGTTAGCTGATTTTTCTGAGGAAGAATGGCAGATTTTGCGAGAAGGAAGCGATGAAATAGTCAAGGTTGAATTTCGTTCTAATAATACGGGGAGTGTGGACCGTGTTGACTATGAAGGTGTAATTCCGCGTTTCTACCGCCTCTATCTGAAAAGGGATATTTCTAAGCTGAAAAAATCATTGCAAGAAGAAGTGCTATCTCTTGTCATTCAGGTACCTTGTGCCAGTTGTGAAGGCTCAGGACTAAACCCCAAGGCCTTAGCTTCTAAGATAAACGGGCATAATATTGTTGACTATATGAACTTATCAGTCAGTGAACTCTTGCCTTTACTTGAAGAAGTTGATAGTCCTTTAGGTCAATCATTAGTTGCACAAATCAAGTATGCTATTAAGCGTATGGAGACAGTTGGGATTGGTTATTTATCTTTGTCTCGGAAGACAGAAACCTTATCAGGTGGTGAGATACAACGGGTCAAGTTGGTGCGACACATTGGTTCCAGCCTAAGTAATGTCAACTACGTTTTTGATGAACCGACTGCAGGTCTGCACCCTCATGATGCCGAGAAAATCGGTCAGCTCTTGTTGGATTTAAGAGATAAGCACAACAATATTTTGGTTGTGGAACATAGCCGACAAATGTTAGCTTTAGCGGATGAAGTCATTGAATTGGGACCATTGGCTGGTCGGGAAGGCGGTAGGCTAATTTTTCAAGGAAGTCTTGTAGAGTTGCAAAAAGCTGACACCTTCACAACCCGTGTCCTAAAACAACCACTTAGACTGAATCAAGACCCACTAGCTTGGACAGAATATTTTGCCATCAAAGATGCTACTGCAAATAATCTTAAACAGGTTAATACAAAAATCCCTAAGGGAATCTTGACCGCAGTAACGGGTGTCGCGGGTTCAGGGAAGAGCTCTCTGATTGGTGTCGAATTTATCGAAAATTACCCAGATGCCATTATCATCGATCAAAAACCTATTGGTACCTCCATTCGTTCCACACCAGCAACTTACTTAGGAATAATGGATGAAATTCGAAAATTATTTGCCAAAGCCAACAATGTAACCTCTAGTTGGTTTAGCTATAATTCAAAAGGTGCTTGTCCAATTTGCAAGGGAACTGGAAAAATCGTTTATGACATGGCTTTTGCGGATTCAGTTGAGGTCGTTTGTGAGGAGTGCGGGGGTCACCGTTATAATCCTAAAGCGCTCAGCTATCGTTATCAGAATTTCACAATTGAAGAGATTTTGAATCTAACTGTCGAAGAAGCATTAACAGTTTTTTCTTCGAACGATAAGATTTGTCAATCTCTGTCAGTCATGAAGGAAGTTGGCTTAGATTATCTGACTTTAGGTCAGCCCACAAGTACCTTGTCAGGTGGAGAAGTGCAACGAGTTAAGTTAGCTAGTAAGTTACAAGAGTCAGGACAAATCTTTGTTCTCGACGAACCAAGCACAGGTCTGCATGGTAAGGATGTTGAACAACTGCTTAGTTTACTAAGACGCCTCGTCAATCAAGGGAATACGGTTGTGATAATTGAACATCGCTTAGAACTTATTGCTCAAGCTGATTGGATAATTGATTTAGGACCCGAGGGCGGAAAGAATGGGGGTTATATTTTATTCGAAGGCAAACCAAGAGATATTATCAGTTGTGAAGAGTCTCAAACGGGGAAATATTTGAAAGAAATTTTAAATTTCAGTTAAAATACGTCAATTGCTTCTAATCAGACAAAACCACATTAAAAAAACAAAAAAGCCTAGAAACGTTGATTTCATAGGCTTTTGGTATATTGTCTTACTTAACTTCTGATAAGTAGAAGATTTATATTTGTAGTTAATCTTATGTCCTTGTAAAATTTTTGTATTTTTGAATGTTTTTTTAAGAAATAATATTTTAAATACAGAGATAAAATATAGCCAAATAAAGAGTAGTGTAAAATTTGAATTGCCTTCATAGCTTTCCTTTCATTAGAAATTAGTTTATCAAATGAAGAAAGATTAATATTATTGAGATACTAAAAAGTATCTATTTTATCATGAAATGTCTAAATTAAGAAAATTTTTACCATTTGAGATAGTATAGAAACCATTTGAGATTTTTATAATTTAATTTCCATCATTCTGATAAGATTAAACTGATAGAAGGAGGCTAAATATGAAAGACTACATTTTATATCAAGATAGAGCTATCGTAAAGGTATCACTCTCTAAAATTTATTATGTTACAACTCACCCTACAAAAGCTCATGCTGTTCTTTTTGTAACAGCAGAAGGGAATTTTGAAGCTTCAACCTCACTAGCTAAAATCGAAGAGGAAAGTACAGAAGAACTTATTAGATGCCATAGAAAGTTTCTTGTGAATAAAGATAAAATAGCAGGATTTAATCATGAGACAAGAACGATTATGTTTATGGATGATAGAGTATCAGACATCGCTTGTTCTAGAAGACACTTTACAATATTAAAAAATCAGTGGAAAAATATATAGGAGTGAAGTAGTGAATATTTTTATACTAGAAGATAATTTTTTACAACAGACTAGAATTGAAAATGTTGTCAAAAAAATTTTGGTGGATAATAAGATTGAGTATAGGCATTTTGAGGTTTATGGAAAACCTCAACAGCTTTTAGAGGACATTTCAGAGAGAGGAAATCATCAATTATTTTTACTTGATATTGAAATAAAAGATGATGACAAAAGAGGATTAGACGTTGCTAGAGAAATTAGAAAACTTGATTCTCAAGCAGTGATTGCTTTTGTAACATCTCATTCTGAGTTTATGCCTGTATCTTTTGAATATTTAGTATCAGCTATTGATTTCATTGATAAAGAATTACCTGAACCATTATTTATCAAACGAATTGAAAATGTTATTTTAAGTGTTAGCGATAATCAAGGAATAACAGTATCTGAGGACTCTTTTATATTTACAGGATCCAAAGCTCAAATTCAAGTCCCTTTTAAAGATTTATTGTATATTGAAACATCAACAATTGCTCATAAGTTGACTCTCTATTCAAAACGAGACATAGTTGAATTTTATGGACAATTGTCAGATATTCTTAAACAGGAACCACGTTTATTTCAATGTCATAGATCATTTATCGTAAATCCTTATAATATATCTTTAATTGATAAAGAAAATCGGTTAGTTCATTTTCAGAACGGGTCCTCTTGTATTGTCTCTAGATTAAAAATTCGTCCACTTATGAAAGTTATCGAAAGACTTCATGACTAAGGAGATTTAGATGATATTTTTTCTAAATATTATAGGTGTTTTTTTATTGTATAATCTTATTCTTCATTATCAATCATCAAACACTCCGCCTGTAAGCTGGTACGTGAGGTAAATGTGCTCCAAGGTTTTGACAATTAGCGTCACATGAAGTTATTTAAGCATCTCCTTTTCTCTCATTACCATTTTATGTTATAATAAATTGTACTTCTAAAATAGAAAGGTCTTAAGATGACAACTCTTATTAAACATAAACGTGTAGAATTTTCAGAACTTTTTTATGACTTAGTTTTTGTTTTTGCAATTTCAAAAGTAACTACTTTAATTGACCATCTTCATAACGGTATTTTGACTTGGAATTCTTTCCTTGATTTTTTCATTGCTACTTTGTTTCTCATCGATTCCTGGATGATTCAAACCGATTATACCAATCGCTATGGAAAGAACTCTTTATTTAACATAGTAATCATGTTTATCAAAATGGGAATTTTACTCTTTATAGCCAATATGATTGGACCTGATTGGCAACAATATTTTCATTATCTCTGTTGGGCTATTGGTACATTAACCCTTACCTTATTTTTTCAATATTTGGTTGAATTTTTTAGAAAATCAACCGATGATGCTAATCGGGAAAGTATCAAAGGTTTTCTATGGATAACAGGTCTAGGAAGTTTAGGATTCTATCTAGCAGCTCTTCTTCCTATTTACCTTAGAGTCTATATCTTATTTGCTAGTATTCTGCTAACATTTATTATGCCAAGTATCTTGCTTAATAAAGATAAGCATTACCAGGTAAATCTCCCCCATTTAATCGAGCGTATCTCCCTTCTTGTCATTATTATGTTTGGAGAGATGATTACGGAGCTAGCTAACTTCTTTACAATCGAGAATTTCTCGATTTATTCGGTTCTTTATTTCATTATTATGATTTCTCTGTTCTTGTTTTATTTTGGTCAATTCGACCATGCTATTGATGAAAAATCTAATCAAAAGGGACTATTTCTAATTTACAGTCACTATCCTATTTTCATTGGACTTCTTATGATGACCGTTTCGATGAGTTTTCTTCAGAATCCTGAAGCTAATCGTCTCTTTGCAACCAGCTTCTCTTATATCGGATTTGGCCTCTTTCAAGCTGCTGTCCTAGTAAATGGGCCCTATAACAAACACTATCTTCGCTATTCGAAAAGTTACTACTGTGTCCAAGCGACACTCTATCTGGCTGCCTTGATTCTCTCTTTAATCTTTGCTTCTAATCCTATAATAGTAGTGAGTATAACAACCATTTTAGCTCTAGCTATAGCCATTCATTTTATTTATTTTTATATGACACAGAATAAAAAATATTCCAAATCTAACTGGGGATTATTTTAATGAGTTTATAACATTAAAAAGCTTTGGGAACCAAGGCTTTTTTTTTCATTAATTTGTTTTTCCATTTTATCCTCCGATTTGAACTCGCACTGACATTTATTTATAACAAAACTATATATCTAGAATAGCATAAACATTAGGTATTATAGGTTTTCAAACCAAATACGAGTCATTCGTTTTTGCCCTACTTTTGCCACGTTTTTAAAGCCTGACATTGAAAACACCTAGAAGTATTTCCCTAAAATCAGCTATATTTCAACACTTTTGTTTATTTTCAATATGAAAAGTTCTTACAAATTCATGGTGGAGGCATCGTTCTAATCGGCTTAAAACTAATCCCATTACTTTCAAATGTATTGAAGTAAGGAGAGTAACGTCATTACTGACAAAGTCTAATTTAATTTACTAATCTAGTAAATTTATTCTTTTAGATAACTAGGTATTTAAATATAGTACTACTAATTTATTTATTTAAAATTACAAATCTATTGGTAGCTTTTTGGTAGCTAAACAGACAAATTTTATAATGTTTATCAAAGTGAACATAAAAAGAATGTTGATTTGTCAGCATTCTTTTTTATTTCAAATGTATTCTCGGAATTAGAACTTGGGGGTTATTAAACTCTTGATTTTTTCAACAAGCTATGGTATTCTTTTGTTAGTTAATAAACTTACAAAAAGGAGAACAAATGTTTTCACCTACTAAATTAAAAGAAAAAAGAGAAAGTCAAGGGTTATCGCAATCACAACTTGCATCCAGTTTGGGAATCAGTAGAGTCTCATACTTTAATTGGGAATCAGGTAAAACAAAACCGAATCAAAATAATCTAAGTAAGTTGAGCCAGATTTTAACTGTCGACCCTTGCTATTTTGAATCAGAGTATGAAATAGTTGAAACTTATCTCAAACTAACGGAAAAGAATCAAAAAGCGACACTTCATTATGCTACAGAATTGTTGAACAAACAGAATGAGAAGGTTGTAGACATTCCTGAGCGTTTTGCTTATAAGGTCTACGAAAAATTATCAGCTGGTACAGGAACAGCTTATTTTGATGATGGTAATTACGATACAGTTTACTTTAATCATCAATTTGATTATGACTTTGCATCATGGGTGTTTGGTAATTCGATGGAACCAACATATGAAAATGGTTCTGTAGCCCTTATTAAGCAAACAGGATTTGATTATGATGGAGCTATCTATGCCATAGATTGGGATGGTCAAACCTATATCAAGAAAGTGTATCGTGAAGAAAATGGGCTACGTTTAGTTTCACTCAATCGGAACTATTCAGATAAGTTTGCGCCTTATGATGAGAATCCTCGTATCATAGGGAAAATTGTTGGAAACTTTATGCCTTTAGAGGATTGAGTATGACTTGGTTTGATTATAGTCTCGAACCTAAAAGCGATATTGCCTTTATTGATATGAAATCTTTTTACGCAAGTGTGGAGTGTGTAGATAGAGGCCTGCATCCACTTAAGACTTCACTTTGTGTTATGAGTCGAGCAGATAATTCTGCTGGGTTAATCCTTGCTTCCTCTCCTATGTTTAAGAAGGTATTTGGGAAATCAAATGTTGGACGTTCCTATGATTTACCATTTGATGTAAAGACTAGAAAGTTCTCTTACTATAATGCTAGAAAACAAGGTTTGCCGACAACGATAGACTATGTCCGTTATATAGAGGACTGGGCAAAATCAACAGTGATTGTTCCTCCGAGAATGGATACTTATATTGCAGTCAATATGGAGATTCAAAAAATCTTTCAAGATTTTGCAGCACCAGAAGATATTTATCCCTACTCAATTGATGAAGGATTTATAGATTTAACCAGTTCATTAAATTATTTTGTGCCTGATAAAAGTATTAGTCGAAAAGATAAGTTAGACATCATCTCAGCTGCTATTCAAAAAAAGATTTGGAGAAAAACAGGAATCTATTCAACGGTAGGTATGTCTAATGCCAATCCCTTATTAGCTAAGTTAGCACTTGATAATGAGGCTAAAAAAACTCCGACAATGAGAGCCAATTGGTCCTATGAAGATATTGAAAAGAAAGTATGGTCTATCCCTAAAATGACAGATTTCTGGGGAATTGGGAATCGGATGGAGAAGAGATTACATAGTTTAGGCATCTTTTCGATTAAAGAATTGGCTAAGGCTAATCCTGACTTGATTAAAAAAGAGCTTGGGATTATGGGACTAGAGTTATGGTTTCATGCTAATGGGATTGATGAAAGTAATGTTCATAAACCTTATAAGCCAAAGTCAAAAGGGATAGGGAACTCTCAAGTTTTACCTAGAGATTATGTCAAACAAAGAGATATTGAGATCATACTTCGTGAGATGGCAGAACAAGTTGCTGTTAGATTGAGAAGAGCTGGTAAGAAAGCAACTGTGGTTTCTATACACTTAGGGTATTCTAAAGTGGAACAGAAACGATCTATTCATACTCAAATGAAGATTGAACCAACTAATCAAACAGCACTACTGACAAACTATGTTTTAAAGTTAATTCACACTAAATATACTTCAGGAGCTATCAGAAGTGTTGCAGTGAGCTATTCAGGTTTAGTAGATGAATCATTTGGATTGATTTCATTATTTGATGATGTTGAGAAAATAGAAAAAGAAGAAAGGCTCCAGTCCGCAATCGATGCTATTCGAACAGAATTTGGTTTTACTTCACTATTGAAAGGGAATGCCTTGGATCAAGCTTCTAGAACAATCGCAAGAAGTAAACTCATTGGTGGTCATTCAGCTGGAGGATTAGATGGACTAAAATGATGAATCGTTCTTATTTACCTTTTTTGTCTGCAAGAGAGTATCAAGACCGTGGGATGGCTAAGTGGATGGGATTCTTTTTGTCAGAACATTCCAGTTCTCTTTGGGAAGAAAAAAATAGAGAAGACATCTCCATTTTCCTATCAATGGAAGAGAAAGTTCTATTTGTTCGTCAACTTTATACGAATGTATTCCCAGCAACTTTTGTTTGTAAGCTCTCAAATAGAAGAAAAGTAGTATCGGGTATTGTTAAAGAGATTGGGAGAGAGTCTATATCCATTAAATCAGACTCTGGTTTTCTTCGATTAAGATGGGGAGATATACTCGATATACAGATAGAAGGGGTAGATTTATATGAATCGTAAAGAATTATATGATGATAAATTACAGCTAGATTATTTTTCTGATTCTTATTTAAGGTTTGAGTCAGATTTTTACAAGTATTCTGCTTTAGATATACCATTAACATTTATCACTGATGATATTTTACGCACCATGGCTATGTCTCAGAAACATTATTTTAAATTAAACAAAAGCAAATCTTTAGACAATCGTGATCATTACTTTGTTTTTTCTATCAAGATGAACAAAGATAGTAGTGGGATTAGGCAGTATGAATATCAGAGACATTGTTTTAATTTGTAAGAGTCCGATAGGGCTCTTTTTTCTGTGATAATTTTATCAAAAAGTATTTGTTATACTTTTTTTAATTTAGATTTATCTTGGGGGTTTGGGGGCGTGCCACCACATTTTCATATCGTTTGTTTTTTAAACCGTGAGGTTTGAAATGGCAGGCGATATGATTTTTGGGATATTGTGGACACAATATCTGAGCTCGCAAAGACCGAACAAGAAGCAAGTGAGGTCTTTAGGAAGCGTACTGACAATGTGAGGTAGACTTACACTGTCAGACAAGTAGAATGTTGAAGGGATATCAGAATGGGACAAGAAATTAAGTCAATCCGAAAGCAATTTAGAATCACGAGACAAGAAGAAAAACAGATAAAAGAAATGATGAGGGAACAAAAAGTGGATAGTTTCTCAGAATTTCTTCGTCAAAATTTATTGAAAAAGAATTATCAGGATAGAATTTTTGAAAGTTGGTTCTCCCTTTGGCAGTCTCAAAAGTTTGAACAGATTAGTCGAGATGTGTATGAAGTTCTGGTTATCGCAAGAGAAAATCATCAAGTGACTCAAGAGCACGTCTCAATCTTATTGACTTGCGTTCAAGAATTGATTGCAGAAGTGAATCAAATGCAGCCACTCAGTCGTGAGTTCCGTGAAAAATATATGGGTTAGGAGGATGTAATGGTTTATCGCTATCGTACTAATCTCAAAAAAGTATTTCTAACTGATCCAGAATTACACCAATTGAATGAACGGATTGCTAAGAGCAATTGTCAAAATTTCTCAGTCTATGCCAGAAAAGTTTTACTTAATCCCAATATGTCATTTGTCACGATTAACACTGATACTTATGACCAGTTAGTTTTTGAATTGAGACGGATTGGAAATAACATAAATCAAATTGCGCGTGCGATTAATCAAAGCCATCTGATTTCTCAGGACCAATTACAAGAATTGAGTAAAGGAGTCGGAGAGTTAATTAAGGAAGTGGACAAAGAATTTCAAGTGGAGGTGAAAAGACTGAAGGAGTTTCATGGTAGTTACTAAACACTTTGCGACGCACGGAAAAAAATATCGTAGGCGTTTAATTAAGTATATTCTCAACCCTGATAAAACGGACAATTTGAAATTGGTATCTGATTTTGGCATGAGCAATTACTTGGACTTCCCTAGTCATGCAGAAATGGTAGAGATGTACAATGTCAACTTCACCAATAATGACAAGTTGTACGAATCCAGAAACGACCGACAAGAAAAACACCAACAAACTATTCATGCTCATCACCTCATTCAATCATTTTCTCCTGAAGATAATCTGACACCTGAAGAAATTAACTGCATTGGTTATGAGACCATGATGGAATTGACAGGAGGTCGCTTTAAGTTTATCGTAGCGACTCATACAGACAAAGATCATACCCACAACCATATCTTAATCAATGCCATAGACAGTAATTCAGATAAAAAATTGATATGGAATTATGCCTTAGAACGAAATTTACGTATGATTTCAGACCGTATTTCTAGAATGGCGGGGGCAAAAATTATTGAAAAGCGTTTCTCTTACCGTGACTATCAAAAATATAGGCAGTCTAGTCATAAATTTGAATTGAAACAACGTCTTTATTTTTTGATGCAGCAGTCAAGGTCCTTTGATGATTTTTTAGAAAAAGCGGTGCAGTTACATGTTCATATTGATTTTAGTCAGAAGCATAGTCGATTCATGATGACAGATCGAGCAATGACAAAACGAATTCGAGGACGCCAACTCAGCAAGCGAGATTTATATGATGAAAAATTTTTTAGAATGAATTTTGCTAAGCAAGAGATTGAAAGTCGTTTAGAATTTTTGTTGAACCGTGTCAATTCTTTAGAAGATTTAATAACAAAAGCAAAAGAATTGAATCTAACCATTGACTTAAAACAAAAAAATGTAACTTTTATCCTGGAAGAAGATAATCAAAAGATAAGTTTGGGTCATCAAAAAATAAGTGATAAGAAATTATATGATGTCAAATTTTTTCAAGATTATTTTAAAAATAAGGAAGTCATTGCTTCAGAAGGATTAGAGAATTTACAGGAACAGTACCATGCTTTCCAAGAAGAACGAGATAAGGATAAAGTATCCACTGAAGAGATTGAGGAAGCCTTTGAGACATTTAAGGAAAAACGAGATACCGTTCGTGAATTTGAAGTGGAACTTGCAGAGAACCAAATAGAGAAGCTAGTTGATGAGGGCATTTATATCAAAGTGTCTTTTGGTATTAAGCAGAGTGGTCTCATTTTCATTCCCAATTATCAATTAGATATTCTGGAAGAAGAGAATCAAACAAAATATAAAATCTTTATACGTGAGACAACCTCATACTTTGTCTATAACAAAGAACATTCGGATAAGAATCAGTATGTCAAAGGACGAACATTGATAAGACAGCTAACCAACGATAGTCGAGTAATACCATACAGAAGACCTACAGTTAAGAGTCTACAGGAAAAGATTACTGAGATTAACCTCTTCATTGAATTAACTGAAGCAGATAAGAAATACCAAGACATTAAAGACGAGTTAGTAAAAGAAATAGCAGAGATAGATATAAAACTAAATCAAATTAATGAAAAAATCGCCAACTTAAATAAGATGGCGGAAGTGCTTATCAATTTGAAGAGTGATGATGTGAGCAGTCGAAAGCTTGCAAGATATGACTTTTCAAAATTAAATTTGCCAGAATCAATTACAGTAGAACAAGTAAGCGAAGAAATAAGAGCGTTTCAAAAGGAGCTAGATCATTATCTCTATGAGTATGAGAGCTTAATAAAAAATTTAGAAATGTTTGTAAAAGTACTGAATGATAAGGATTTTGATAAAAAAATTAGTATAGAAATACTTTTGGAATAATAAGAACTAATCCTATGGTGGTTAAAGATTAACTACCTTTATGCTATTGATTAATATATTTGTCATAGTGCTCTTGGTACTGTGCTTTTATATTATGTTCTCCTAGAATTTCAAATACCTGAAGTGCTTGTTTCATCTTTTCGATTCCGTTCGCAGGATTGCACTTAAATTCAAAGTATCCACATGTATATAAGAAGACGGTTTGTTCATAATAGTTTAATTCATTATTTAGTAATTTTTTTATTTCTTTGATTAGAAAACTACAATTTTGAAATTCTTCTTTATCAATACTAACAATTAGGCAATTGATTGCCAATTGTGTAACAAGCCGTTTATTTGTCTTATTTAATGTTGAATAGATATAATTTTTTAACATTTCTATAGTTAGTAGGAAGTAGGAGTTATATTTAATTGTTCTTACACAGTTACCTAATAGGATAATTTCATAGTAACCCCAGTTTTCAACTTTAAAAAGATAATCTGTTAGCTGTAATAACTCCTCATCCGAGGGGAGAAAATTTTTATTTGTTGTATAGAGAATCGATTTTACCATTGTCTTTTCATAAGGACCCAAGTTATAACTTGAAGAGTTTGATAGTAATTCAATAATACTATCAAAATTTTTTGTGGAGTAGTGCTTTCGAATATATTGCACCAAGTTAGCGAATGATCCAGTTTTAGTAGAATTATTGTCATGAAGAATAATAAATTCATCCAAAGTTATATGTAATTTATCTAAAATATTGATTAGTCGAATACAAGATATTTCTGATTCTCCCCGTTCAAATCTAGAGATTTGAGATTTAGATAAATTACTATCAGCAATTGAAGATAAACTTATTTTCTTTCCTTTTCGAATTTTTCTGAGTGTTATACCAAGTTTTGATTTCATAATTTTCCCGTTTTCCCAACAAAAAAGTAATTGATTCTTATTTATTGTACAATAAATAAAAACTGAAAGGAAGTCTAAATATGAAGAAAATTTTAAAAAATTCCCTAATTTTATTGTTGGTTATGGATATTATTATTGTCGGTGGATAAAATGTTTAGGTGTACACCTAAGTCTTTAGATATCATCTAAAGACCTAGTACTGGTTGGAGGACACGATGAAAGATAGTATGGTTAATTATTGGTTAAATTATTTTCCGGAGTATAGTTTAGAAACGTTTGAAGTAGAATAGATATTAAGGATCTATCTTTCTCTTATTCCAAAGACTCAGCTCCTGTAATAGAAAATTTAAATTTGACTATTGAGTCAGGACAGAGAATTGCACTAGTCGGTCAACCGGGGTCAGGAAAAAGTACGTTATCAAAAATACCATCAGAATTATATAAGATTGATACAGGAAAAGTTTTATTTGATGGTGTAAATATTAATCAAATAGATAAAAAAATATTAAGTCAAAATTTAGGAGTAGTTCCACAGGATTCATTTTTATTGAACAGAAGTATTGCTTGATAATAAAACTTTAAAGCACGAAGTTACTTCACAAAAGATAGAGGAAGTTTGTAAAGCAGTTCAAGTCTATGATGAAATCATAGCTATGCCGATGAAATTTAATACTATCATCTCAGAGATGGGTTCAAATATTTCAGGTGGTCAAAGACAATGGATAGCACTGGCACGTGCATTAATAAATAATCTTAGTATTGTAATTTTAGATGAAGCAACTAGTACATTAGACACTATTAATGAGGAAAGAATAACAAAGTATATAAAAAGTCAGGGCTGTACTCAAATAATTGTAGCTCATAGATTGTCAACGATTAAGGATGCGAATATTATTTTTGTAATGAAAGGTGGTAAGATTGTTGAGTCAGGAAATCATAAGTACTTAATGGCTCTTGGTGGAGAGTACTACAGCTTATATACAAAAAGGAAATGAGGTGTACAGAAAATGAAGAAAGAAAATGAATATGTAATTTCAACAGCAGCCTTACTAGGGGTGATAATTGGAATAGTGTTTGCTATTTTTTTAGATTTTCCAGTTGAATATGGTATTTCTTTAGGATTGTTGAATGGAATAGTATTGGGTTCGCTGATTTCTTACAAAAACAATAAAAATTAAGCATAATTTTTTGCTGTAAACTAAGGAGTAGAGATGGCTATAGTTGAAATTATAAATCTAACAAAAAGCTTTAAAGATATTGAAGTTATTCATAACACTTAAATAATAGAGCGACTACATTAGTAGCTTAAAGACATGATTAAACCGCTATTCTTAGGAGTAGTGGTTTTTCTTTTTGTTTAAAAAGGGGCAAAAAAGGGGGCGAGTAAGTAATTTTCTAACTGTTTAACTCAACCAAAAAATCCCCAATCAAAGCGATTGAGGATTGAGCAAATAAATCTTAAACAATACCTTGTGCGATCATAGCATTTGCTACATTTTCAAAGGCAGCAATGTTTGCTCCTGCAAGGTAGTCTTTATCAAGACCGTATGTTTCTGAAGTTGTTTTAGCTGTGTTGAAGATGTTTGTCATGATGTCTTTGAGACGTCCATCAACTTCTTCACGAGTCCATGAGAGACGAAGACTGTTTTGGCTCATTTCAAGGGCTGAAACGGCTACACCACCAGCGTTGGCAGCTTTGGCAGGTCCATAGAAGATACCATTTTCTTTGTAAACTTTGATGGCATCAAGGTCGCTTGGCATGTTGGCACCTTCAGATACACAGATAACGCCTTGAGCAACCAAACGTTTAGCTGCTTCACCGTTGATTTCGTTTTGAGTCGCACATGGAAGAGCGATGTCATAGTTTCCAGCATAAGTCCATACAGAACCTTCGTGGTAGGTTGCAGTTGCTTTCTCAGCTGCATACTCAGTCAAACGAGCGCGACGTTTTTCTTTAACATCAACTAAAAGATCGAAGTCGATACCATTTTCATCGATGACATAACCATTTGAGTCAGATACAGAGATAACAGTTGCACCAAGTTCAGTCGCTTTTTGAAGAGCGTATTGAGCAACGTTACCAGAACCTGAAATGACCACTTTCTTACCAGCAAAGCTGTTACCGTTAGCTTTAAGCATTTCTTCAGTGTAGTAAACCAAACCGTAACCAGTTGCTTCTGGACGAATCAAACTACCACCAAATCCAAGAGGTTTACCAGTCAAGACACCAGCATCAAATTGGTTAAGACGCTTGTATTGACCATAAAGGTAACCAATCTCACGTCCACCAACACCGATATCACCAGCAGGTACGTCAAGTGATGGGCCGATGTATTTTTGCAATTCAGTCATGAAGCTTTGGCAGAAGCGCATCACTTCAGCATCTGTTTTACCTTTAGGATCGAAGTCTGATCCACCTTTACCTCCACCGATAGGAAGTCCAGTCAAGACGTTTTTAAAGATTTGTTCAAATCCGAGGAATTTCAAAATCCCTTGGTTTACAGTTGGGTGGAAACGAAGTCCGCCTTTGTATGGTCCAACAGCTGAGTTGAATTGAACACGGTAGCCGCGGTTTACTTGAACTTTTCCATCACGGTCAACCCAAGGAACACGGAAAGAAATCACGCGCTCTGGTTCAGTAATACGTGCCAAGATATTTTCTTCGATATACTCAGGGTGTTTTTCAAATACAGGTTCCAAAGTGTTGAAAAATTCTTCAACAGCTTGGAGGAACTCAGCCTCGTGCCCGTTACGAGCTTTTACAGTTTCAAACACGCTTTGGATATATTCTTTAGCAGATGTCATATCGTTCTCCTTAAATTCTAATTTAATTATGTGAGTCATTATAGCAGAATTTTTTTTTACTGTAAAGAAAAAAACAGAAATTTTCTAAAAATTCTATCAATTTAGTTTTGACATTTAGTTTTGAGGCTTTTTGGAAATAGATAAAAAACGAACGTTTTTCTTATAAATGCCTTTCTTAAAGAGAAAATCTGAAAATGTGGTATAATATTAGCAATAAAAGGAATCTGGAGGATCAGAATCATGGTATCAACGAAAACGCAAATTGCTGGTTTTGAGTTTGACAATTGTTTGATGAATGCGGCAGGTGTGGCTTGTATGACGATAGCAGAGTTAGAAGGCGTTAAAAACTCAGCAGCAGGAACCTTTGTCACGAAGACAGCGACCTTGGACTTTCGTCAGGGAAATCCTGAGCCACGCTATCAAGATGTTCCACTTGGTTCCATCAACTCTATGGGCTTGCCAAATAATGGCTTAGATTATTACCTAAACTATCTTCTGGAATTACAAGAAAAGGAACCGAATCGTACCTTCTTTCTATCCTTAGTTGGAATGTCTCCAGAGGAAACCCATACTATCTTGAAAAAAGTCCAAGAGAGTGAGTTTCGTGGTCTGACTGAGCTAAATCTTTCCTGTCCAAATGTTCCAGGTAAACCTCAGATTGCCTATGATTTTGAGACAACTGACCGAATTTTGGCAGAAGTATTTGCCTACTTTACCAAACCTCTTGGGATTAAATTACCACCTTATTTTGACATTGTTCACTTTGACCAAGCGGCAGCTATTTTCAATAAATATCCGCTCAAGTTTGTCAACTGTGTTAACTCGATTGGGAACGGCCTTTATATAGAAGATGAATCTGTCGTTATTCGACCTAAGAATGGTTTTGGTGGGATTGGTGGGGAGTACATCAAACCGACTGCTCTAGCCAATGTTCATGCTTTTTATCAACGTCTCAATCCTCAAATCCAAATCATTGGAACAGGTGGTGTTCTGACTGGTCGAGATGCTTTTGAACACATCCTCTGTGGTGCTAGTATGGTACAGGTGGGAACCACCCTTCACAAAGAAGGTGTTGGTGCCTTCGAACGTATTACCAATGAACTGAAAGCAATCATGTCGGAAAAAGGGTATGAGAGCTTAGAAGATTTCCGTGGGAAATTGCGCTACATTGACTAAATTAAATCGAAAAATCAGAAGAAAGGAGAGAAGATGCTAGCTATTGAAGAAAGCCAGAAGTTGACTTTATCAAATTTACCTAGTCTGAGCCTATTTACAGGGACAGACCAGGGTCAGTTTGAAGTGATGAAGAGTCAAGTGTTGAAACAGATTGGCTATGATTCTGCTGACCTCAACTTTGCCTACTTTGATATGAAAGAAGTGGTTTATAAGGATGTAGAACTGGAGTTGGTCAGCCTTCCTTTCTTTGCGGATGAGAAAATCGTGATATTAGACCATTTTGTCGATATCACAACAGCCAAGAAACGCTTTTTAACAGATGCTGAGCTCAAGTCGTTTGAGGAATACCTTGACAATCCTTCACCAATAACTAAGTTGTTAATCTTTGCAGAAGGAAAGCTGGATAGTAAAAGACGGTTGGTTAAATTACTGAAGCGTGATGCCAAGGTCTTTGATGCAGTAGAAGCCAAAGAACAAGAATTGCGCCAGTATTTTCAAAAGTGGAGTCAGAAACAAGGTCTGCAGTTTGCCAATCATTCTTTTGAAAATCTCCTCATCAAGTCTGGTTTCCAATTTAGCGAAATCCAGAAAAATCTCCTCTTTTTACAGTCCTATAAAGAAGACTCTGTTATCGAGGAAGAGGATATTGTTAACGCAATTCCCAAGACCTTGCAGGACAATATTTTTGATTTAACTCAGTTTATTCTGACTAAAAAGATGGACCAGGCGCGAGATTTGGTTAGAGACTTGACATTGCAAGGGGAAGATGAAATTAAACTGATTGCAGTCATGCTAGGACAATTTCGGACTTTTACTCAGGTGAAAATTTTGGCGGAGTCTGGGCAAACAGAATCGCAGATTGCAAGTAGTTTAGGTAGTTTTCTCGGACGCAATCCAAATCCCTATCAGATTAAGTTTGCGCTTAGGGATTCGCGAGGACTTTCCTTGAGCTTTTTGAAGCAAGCTATTTCCTATTTGATTGAGACAGACTATCAGATTAAGACAGGTCTTTATGAAAAAGGTTTCCTTTTGAAAAAGGCACTCTTACAGATTGCTAGTCAGGTTAATTGACATTTTTTTGAAACTATAACCCGCGTCAGGATTATCTTGTCGTGGGTTTCTTGCTGATTTGCTTATTTTATACTCAATGAAAATCAAAGAGCAAACTAGGAAACTAGCCGTAGGTTGCTCAAAGCACTGCTTTGAGGTTGTAAATAAGGCTGACGAAGTCAGCTCAAAACATGTTTTTGAGGTTGCGGATGAAACTGACGAAGTCAGTAATTATATCTACGGCAAGGCGACGTTGACGCGGTTTGAAGAGATTTTCGAAGAGTATTATTAGAAAGTATCTCAGTGATTTCCTCATCTATAAGCAAAAAACTTGAAAAAAGTGAATGTTTGCGTTATCATTTTCATATAGAAAGAAAAAGAGGTATTACAGATGGCTATTATCTTACCAGATCTTCCATATGCATACGACGCTTTGGAACCATACATCGATGCGGAAACAATGCACTTGCACCATGACAAACACCATCAAACTTATGTCAACAATGCCAATGCAGCTCTAGAAAAACACCCTGAAATCGGTGAAGATCTTGAAGCCTTGCTTGCTGATGTAGAATCTATTCCAGCTGATATCCGTCAAGCACTTATTAACAACGGCGGTGGACACTTGAACCACGCTCTTTTCTGGGAATTGATGACTCCTGAGAAAACAGCTCCATCAGCAGAACTTGCAGCAGCAATCGATGCAACATTTGGTTCATTTGAAGAATTCCAAGCAGCCTTCACTGCAGCAGCAACAACTCGTTTCGGTTCTGGCTGGGCATGGTTGGTTGTCAACAAAGAAGGTAAACTTGAAGTGACTTCAACAGCAAACCAAGACACACCAATCTCAGAAGGTAAAAAACCAATCTTGGGCTTGGACGTTTGGGAACATGCTTACTACGTGAAATACCGCAACGTGCGTCCTGACTACATCAAAGCTTTCTTCTCAGTGATCAACTGGAACAAAGTAGATGAATTGTACGCAGCTGCTAAATAATGATATGATATATGGAGGGAAGAATTGTTCTTCTCTTTTTAAGGTTATATTATTTTGGTCTGACAAAATCGTCAGACTTTTTTCATTTTTATGAGAAACGTGCTAACTGCTAGAAATTATGGTAGAATAAAGTATTAAGTAATCGTGGAAAAAGGATATCTATGCGAAAAGAAATTGCACCTGAATTATACAACTATAACAAGTTTCCTGGTCCTGAGTTCCATTTACATGGGGACAAGGTTGAAACGGAAGGGATAGCTTTTTCCTTGGTGGAAAATATCAAGGATGCCTTTGATGTGACGGCTTTTAATCAGCGTTTTTCAGAAGTCTTAACCAAGTTTGATTATATCGTGGGAGACTGGAGCAACGAACAGCTTCGCCTACGAGGTTTTTACAAGGATGATCGAACAGAAGAAAAACTTGAAAAAATCAGTCGTTTACAAGACTACCTTTTAGAGTATTGTAGTTATGGTTGTGCCTATTTTGTCTTATCAAATGAAGCCCCTAAGCGAGCATCATTTGACAAGAAAATGCGTAAGAAGGAAGAAGAACAGCCTTCTAGAAAAGGAAAGAAACCGACTCAAACCAAACGAAAACCGAATGCAGATAAGAAAAATAGACGTCGTCAGAAAGACCAGCATTCTCAGAAAGAGGACAAGGGGCAACGTCATTTTGTCATTCGTCAGAAGTGAGTAGAGAATAAGGAGAAGAAATGAAACCGTCAATTTATAGTTTAACACGTCAAACCATGCAGGAATGGGTTTTGGAGCAGGGAGAAAAGAAATTCCGTGCAGATCAAATCTGGGAATGGCTTTACCGTAAACGTGTCCAGTCATTTGAAGAGATGACCAACCTTTCCAAGGATTTGATTGCTAAACTCAATGAACAATTTGTGGTCAATCCCTTGAAACAGCGTATCGTTCAAGAGTCTGCTGATGGTACCGTTAAATATCTTTTTGAATTGCCTGATGGTATGTTGATTGAGACAGTACTGATGCGTCAACACTACGGGCTGTCAGTCTGTGTGACCACTCAGGTCGGCTGTAATATCGGTTGTACCTTCTGTGCTTCTGGTTTGATTAAGAAACAACGTGACCTCAATAACGGTGAAATCGTAGCGCAAATCATGCTGGTTCAGAAATACTTTGATGAACGTGGTCAGGATGAACGCGTCAGCCATATCGTTGTCATGGGAATCGGTGAACCTTTTGATAACTACAACAATGTCTTGAATTTCGTTCGTACTATCAACGATGACAAGGGAATGGCTATCGGTGCTCGTCACATCACGGTTTCAACCTCAGGTTTGGCCCATAAAATTCGTGATTTTGCTAATGAAGGAGTTCAGGTCAATCTTGCCGTTTCCCTTCACGCACCTAACAATGAGTTGCGTTCAAGCATCATGAAGATTAACCGTGCATTTCCGATTGAAAAACTCTTTGCTGCTATTGAGTATTATATCGAAACAACAAATCGTCGTGTGACCTTTGAGTATATCATGCTCAATGAAGTTAATGACGGTGTAGAACAAGCCTTGGAATTGGCTGAATTGCTCAAGAATATCAAGAAATTGTCTTATGTAAACTTGATTCCTTATAACCCAGTTAGTGAGCATGACCAATATAGCCGTAGTCCTAAAGAGCGCGTCCTGGCCTTTTATGATACGCTTAAGAAAAAAGGGGTTAACTGTGTGGTTCGTCAAGAGCATGGTACTGATATTGATGCAGCTTGTGGACAATTGCGTTCTAATACAATGAAACGTGACCGCCAGAAAGCAGTCGCAGCAGTCAATCCTTAATGATGAAGAAGACTTATAATCGTATTTTGGTCTGGGGAGTCATTTTCTATAGTATTTGTATCGTTTACTTTTGCTTTACTCCTCAAGAACATTCTCCCGTGGGGGTGGAAACTCCAGGTATTCAGCATCTTGGACGCCTGGTTTTTCTTTTGACTCCTTTCAATTCTCTCTGGAAACTGGGTGAGGTGAGTGACATAGGACAATTATGTTGGCTTTTTCTACAAAATATCCTCAATGTCTTCTTACTTTTTCCTCTGATTTTCCAACTCCTTTATCTCCTTCCAAATTTGCGTAAGACAAGAAAAGTGATCTTTTTCAGTTTTCTTATAAGCCTAGGAATTGAGTGTACGCAGTTAGTCTTAGATTTTTTCTTTGATTTTAATCGCGTCTTTGAGATTGATGATTTGTGGACCAATACCTTGGGTGGCTATCTGGCTTGGCTTCTCTATAAACAATTACATAAAAACAAGATAAGGAATTAAAATGAGTATTTTAGAAGTTAAAAATCTGAGTCATGGTTTTGGTGACCGTGCAATTTTTGAAGATGTGTCCTTCCGCCTCCTTAAGGGAGAACATATCGGTCTGGTCGGTGCCAATGGTGAAGGAAAATCAACCTTTATGAGCATTGTGACTGGTAAAATGCTGCCAGATGAAGGAAAGGTTGAGTGGTCCAAATATGTGACTGCGGGTTACTTGGATCAACACTCAGTCCTTGCTGAAGGGCAGTCGGTGCGTGATGTGCTCCGTACAGCTTTTGATGAGCTGTTTAAAGCTGAAGCTCGTATCAATGACCTTTATATGGAAATGGCTGAAGACGGTGCGGATGTTGATGCTCTCATGGAAGAAGTTGGCGAACTGCAAGATCGTTTAGAGAGTCGTGATTTCTATACCTTGGATGCTAAGATTGACGAAGTAGCGCGTGCCCTTGGTGTCATGGACTTTGGCATGGATACAGATGTAACTTCTTTGTCAGGTGGGCAAAGAACCAAGGTGCTTTTGGCAAAACTCCTCCTTGAAAAGCCCGATATCTTGCTTTTGGACGAGCCAACCAACTACTTGGATGCTGAGCATATTGACTGGCTCAAGCGCTATCTCCAAAACTATGAGAATGCCTTTGTCCTTATTTCACACGATATTCCATTCTTGAACGATGTTATCAATATCGTCTATCATGTGGAAAATCAACAGCTGACGCGTTACTCTGGTGACTACTACCAGTTCCAAGAAGTCTATGCTATGAAGAAATCTCAGCTAGAGGCAGCCTACGAACGTCAGCAGAAAGAAATTGCGGACCTTAAGGACTTTGTTGCCCGAAACAAAGCGCGTGTTGCAACACGAAACATGGCCATGTCTCGTCAGAAGAAATTGGATAAGATGGATATTATCGAATTACAAAGTGAGAAACCAAAACCATCCTTTGATTTCAAATCAGCTCGTACGCCAGGGCGCTTTATCTTCCAAGCCAAGGATTTGCAAATTGGTTATGATCGTCCTCTGACCAAGCCTTTAAATCTTACCTTTGAACGTAATCAAAAGGTTGCTATTATCGGGGCAAATGGTATCGGGAAAACAACTCTCTTGAAGTCCCTATTGGGCATTATTCCACCAATCGCTGGAGAGGTTGAACGTGGAGACTACCTAGAACTTGGCTACTTTGAACAAGAAGTAGAAGGTGGCAATCGTCAAACACCACTAGAGGCTGTTTGGAATGCCTTTCCAGCTCTTAACCAAGCAGAAGTTCGTGCAGCCCTTGCCCGTTGTGGTTTGACAACTAAGCATATCGAAAGCCAAATTCAGGTCTTGTCAGGTGGGGAACAAGCCAAGGTTCGTTTCTGTCTCTTGATGAATCGTGAAAACAACGTTTTAGTGCTGGACGAGCCGACCAACCATTTGGATGTGGATGCCAAGGATGAACTCAAACGCGCTCTCAAAGAATACAAGGGATCTATCCTTATGGTCTGCCATGAACCAGACTTCTATGAAGGCTGGATGGACCAAATATGGGATTTTAATAATCTAACTTAAAAATGAGGACAAAAAAATACAGTACCGAATGTGGATACTGTATTTTTTGGTTTTTAAGATTTAAAATCGTAGTCTTTCACCACTTCGATGCTGTCGATTGTGATAGCAGTAGTTGGCTTGTCTTTTTCATCTTTTTCGGCTTTGGCAATTTTATCTACAACATCCATACCGTCAATCACTTGACCAAATACGGGGTGTTTGCCATCTAGACTAGGGTTTCCCCCTTCTTTATAGGCTTCGATGATTTTCTTTGGATACTTGTTTGTAGGGAGTTTAGCAGAGGTATCTGTAGAGTTTTGGTTGATGAAGAATTGGCTACCGTTGGTGTTTGGTTGACCAGTATTAGCCATAGAAAGAGCACCACGGATGTTATAGAGATAAGGAGTAATCTCGTTCTTGAAACCAGTTCCCTTATCTTTTGTCTTATCCTTGTCATGCCAGATGGACTGACCACCTGTACCGTCTCCCTTTGGATCTCCAGTTTGAACCATGAAGCCATCGATGACACGGTGGAAGGTAATGCCGTTATAGTAGCCTTCTTTGGCATGAGTGAGGAAGTTTTCAACCGCTAAAGGAGCGAGTTTAGGGAAGAGTTTGATACGGATATCTCCTTGATTTGTGTGGAGAATCACTTCAGCTTCATCTTCAGCAACTTCTTTAGATAGTTGTGGGAAATTGGCGTTTTCGTTTGTTAAAGCATCGTTTAACTCCTTGGCAGATTGGGCAGCTGCTTTGGAACTTTCTTCAGCAGCAAGACTGGAATCAACATAGTCATCACCACGCAAACTACGTTGGATGTTGCTACATCCAGCTAGAGCTACAGTGGATAGTAAAAGAAGTGTTGCTATTTTTTTCATTCTATTCCTCTCAAAAATTCATTTCTACCATTGTACCCTAAAAGGAAGGGGATTTCAAATATTAGTGACAAGACAGTTTAAGAGGAAGCTAACCAGAAAGTCGCTTGCTTAGGGGCATCAATGCCATAAGTATACTCAAAGTATTTTGGAACCAGATCTTAAGAAAGCTCGTAAAGCATCACAATTAGTAAACGTTAATTCGAAAGAATTACTATATTTTAAAAGAGCACATTTTCAAAGGATTTTTTCTTTTGCCTTCAATTCCTAATTAATCAATGAATTTAATACTAGGTCTCGAAAAGAATTATGCTTCCTCTTTCTGTCTGAGTTCAAAGAGGTCTTCTACTTTCAGATTAAAAACTTGAGCAATTTTAAGAGCCATTTCTAGCGAAGGGTTGTAACGATTATTTTCCAAGTGCAGAATTGTCTCGCGTCGCATGCCGATGCGGTCGGCTAACTCCTGCTGGGTCATGCCTGTGGACTCACGAACAGATTTGAGATTAGTAATAATCTTGCTTTCTTTGGCCATGCTTATCCTCTACGTTCCAAGATAAAATAGACAACCGCAAAGATGCAAATCAAGACAGCTATGTTAATAAATATCTGTCCCATGTAAAGAGTGAGAGACCCCATATACCCAATGATAACTGCTAGGATCATCAGTGCGCCTAGTATAAAAACAAACATCAAGCTAGCTGCCTTGGCTAAATTAGCATAAAAGCGTTCGTCCGGAGTTTCCTTGACATTTTTTAAAGAGAAAAAACCAAATATAATCACTTCAATAACGAGGCTAATTCCCAAAATCCATTCTTTAATACCAGAACTTACGCTAGGGGTCGCAACCCAAATTCCTACTGTATAAAAAATGCTTGCTGCAAACACAAGTATCGTGTAAAGCTTAGCAGACAAGTCAAAAATAATCTTTCCCTTACCTTTCTGACTCTTATGTAGCCAGCTACAAATAGCTACAATTTGACCTGTCACTGAAATACCAGTAATAACTAACTTGGGTCCCCAACTAAGATTAGAACCAAATAAAACAGTAAAATCAATAAAGAGAGCTACGGCAATCACTGCAATGAGGCCACGCATTTTTTGATTTTTTTTCATGATAGACTCCTTTTTTATTTTATAAATATATAACACTTAAATTTTATGTTATAAATATATCACATTTAAATTTAGAAAGCAAGAATTTATGTGCCAAGGTGGCAATTATTTGGAAAATCTAGATACTCTATGAATCTCTACTTTTTTCTTAGACTGTTATAAAGTCTGTCAGAATAAGCTTTGTAGGTGTAGAAGTTAGTTTTTACAGAACTAAATTATTCTCCTATTTAGAATCTATTAATTCATATTTTATAAATTAATTAGTAGATATCGTTCTTAAAATCCTTGATATTTCGTTTGGGAACGGGCTTAGGATTTAGGAGCCAAGTATTCAAATCTCGTTCAGGCGATATGAAGGGTTTGACTTGGTGGTCTTTATAAAATGTTTCTAAAAAAGGATTCATGACATTCTCTTTCTGATTTTTCTTTAAAAATATAACAAATTTCTAAAAGGTTTAAGAATTTTATAGTCTGTCAAGTTTTTTTCTTGACACCTGCCAGAAATCTGCTATAATAGAACATGTGCTAAATAGCTTAGCTATTTCACCGAAATAAAAAATAAGAAAAGAGACTTTAAAAATGGCAGTTAAAATCCGTTTGACTCGTATGGGTTCTAAGAAAAAACCTTTCTACCGTATCAACGTAGCAGATTCACGTTCACCACGTGACGGACGTTTCATCGAAACAGTTGGAACTTACAACCCACTTGTTGCTGAAAACCAAGTAACTTTGAAAGAAGACCGCGTTCTTGCATGGTTGGCTGATGGAGCTCAACCTTCAGATACAGTTCGCAACATCCTTTCAAAAGAAGGTGTATTGAAGAAATTCCACGATTCTAAATTCTCAAAATAAGTTTAAAGTAGGTTGACAGATGGATACGATTGAAAATCTCATTATTGCGATTGTGAAACCCTTGATTTCACAACCAGATGCCTTAACTATCAAGATTGAAGATACACCAGAGTTTTTGGAATATCATTTGGATCTTGATCAAAGCGATGTGGGTCGTGTAATCGGTCGTAAGGGTCGCACTATTTCTGCGATAAGAACGATTGTCTACTCTGTCCCAACTGAAGACAAAAAAGTAAGAATCGTTATTGACGAAAAATAAGAAGGGCGGGACGGATGTCTCGCTTTTTTTGTGTGGAGAAGTGTAAAATAGCATCCATCAAGTAACAGCATAATCGGGATTTGGAAGGATTTTTGAAGGGGGACTGGAAAAGAATGAACATTGATTGTATTTTAAACATAGATTGGGCAATGTACATTGATTGGTTATTGCGAATTTTACAGATTTCGACTTTTATAGGTGTAATTTTAAAAATTAGTTTTCAGAATAAGGCCTATATCAATAATATCGAAATTCAGGTAATTAAACCAATCGAATTTGATTCCTTACATACGAGATTTCATCATATATATGAGTTTAAACATGATGAAAATGATAAACATTATAACCATTTGATTTTTTATCCAAAGGAAGTTGATATTGAAATTATAGAATTTTATTCTTTAATCTATGATTCAAAAAGTAATCGTTTAGTTGATAATGATAAACTGCATACAGTTAAAAATTTAAAGAATTATACATGCTTATTGATTCATACAAATTTACCAGAGAATATGCCTAGTTTAAGAATGAAATGGAAAACAAGTCAGGGTGAAATTGGCGAGTATACATTTTATAGTAATATGTATAATGGGAATGTGAATATCTCATCTTTCAAATATAAATTAACATTAAAGAGGAAACTATTAGCACTTTTTGGACTATAGCGACCCCTCTATGTATCTTCCTCCAACTTGAGAAAATCCTTGGAACGTGTTAAAATAAAGGATAAGGATTTTTAATAATTCATTATATAGAACGAGTGGATTTCTTTATGAAGAGGATTGAAGTATCTACAGAAATTGGTAGTCTCTCTGTTACTTATCAAAAGCAAAAGAAAATGCTAGTTTGTTTAAGTGGCGCAGGTTTGCTACCAAGTTATGAAAATTTTTCACTTATACTTGAAAAACTTCCTCCTACAATTGGTTATTTGACTATTGATTTTCCGAACACAGGTAGGAGTCCGATGAATGACCAAGCTGGAAAAAATCTGGATAATCTTGCAGATGCAGTTTATGAAGTACTTGAAGAATTGGCGATTTCTGAATATATACTTTGTGTACATAGTTTGAGTGGAATTTTAGCTTGTAAATTGCTCAAGAAACCAATTAAGTGTCAGGCTTTAGTAGCAATTGAACCGACAACTAAAAACGTCATGTTTGCTGATTTTTCAGAAAATTCTTATCCAGAAATGGAAGAGCAGATGAGGCTGATTGACGAGTGTGGTCCTGAACTTTATTTTAAGAACTTAACTCAAGCAACATTTAGACCTGAAATTAATAAAGAAATCTGGGAAATAATGCAGGGAAAAGGCTCAGAGTTGGAAAATCAAGATCCAGGATTTCAAATATCTGGAGAGATTACTGAGGAAGATTTTGAGAATTTGTCGATAGAAACTTGTACCCCTGTATTTATTTTTTGTCAGCCTTATAGAGAAAAAGAGTACAGAGAATCAGAATATTGGACTTCCAATACTAAACTCATTTTAGGAGGGAATCACCATTATTTACAATGGTCAGAATCAGAAAAAATTGCGACTATTATTCGAGAATTGTTAGAATAAGATGGATAGAAATAAAGTACAGGAGACAAGATGAACTACTTTAATGTTGGGAAAATCGTCAATACGCAAGGATTGCAGGGTGAGATGCGAGTCTTGTCTGTGACGGATTTTGCAGAAGAACGGTTTAAAAAAGGTACTGAGCTGGCTTTGTTTGATGAAAAAGATCAGTTTGTTCAAACAGTGACCATCGCTAGCCACCGTAAACAGAAGAACTTTGACATTATTAAATTCAAAGATATGTACCATATCAACGCTATCGAAAAGTACAAGGGATACAGTCTCAAGGTTGCTGAGGAAGATTTGAATGACCTAGACGATGGTGAATTCTACTATCACGAGATTATCGGTTTGGAAGTCTATGAGGGTGATAACTTGATTGGAACCATCAAAGAAATCCTGCAACCAGGTGCTAACGATGTCTGGGTGGTCAAGCGAAAAGGCAAGCGTGATTTGCTCTTGCCTTATATCCCACCAGTGATTCTCAATGTTGATATTCCAAATAACCGAGTCGATGTGGAAATCTTAGAAGGGTTAGACGATGAAGATTGATATTTTAACCCTTTTTCCAGAGATGTTTTCTCCGCTAGAGCACTCAATCGTTGGAAAGGCTCGAGAAAAGGGGCTCTTGGATATCCAGTATCATAATTTTCGAGAAAATGCTGAAAAGGCCCGCCATGTCGACGATGAGCCCTACGGAGGCGGTCAGGGGATGTTGCTCCGAGCCCAACCCATTTTCGATGCCTTTGATGCTATTGAAAAGAAAAATCCGCGCGTCATTCTCCTCGATCCTGCTGGAAAGCAGTTTGATCAGGCTTATGCTGAGGATTTGGCTCAAGAGGAAGAGTTAATCTTTATCTGTGGGCACTATGAGGGTTATGATGAGCGTATTAAGACCTTGGTGACAGATGAGGTTTCTCTGGGAGACTATGTACTGACTGGTGGTGAGTTGGCAGCTATGACCATGATTGATGCTACGGTACGCCTGATTCCAGAAGTGATTGGCAAGGAGTCTAGCCACCAAGATGATAGTTTTTCTTCTGGGCTTCTCGAATATCCTCAGTACACACGTCCCTACGATTATCGAGGTATGGTTGTGCCAGATGTACTGATGAGTGGACACCATGAAAAGATTCGTCAGTGGCGCCTGTATGAGAGTTTAAAGAAAACCTATGAACGCAGACCGGATTTGCTTGAACATTATCAACTGACAGCAGAAGAAGAAAAAATGCTGGCAGAAATTAAAGAAAACAAAGAATAAAGGAGATACCTATGCAAGTAATCAAACGTGATGGAGAAATTGCTGAATTTAATCCAGATAAGATTTACCAAGCTATCTTAAAAGCAGCCCAGACTGTCTATGTATTGACAGATGATTTACGTCAAAACCTTGCACAAGTCACTAAGAAAGTGGTTTTGGATTTGGAAGAGGCCAAGGTGGAACGTGCGACCATCAGCATGATTCAGTCTTTGGTTGAACATCGTTTACTGGGTGCAGGTTACATTACCATTGCAGAACACTACATTTCCTATCGTCTACAACGTGACTTGGAAAGAAGTGGTTATGGAGATCACATCGCGGTTCATTTACATTTTGAACAAATTCGCTAAGAAAAAAGAGTGGGATGAAGCAACTACATCTCACTCTTTCTTAAATCTATTTTTTTGGGCTGTTTGGACAGTTGAAGGGACAAATCGCAGGCGTTGAATATCGCTTATACGGATAATACGGGTCACATTTTTGGCAAAATTTTTCACAATAATTTGCTGGCGTTGTTGATCGTATTTGATGATATCACCTGTAAAACTTGTCTCAGACAAGATAAGGTGAACAGCGGTTTGTTTCTGGATAGCCTCTTCAATAGTAGCTGTAAGGGAGTTGCTTTCAGTCTGGTCTGGTTCTTCATGTCCATTTAAAAAGTCATGTATTTTATCTAGAACTTGCTGGAATTTATGTCTCATAGTGGCCTCCCTTCTTTTATATCAATATTATATAAAATTTTCCTAAAATCTACAAGATTTTACGAATAAACTAATGAAAGCTAAAAAAGGAGAAGAAAATGGCAGAATTTACATTTAAAATCGAAGAGCACTTGTTGACTCTTTCTGAAAACGAAAAAGGTTGGACTAAGGAAATCAACCGTGTGAGCTTTAATGGTGCTCCTGCAAAGTTTGATATTCGTGCTTGGAGCCCAGATCATACTAAAATGGGCAAAGGAATTACTCTCTCAAATGAAGAATTTCAAACAATGGTGGATGCCTTTAAAGGTAACTAAGTTGTCAAAATAAAAGAAAAGGATATTGAGTCATGACAACTCGATATCCTTTTTTAGTTAGTAAAGTAAGCCTGATTTTTAAGGCGTTGAAGTAGGGGACGACTAATAAAACTAATAGCCAGAAGTTTACCAAGGTCTGGAATGATAAAGGGAATGACCCCCACAACAAGAGCTTTTTCAAATGCCATTCCAGCCAGGAAATGCAAGCTGAGAATCCCGCCGACAAAGACAAGGGCATCACCCAAGAGGTTTGCTAGAAAAATTCTGACAAAACCACTATCACTGTTAGTTAGAGAAGAGGTAAGTCCAGAATAAACAAGATAAAACCAAAGATAGCCCGCAGTAGGGCCAACTAAAGCCTGAAATCCGGCTCCACCTCCTGCAAAGACAGGAAGACCGATTGCACCTAGAAGAAGATAGAGTCCAACAGAAAGTACAGCCTCTCTAGGTCTAAGGACAGTAGCAATCAAGCCGATTGCAAAGTTTTGCAGAGTGAAGGGAACAGGTCCAATTGGAAGACTGATTTGTGCCAAAACAGCAATGAGAGCAGCCCCAATAGCAGGGATAGCATAAACGTGAGCTTTTTTCAAAATAGTTAACCTCTTTTCTGATGTATAGTAACTATTATACTCGTGGAGCAATTATTGTCAACCAATTTTTTAAAATAAGGTAACAAAAACTGTAACGGCCGATTTGCTGACTGGGTAAGTTGTTTTCATCATTTCGTAAAACATCAAAAAAGAAGCAGACACATTTGTATCGGCTTCTTTTTTTTCGATTAACGCATAGTTACAAATTCTTCAGATGCAGTTGGGTGAATCGCCACAGTTGCGTCAAAGTCGGCCTTGGTTGCTCCCATTTTGATAGCAACAGCAAATCCTTGAATCATTTCATCAACACCATAGCCAATTCCATGAAGTCCGACAACTTTTTCTTCTGAACCAGCTGTAATCAATTTGAAACGAGTTTCTTGACGGTTGTCAGTGCAAGCAGAGTACATAGACGTAAAGCTTGATTTGTAAACCTTGATTTGGTCTTGACCGTATTCTTTAATAGCTTGCTCTTCTGTCAAACCAACAGTTCCGATAGCAGGGTGTGAAAAGACGACAGTTGGAATAGTTGAGTAATCCATTTTTGCAGTAGTTTTTCCGTTAAAGAGACGTTCAGATAGGGTACGTCCAGCTTTGATAGCAACTGGAGTTAGTTCTTTTTCACCTGTTACATCACCTAGAGCGTAGATTCCTTCAATAACAGTATTTTGGTATTCATCTACTTGGATAAAGCCACGTTCGTTCAGAGTTACTCCAGCTTTTTCAAGTTGCAAGCCCTTAACGTTTGGACGGCGACCAGTAGCCCAGATAACTTGACTAGCTGTGTGACTAGTACCATCTTCGAAATGAATGGTAATGCCTTCAGCAGTTTTTTCTAACTTAACAGGGACTTTGTGAGTGTGAAGTGGTAAGTTTGTTCTTTCCATTTCCTTGACCAGACCTTCAACGATGTAAGAATCAAAACCACGTAAAGGACGATCACGGCGAACAAAGAGGTCTGTCTTGACACCAAAAGTGTGGAGTACGCCAGCCAATTCAACGGCAATATAACCAGCGCCTAGAATAGCAACTGACTCTGGCAATTCTTCCCAAGCAAATACATCATCAGAAGAGCCACCTAGTTCAGCACCAGGAACGTTTGGAATACTGGGATGGGCACCAGTAGCAATCACGATATGTTAGCACGAATCAGTTCACCATTTACGCTGACAGTATGAGAATCTACAAATTCAGCATGACCTTCAATCAAATCTACACCGTTGCGTTTAAAACTGCCATCATAAGAAGAACGAGCGCGATCAATGTAGGCTTCACGATTGCGACGTAGGGTAGCGAAGTCAAAGTTAAGATCAGTAGTCTTAAAGCCGTAGTCTTCTCCAAATTGATGGAAAGTCTCAGCGATTTGTGCTCCGTACCACATGATTTTTTTAGGAACACAACCGACGTTGACACAGGTTCCACCTAATTTCTTTTCCTCAATAACGGCTGCTTTGGCTCCATGTTCACCAGCACGGTTCATAGTAGCAATTCCTCCGCTACCTCCACCGATAGCAATGATATCATATTCTCTCATTAAAAACTCCTTTGTACTCTTTTAAATAGTAGAGTGTCATTTTTTGATAGTCATATTCTATCTTTTTTTTGATGTGATTGCAAAAATCTGCTACGTTAAAAAAAATTAAAGAAAAGGCTTGCAAAAAAGAAAAATAAAGTGTATTATATAACTAGTACAATGATAATAAAAATAAATTCCGAACAATAAGTGAATCCTGAAATGTCATTATTTCGTTCTGAACTGTTATTGTTTATATTTTGTAATTTTTGTATAATATTGTTAAGTACTTTAAATCAAAAAGGAGTTTCATTATGAAAAAGAATCGTAAAGCTAAAAAGTGGCAATTGTATGCAGCAATTGGTGCTGCAAGTGTTGTTGTATTGGGGGCTGGGGGCATTTTGCTCTTTAGACAACCTTCTCAAAACTGCTGTAAAAGATGAGCCAACTCATCTTGTTGTTGCTAAAGAAGGAACCGTGGCATCCTCTGTTTTATTATCAGGGACAGTAACGGCAAAAAATGAACAATATGTTTATTTTGATGCTAGTAAGGGAGATTTAGATGAAATCCTTGTTTCTGTGGGGGATAAGGTTAGTGAAGGGCAGGCTTTAGTCAAGTACAGTAGTTCAGAAGCCCAGGCGGCCTATGATTCAGCTAGCCGAGCAGTAGCTAAGGCAGATCGTCATATCAATGAACTCAATCAAGCACGAAATGAAGCCGCTTCAGCTCCGGCTCCACAGTTACCAGCACCAGCAGGAGGCGAAGGAGCTGCAGGGCAAACTCCAGCTCCAGTCTCAGGAAATGCAGTTTCATCTATTGATGCACAACTAGGTGATGCCCGTGATGCTCGTGCAGATGCAGAAGCGCAATTAAGTAAGGCTCAAAGTCAGTTGGATGCCATGACGGTTCTCAGTACCCTGGAGGGAACTGTGGTTGAAGTCAACCACAATGTTTCTAAATCTCCAACAGGAGCTAGTCAAGTAGTCGTTCATGTCGTAAGTAATGAAAACTTGCAAGTTAAGGGTGAACTATCTGAATATAACCTTGCCAACCTCTCTGTAGGACAAGAAGTAACCTTTACTTCTAAAGTTTACCAAGATAAGAGCTGGACAGGTAAGATTAGCTATATCTCTGACTATCCTAAAACTAGTGGTGAAGCAGCAAGTGCAGCTACTGCCGCAACAGGTGGTAATTCTGGTTCTAAATATCCATATACCATCGATGTTACAAGTGAAATCGGTGATTTGAAACAAGGATTCTCAGTAAGTGTTGAGGTTAAGAATAAGAGTAAAGCCATTTTGGTTCCTCTAACAAGTGTTGTGACTGAAAATGATAAGAACTATGTCTGGGTGCTTGACGAGCAGAAAAAGGCCAAGAAAGTGGAAGTTGGTTTGGGCAATGCTGATGCAGACAACCAAGAAATCACTTCAGGTCTGACAAATGGAGTCAAGGTCATCAGTAACCCAACGTCTTCTCTAGAGGAAGGAAAAGAGGTGAAGGCTGATGAAGCAACTAATTAGTCTAAAAAATATCTGCAGAAGCTACCGTAACGGTGACCAAGAACTGCAGGTTCTCAAAAATATCAACCTAGAAGTGAATGAGGGTGAATTTGTTGCCATCATGGGACCATCTGGTTCGGGTAAGTCTACTCTCATGAATACGATTGGTATGTTGGATACACCAACCAGTGGAGAATATTATCTTGAAGGCCAAGAAGTAGCTGGACTTGGTGAAAAACAACTAGCCAAGGTCCGCAATCAACAAATCGGTTTTGTCTTTCAGCAGTTTTTTCTTCTATCTAAACTTAACGCTCTGCAAAACGTAGAATTGCCCTTGATTTACGCGGGAGTTTCGGCTTCAAAACGTCGCAAGTTAGCTGAGGAGTATTTAGACAAGGTTGAATTGACAGAACGTAGTCATCATTTGCCTTCGGAATTATCTGGTGGTCAAAAGCAACGTGTAGCTATCGCGCGTGCCTTGGTAAACAATCCTTCTATTATCCTAGCGGACGAACCGACAGGAGCCTTGGATACCAAAACAGGTAACCAAATCATGCAATTATTAGTTGAACTGAATAATGAAGGAAAAACAATTATTATGGTAACGCATGAGCCTGAAATCGCTGCTTATGCTAAACGCCAGATTGTCATTCGGGATGGAGTTATTTCGTCTGACAGTGCTCAGTTAGAAAAGGAGGAAAACTAAGATGCAGAATCTGAAATTTGCCTTTTCATCTATAATGGCCCACAAGATGCGCTCTTTTCTCACTATGATTGGGATTATCATTGGTGTTTCATCTGTTGTTGTGATTATGGCTCTGGGAGATTCCATGTCTCGTCAGGTTAATAAAAATATGACCAAGTCACAGAAGAATATCCATGTCTTTTTCTCGCCTATCAAAAGCAAAGATGGTTCTTTTACCCAAAAGCAATCAGCTTTGACGGTTTCTGGGAAAGAAGAGGATGTTCCTGTGGAGCCACCAAAACCACAAGAAGCTTGGGTCAAGGAGGCTGCTAAAGTTAAAGGGGTGGACAGTTACTATGTAACCAACTCGACCAATACCACCCTGTCTTATAAAGACAAAAAAGTGGAGCGAGCTAGCTTGACAGGTGGAAATATTACTTACATGAAGGCGGTTGAAAATGAAATTGTTGCAGGCCGCAGTTTCATAGCTCAGGATTATAAAGATGTGGCCAGTGTCATTTTACTAGACCAAGAACTTGCTAATAGTCTGTTTGGATCTGCTCAAGAAGCTGTTAACCAGGTTATAGATGTTGGTGGCTTTAGCTATCGTGTCATTGGTGTCTATACCAGCGATGAGGCCAAGACTGCCAAGACTTTTGGTATTGGTGGACTTCCGATTACGACTAATATTTCTCTTGCCAATAACTTCAATATGGATGAAATTTCTGATATTGTTTTCCGAGTTAATGATACCAGTTTGACACCAACTGTAGGACCAGAATTAGCTAGAAAAATGACCGAAATTGCTAGTCTTCAACAAGGAGAGTATCAGGTGGCAGATGCGACTGCAGCCTTCCAAGAAGTACAACAACTTTTTGGATTTATAACTACGATTATTAGTGCCATTGCAGGAATTTCCCTTTTTGTTGGAGGAACTGGTGTTATGAACATCATGCTGGTTTCGGTGACGGAGCGTACGCGTGAGATTGGTCTCCGTAAGGCTTTGGGTGCAACACGTGCCAATATTTTAATTCAGTTTTTGATTGAATCCATGATTTTGACCTTGCTAGGCGGAGTTATTGGTCTAACCATTGCGACAGGCTTAACAGCTATAGCTGGTCTACTCTTGCAAGGATTGATAGCGGGTATAGAAGTAGGAGTATCAATCCCAGTTGCCCTATTTAGTCTTGCAGTTTCGGCTAGCGTGGGTATGATTTTTGGAGTTTTGCCAGCCAACAAGGCTTCGAAACTTGATCCAATTGAAGCCCTTCGTTATGAATAAGTTAAACAAGATGGACACTCGTCTATCTTGTTTTTGTATGGATTTCCCTATCGAAAATCAGTAAAAATGTGATATAATGAAGTGTTAGAAAAACAGGTTTCATTTGCCTGGAAAGGAAAAATTATGTCTGAAAAGAATTTTTATATTACAACACCGATTTACTATCCATCTGGTAAACTTCATATCGGTTCTGCCTACACAACCATCGCTTGTGATGTCCTAGCACGTTACAAACGCCTGATGGGCTACGATGTCTTTTATCTGACAGGTCTTGATGAGCATGGTCAGAAAATCCAGCAGAAAGCTGAAGAAGCTGGCATCACACCTCAAGCTTATGTTGATGGGATGGCAGTTGGAGTCAAAGAACTCTGGCAATTACTGGATATCTCATACGATAAATTCATCCGTACAACGGATGATTACCATGAAAAAGTTGTCGCACAAGTCTTTGAACGCTTGCTGGCTCAAGATGATATTTACTTGGGTGAATACTCTGGTTGGTATTCAGTATCAGATGAGGAATTCTTTACAGAAAGCCAGCTTGCAGAAGTTTTCCGTGATGAAGCTGGAAATGTGACGGGTGGTATCGCTCCATCAGGTCATGAGGTTGAATGGGTTTCAGAAGAATCTTACTTCCTTCGCCTCAGCAAATACCAAGACCGTCTAGTAGAATTTTTCAAGTCCCATCCTGAATTCATCACTCCAGATGGTCGTCTGAATGAAATGCTTCGCAACTTCATCGAGCCAGGTTTGGAAGATTTGGCAGTTTCTCGTACAACCTTTACATGGGGTGTTCCAGTACCATCAAATCCAAAACACGTTGTCTATGTTTGGTTTGATGCTCTGCTCAACTATGTGACAGCTCTTGGCTACGATCAAGACGAACACGCTAACTTTGACAAGTTCTGGAACGGAACAGTCTTCCACATGGTTGGAAAAGACATCCTTCGTTTTCACTCAATCTACTGGCCAATCCTTCTTATGATGTTGGATATCAAATTGCCAGAACGTTTGATTGGTCATGGTTGGTTTGTCATGAAAGACGGTAAGATGTCTAAGTCTAAAGGGAATGTTGTCTATCCTGAAATGTTGATAGAGCGTTTTGGACTAGATCCACTTCGTTACTACCTCATGCGCAGCCTTCCAGTTGGTTCAGACGGAACCTTTACTCCTGAAGACTATGTAGGCCGTATCAACTACGAATTGGCCAATGACCTTGGAAACCTCCTCAACCGTACGGTTTCTATGATTAACAAGTACTTTGATGGTCAGATCCCTGCCTATGTAGAGGGTGTGACAGAGTTTGACCATGCTCTTGCTCAAGTAGCAGAACAATCAATCGCAGACTATCATACACACATGGAAGCAGTTGACTACCCACGTGCTCTTGAAGCAGTCTGGACTCTGATCTCTCGTACCAATAAATACATCGATGAGACCGCCCCATGGGTCTTGGCCAAGGATGAAGCTCTCCGTGACCAATTAGCAAGTGTCATGAGTCACTTGGCAGCTAGCCTTCGTGTCGTTGCTCACTTGATTGAGCCGTTTATGATGGAAACTAGTCGTGCAGTTTTGACTCAACTTGGTTTAGCAGAAGTTGCTAGCCTTGAGAACTTGAACTTGGCTGACTTCCCAGCAGATGTGACTGTAGTTGCCAAAGGAACACCAATTTTCCCACGTCTCGATATGGAAGAAGAAATCGCCTATATCAAGGAACAAATGGAAGGCAACAAACCAGCAGTCGAAAAAGAGTGGAACCCAGACGAAGTTGAGCTCAAACTAAACAAGGAAGAAATCAAGTTTGAAGACTTTGACAAGGTTGAAATCCGTGTCGCAGAAGTCAAAGAAGTGTCTAAAGTAGAAGGTTCAGATAAGTTGCTTCAATTCCGCTTGGATGCTGGTGATGGTGAAGATCGTCAAATCCTCTCAGGAATTGCCAAATACTATCCAAATGAACAAGAATTGGTCGGCAAGAAAGTCCAAATTGTTGCTAACCTCAAACCACGTAAGATGATGAAAAAATATGTCAGCCAAGGGATGATTCTCTCAGCTGAACATGATGGAAAATTAACCCTTCTCACAGTTGATCCAGCTGTACCAAACGGAAGTGTGATTGGGTAAAAATAGACAGGACTAGTTCATGCTAGTTCTGTTTTTTATTTAACTATTATGCTTTACAAACTAGTGTGAAAGTGGTATATTATAAATGAAGTTACTAGTAGGTATTACAAAATAGATTAGAAGGGAGAAGTGATGAAAGAAACTCAGCTATTAAAAGGTGTTCTTGAAGGTTGTGTCTTGGATATGATTGGTCAAAAAGAGCGGTATGGTTATGAGTTGGTTCAGACTTTGCGAGAGGCTGGATTTGACACTATCGTTCCAGGAACTATTTATCCTTTGTTGCAAAAGTTAGAAAAAAATCAATGGATAAGAGGCGACGTGCGCCCGTCGTCAGATGGTCCAGATCGGAAGTATTTTTCGTTAACTAAAGAAGGAGAAGAACGTGTCTCAGTCTTTTGGCAACAATGGGACGATTTGAGTCAAAAAGTAGAAGGAATTAAGAATGGAGGGTAAACCATAAAGAAAATGAAGTATTATGAAGAAACAAGCGCTTTGCTACATGAGTTTTCTGAGGAGAATCAAAAGTATTTTGAGGAACTGTGGGATAGTTTTAATCTTGCTGGATTTCTCTATGATGAGGACTATCTCAGAGAGCAGATCTATTTGATGATGCTAGATTTCTCAGAAGCAGAACGAGACGGGATGAGTGCAGAGGATTATCTAGGTAAGAATCCTAAAACAATAATGAAAGAGATGCTCAAGGAAGCACCTCGCAGTTCTATCAAAGAGTCCCTTTTGACGCCAATTCTTGTCCTAGCGGTATTACGCTACTATCAACTATTAGGTGATTTTCTAAAGGTCCTCTCTTAACAGTCAATTTGCTTACGTTTTTAGGCCAACTTCTTCTTTTTCTGGTCGGATTTGGGCTTGTGGCTACAATTTTACGAAGAAGTTTAGTCCAAGATTCTCCTAAAATGAAAATTGGTACCTATATTGTCGTTGGGATTCTTGTTCTGCTAGTTGTTCTGGGATATGTAGGAATGGCAAGCTTCATACAAGAAGGAGCCTTTTATCTTCCTGCTCCCTGGGATAGTTTATCTGTATTTACGATTTCGCTGGTCATCAGTATTTGGAATTGGAAAGAACCGATTTTTCGTCCCTTTGTCAGTATGATTGTTGCCCACCTTATTGTAGGTTCTCTGCTCCGTTACTATGAGTGGATGGGCATTTCAAATGTTTTCCTTACAAAAGTCATACCTTTAGCTGTCCTCTTTATTGGAATCTTTGTCTTGTTCCGTGGGTTTAAGAAGATAAAATGGAGTGAAATATAGTCAAAAAGCCGTTGCAAAGCGGTTTTTTGTTATAATGAAGGGAAGAATGTTAGAAATTAAAGGAGAAAAATTTGATGAGATACATAACTCTTGGTCAAGATGACAAAGAATTATCAGAAATTGTTCTCGGAATGATGAGAATAAAAGATAAGTCTGTTAGAGAAGTTGAAGAGCTTGTAGAAACAGCACTTTCTGTTGGAATCAATGCTTTTGACTTAGCTGATATATATGGTCTTGGTCGTTGTGAAGAACTGTTAGGTCTTGTCCTAAAAAATCGTCCAGATTTAAGAGAAAAGATGTGGATTCAGTCCAAATGTGGCATTCGCATTGAAGAATTTACCTATTTTGATTTTTCAAAAGAGTATATATTACAATCAGTTGATGGGATTTTAGAAAGATTGCAGGTTGATTATTTAGATAGCTTGCTTCTTCATCGACCAGATGCTTTGATGGAAGCTGACCAAGTAGCAGAAGCCTTTGATATCCTTTATAAACAAGGTAAGGTTCGAAATTTTGGAGTTTCTAATCAAAATCCTATGATGATGGAGTTGCTTAAAAAAGATGTCAAGCAGCCGTTAGCTGTTAATCAGCTACAATTGAGTGTGGCTTTTACACCAGGATTCGAATCAGGTTTTCATGTTAATATGGAAGATAGTCAAGCAGCTATGCGAGATGGCAGCATTTTTGAATATTGCAAATTACACGATGTGGTCATTCAAGCATGGTCTGTCTTACAATTCGGGTATTTCAAAGGGAATTTTGTTGGAAATGAGAAATTTCAAGCTTTAAATCAAGTACTTGATCGTTTAGCTACTAAATATGGAGTAACCTCTTCAACTATTGCCATTTCTTGGATATTGCGTTATCCAGCAAAAATGCAGGCAGTCGTAGGCACCACAAATCCTAAGCACTTGAGAGAAGTTAGCCAAGCGGGAAACTTTAGCTTAACAAGAAAAGAATGGTATGAAATTTATCTTGCTGCAGGGAATAATTTGCCGTAAGTAGAAGCAGATGTAAATAAATCACAGTCAAAAAGCTGTTGTAAAGCGGTTTTTTGTTATAATGAAAGGGAGAATTATTGATATTAAAGGAGAAAAAAATGACATTTGAAGAGATTCTGCCTGGATTGAAGGCTAAGAAAAAATATGTACGTACTGGTTGGGGAGGTGCGGAAAACTATGTGCAGCTTTTTGACACCATTGAACAAAACGGGGTTGCTCTTGAAGTGACACCTTATTTCCTAATCAACGTGTCTGGAGAAGGAGAAGGTTTTTCCATGTGGAGTCCGACACCTTGTGATGTTTTGGCGACGGATTGGGTAGAAGTGCATGACTAGACGTGTATTGATTACAGGAGTGAGTTCAGGGATCGGCCTAGCTCAAGCTCGCCTCTTTTTAGAGAATGGCTTTCAAGTTTATGGAGTTGACCAAGATGAAAATCCGCTCTTAGAGGGTGATTTCCACTTTTTTCAGAGAGATTTGACCTTGGACTTGGAGCCTATTTTTGACTGGTGTCCTCGGGTGGATGTTTTGTGCAATACTGCTGGAGTTTTGGATGCTTACAAACCACTTTTGGAACAATCAGCGCAGGAAATTCAAGAGATTTTTGAAATCAACTATGTGACTCCTGTTGAGTTGACTCGCTATTATTTGACGCAAATGCTGGAAAATAAAAAAGGAATCATTATCAATATGTGTTCTATTGCTTCGAGCCTAGCAGGTGGCGGTGGACACGCCTATACTTCTTCGAAGCACGCCTTGGCAGGATTTACCAAGCAGTTGGCTCTAGACTATGCGGGAGCTGGGATTCAGATCTTTGGTATCGCTCCAGGAGCAGTCAAGACAGCTATGACAGCTGACGACTTTGAACCAGGTGGCTTAGCAGACTGGGTGGCTAGTGAAACGCCAATCAAGCGCTGGATTGAGCCAGAGGAAATAGCAGAGATTAGCCTTTTCTTAGCCAGTGGAAAGGCCTCTGCCATGCAGGGACAAATTCTGACAATAGATGGTGGCTGGTCTTTGAAGTAGGGAGAATAAAGTTAATAAAAAGGAGCACCCATGACACCGCAAGAAATGTGGAATGCATACAAGAAAATTGATCCCTCTATCGGAGATGAGGTAGATGCCTGGGCTTTTGGAGTGGAAACAGATCTCTTGGCAGATTTGGTGTTTAAAGGCGAAAAGACAGCAACCGCCTCAGCCTACGACCTCTACGCACTAGAAGACGAACCTCTTCCACAAGAAGGGACCTTCGATGTTATTTTAGATAGTCAAAATCAGGCTGTCTGCATTGTCGAAATTACAAGGGTTTCCGTTCAGCCCTTTAATCAAGTTTCTGCGCAACATGCCTATAAGGAAGGTGAGGGAGACAAATCTTTGACCTATTGGCGTCAGGTTCATGAGGCTTGTTTCGCCGAGTGGCTGAGAGAAGCAGGACTGACTTTTACACCTAACAGCAAGGTCGTTTTAGAAGAATTTCGCAAGGTCTACCCACTGTAGGCTATTAGAAGGAAGAAAGTTTTGGAAATCACCGTCCAATCCTTTTTTCTCAAGCAAAACATGATATAATAAGTTTGTTTGAAGAAGAGCTCTAGCTCTTAAACTTAGAATAGGAGAAAACTATGCAAGCAGTTGAACATTTTATTAAGCAATTTGTTCCTGAACATTATGATTTATTTTTAGACTTGAGTCGTGAGACCAAGACTTTTTCTGGAAAGGTGACTATTAGTGGTCAGGCACAGAGTGACCGCATTTCCCTTCATCAAAAAGACTTGGCAATCTCTTCTGTAGAAGTTGAAGGGGAAGCTCGCCCATTTACAGTTGATCATGACAATGAAGCTCTTCATATTGAATTAGCTGAGGCTGGTCAAGTTGAAGTGGTTATCGCTTTCTCAGGAAAAATTACAGACAACATGACAGGGATTTACCCATCTTACTACACAGTTGATGGAGTCAAGAAGGAAGTCTTGTCAACTCAGTTCGAGAGCCATTTTGCGCGAGAAGCTTTCCCATGTGTGGATGAGCCAGAAGCCAAAGCAACTTTTGATCTAGCTCTTCGTTTTGACCAAGCTGAAGGTGAATTGGCCTTGTCTAACATGCCAGAAATCGATGTTGAAAACCGTAAGGAAACAGGTATCTGGAAGTTTGAGACAACACCTCGCATGTCTTCTTACTTGTTGGCCTTTGTTGCAGGTGATTTGCAAGGTGTAACGGCTAAAACTAAAAACGGTACCCTCGTAGGTGTTTATTCAACCAGAGCTCATCCACTATCAAACCTTGATTTCTCACTGGATATCGCTGTTCGCTCTATCGAGTTTTACGAAGATTACTATGGAGTTAAGTACCCGATCCCTCAATCTCTCCACATCGCCCTTCCTGACTTCTCAGCTGGAGCTATGGAAAACTGGGGTCTCGTGACCTACCGTGAAGTTTACTTGGTTGTCGATGATAACTCAACTTTTGCTAGCCGTCAACAAGTTGCCCTTGTTGTGGCACATGAATTGGCTCACCAATGGTTTGGTAACCTGGTAACTATGAAATGGTGGGATGACCTTTGGCTCAATGAAAGCTTCGCCAACATGATGGAGTACGTCTGTGTGGATGCTATTGAACCAAGCTGGAATATCTTTGAAGATTTCCAAACAGGTGGTGTTCCGTCTGCCTTGAAACGTGATGCGACTGATGGTGTTCAATCTGTTCACGTCGAAGTGAAACATCCAGATGAAATCAATACGCTCTTTGACGGAGCTATCGTCTATGCCAAAGGAAGTCGCCTTATGCATATGCTTCGTCGTTGGCTAGGTGATACCGATTTTGCCAAAGGTTTGCATGCCTACTTTGAAAAACATCAATACAGCAATACAATTGGTCGTGACCTTTGGGATGCTCTTGGTCAAGCGTCTGGACGTGATGTTGCAGCCTTCATGGATTCTTGGTTGGAACAACCTGGTTATCCAGTTCTCACTGTCAAAGTTGAAAATGATGTCTTGAAGATCTCACAAAAACAATTCTTTATCGGTGAGCACGAAGACAAGAACCGTCTCTGGGTTGTGCCACTAAACAGCAATTGGAAAGGCTTGCCTGATACACTCGAAACTGAAAGCATCGAAATCCCTGGCTATGCAGCCCTTCTTGCTGAAAACAAAACAGCACTTCGTCTCAACACTGAAAATACAGCCCACTACATTACCGACTATCAAGGAGATTTGTTGGATGCAGTTCTTGCTGACCTAGTTGAGCTTGATAACACAAGTAAACTGCAAATCGTCCAAGAACGTCGCTTGCTTGCTGAAGCAGGGCACATTTCTTATGCAGACTTGCTTCCAGTCCTTGATAAACTCGCTAAAGAAGAATCTTACCTTGTCGTTTCAGCTGTTTCTCAAGTAATTTCTGCCCTTGAGCGCTTTATCGATGAAGGAACAGAAGCTGAAAGAGCCTTCAAAGCCTTGGTTGCTAAATTGGCTCGTCATAATTATGACCGTCTTGGTTTTGAAGCTAAAGATGGCGAATCAGATGAGGATGAATTGGTTCGTCAGTTGGCCATTTCTATGATGATTCGCTCAAATGATGCAGAAGCTAGTCAAGCCGCTAGCCAAATCTTCGCAGCACACAAGGAGAATCTTGCAGGACTCCCAGCAGCTATTCGTTCACAAGTTCTCATCAATGAGATGAAACATCATGAGACTAAAGACTTGTTAGCACTTTATCTTGATACTTATACGCACGCAACAGATGCTGTCTTTAAACGTCAGTTGGCAGCAGCTCTTGCCTACAGTAAAGATGCGGACAATATCCAAACCTTGATTACTTCTTGGAAGGACAAATTTGTGGTCAAACCACAAGACTTGTCTGCTTGGTACTTCCAGTTCTTAAGCCATCAAGCAACTCAGGAAACAGCATGGTCTTGGGCTCGTGAAAATTGGGCTTGGATTAAGGCAGCTCTTGGTGGAGATATGAGCTTTGATAGCTTTGTTATCCTTCCTGCTCACGTATTTAAGACTCAGCAACGCTTGGCAGAGTACAAGGAATTCTTTGAACCGCAACTTTCTGACCTTGCTCTTAGCCGTAATATCGGTATGGGAATCAAGGAAATTGCAGCGCGTGTTGACTTGATTAACCGTGAAAAAACTGCAGTGGAAGCAGTCGTTCTTCAATACGGAAACGCATAAATAAGCCTAAAATAAAAAGAAAACTCAGCTATCTCATGTAAAATGTAGAGAGTTGAGTTTTTTTTAAGGCAAATTTGGTATAATGGTTTTAATAAGGAGGAGTTTCTCATGATAAAAATCTTATTAGTTGAGGATGACCTAGGCCTGTCAAATTCAGTATTTGACTTTTTAGACGATTTTGCGGATGTCATGCAGGTATTTGATGGTGAAGAAGGTCTCTACGAAGCTGAAAGTGGCGTCTATGACTTGATTTTGCTCGATTTAATGTTACCTGAAAAAAATGGCTTTCAAGTCTTGAAAGAATTGCGTGAAAAAGGAATTACGACACCAGTTCTGATCATGACTGCCAAGGAAAGTTTGGATGACAAGGGACATGGATTTGAATTGGGAGCAGATGATTATCTGACCAAACCTTTCTACCTAGAAGAACTCAAAATGCGGATTCAAGCGCTTCTCAAACGTTCAGGTAAATTTAATGAAAACACCTTGACTTATGGAAATATTGTGGTTAATTTGTCAACCAATACTGTTAAAGTCGAAGATACTCCTGTCGAATTGCTAGGTAAAGAGTTTGATTTATTAGTTTATTTCCTTCAAAATCAAAATGTTATTTTGCCTAAGACTCAGATTTTTGATCGTCTATGGGGATTTGATAGTGACACAACGATTTCGGTTGTCGAAGTCTATGTTTCAAAAGTCCGTAAGAAATTAAAAGGAACCACTTTTGCAGAGAATTTGCAAACCTTGCGCAGTGTTGGGTATATTTTAAAAGATGTTCAGTAAACTAAAAAAAACATGGTATGCGGATGACTTTAGTTATTTTATCCGTAACTTTGGTGTATTCACTCTGATTTTCTCTACCATGACTCTGATTATTTTGCAGGTCATGCACTCGAGTCTTTATACTTCGGTGGATGATAAGCTTCATGGACTAAGTGAAAATCCTCAAGCAGTTATTCAGCTTGCTGTAAATAGGGCAACAGAAGAGATTAAAGATTTAGAGAATGCCGCTACAGATACTAGCAAGACTGAGATAAAACCCAATGTCAGTTCCAACACAGAAGTCATTCTTTTTGATAAGAATTTTACCCAGCTCCTTTCTGGAAATCGATTTTTGGGATTGGATAAGATTAAGTTAGAGAAAAAAGAACTAGGACATATCTATCAGATTCAGGTTTTTAATAGCTATGGACAAGAAGAAATCTATCGCATGATCTTGATGGAAACGAATATCAGTTCGGTTTCAACCAATATCAAGTATGCAGCTGTCTTGATTAATACCAGTCAGTTGGAGCAGGCTAGTCAAAAGCATGAGCAATTGATTGTGATTGTGATGGCTAGTTTCTGGATTTTGTCTTTACTTGCCAGTCTCTATCTAGCTAGGGTCAGTGTTCGGCCCCTGCTTGAGAGCATGCAGAAGCAACAGTCCTTTGTGGAAAATGCCAGTCATGAGTTACGAACTCCACTTGCAGTTTTGCAAAATCGTTTAGAGACCCTTTTTCGTAAGCCAGAAGCAACCATTATGGATGTGAGCGAAAGCATTGCGTCTAGTTTGGAAGAAGTCCGAAATATGCGTTTTTTGACGACAAACTTGCTGAACTTAGCTCGTAGAGATGATGGGATTAAGCCGGAACTTGCAGAAGTTCCAACCAGTTTTTTCAATACGACTTTCACAAACTATGAGATGATTGCTTCTGAAAATGACCGTGTCTTTCGTTTTGAAAATCGGATCCATCGAACGATTGTCACGGATCAACTTCTTTTGAAACAACTGATGACCATCTTATTTGATAATGCCATCAAATATACTGAGGAGGATGGTGAAATTGATTTTATGATTTCAGCGACTGATCGTAATCTGTATTTACTTGTTTCTGACAATGGAGTCGGTATTTCCGCAGAAGATAAGAAGAAAATATTTGACCGCTTTTATCGAGTGGACAAGGCTAGAACCCGCCAAAAAGGTGGTTTTGGTTTAGGTTTATCCCTAGCCAAGCAAATTGTAGATGCCCTAAAAGGAACCATTACTGTTAAAGATAATAAACCAAAGGGAACAATCTTTGAAGTGAAGGTAGCCATCCACACACCATCTAAAAAGAAAAAATAAAAATATCGCTCCAGTTGGGGCGATATTTTGGATTTATCTTCTACGTTTTCGTTTGATAATAGACCGTTGAACTTTTAAAACAAGTAAGCTGGATCCGATTGCTGCGGCAAAGGCAAGAGCAGGTGATAATTTTAATGCTAAAAAGATAAAACTAAAGATAGCAATACAGATACAAAAAACAGCGATATTAACAAAAAATAGGATTTCCTTGAGATTGGCATCAGATTGTGCTTCAGGTGTATAATCTTGATAGCGAGGAACCTGCTGGCTTAATTCTTCTTGATTGTCTACCTCATAGGATTGTAATTTTCTTACGGGCATTATTCTCTCCTTAACAGTACATACCTATTTTATCATTTTTTCAGCAGAGAATTATTACAGAAAGGTTACAATAAGAATAAAGTCCCTTTTCATTTTTAAAGAATGGCTGATTTTCCAGAAATGTGGTATAATTTTTCTTATGGAAAAGATTATCATTACAGCAACTGCTGAAAGTATTGAACAAGTTGAACAACTGCTCGAAGCTGGCGTGGACCGTATCTATGTTGGTGAGAAAGATTTTGGCCTTCGTCTGCCAACGACCTTTAGTCATGACCAATTGCGTGAAATCGCTAATCTGGTTCATGATACTGGTAAAGAATTGATCGTTGCGGTTAATGCCCTCATGCACCAAGATATGATGGACCGTATCAAGCCTTTCTTAGACTTTTTGGAAGAAATCAAGACAGACTACATTACGATTGGGGATGCAGGTGTCTTTTACGTAGTCAATCGCGATGGTTATTCATTTAAGACTATCTACGATGCCTCAACTATGGTAACTAGCAGTCGTCAGATTAACTTCTGGGGACAAAAGGCTGGCGCATCTGAGGCTGTTTTGGCACGTGAAATTCCATCAGCTGAACTCTTCAAAATGCCAGATATTTTGGAAATTCCTGCTGAAGTTTTGGTTTACGGAGCTAGTGTTATTCACCATTCTAAACGTCCACTCTTGCAAAACTATTATAACTTTACACATATCGATGATGAAAAGACCCGCAAGCGTGACCTCTTCTTGGCTGAGCCAAGTGACCCAGAGAGCCATTATTCTATCTTTGAAGACAATCATGGTACCCACATCTTTGCCAACAATGACCTTGATTTGATGACCAAATTGACAGAATTGGTCGAGCATGGTTTCACTCACTGGAAACTAGAAGGACTCTACACTCCGGGACAAAACTTTGTTGAGATTGCAAAACTCTTTATCCAAGCGCGTAGCTTGATCCAAGAGGGCAACTTTAGCCATGACCAAGCCTTTTTGCTGGATGAGGAAGTACGTAAGTTACACCCTAAAAACCGTTTCCTTGATACAGGATTTTATGACTACGATCCTGACATGGTTAAATAAAGTAAACTGCAAGTTGAGAGAAGGAAGATGCAAAGATTTCTTCTCTCAATTTTTTCTTATTTCTTCACCATTTTCAAAGAATCAGTAGGATAGGATGCTCTATTTGATGGGATTTTTAAGACAAGTAGTGTTCTTGAGTTTGAAAATTATCCCATGTTTGCAGGTGCCAAATGGCCCTTTTTTTGGTATAATTTTTTATAATGAAAACGATTGGTAATCGCTATGTTGTGGTTGATTTAGAGGCAACTAGCACAGGTAGTAAGGCTAAAATTATCCAAGTGGGAATTGTCGTGATTGAGGATGGAAAAATCGTCGATCACTATACGACAGATGTCAATCCACATGAACCCTTGGATGCTCATATAAAAGAACTGACAGGATTGACAGACCAACGTCTGGCGCAAGCACCTGATTTTTCGCAAGTTGCTAGAAAAATCTTTGACTTGGTGGAGGATGGGATTTTTGTAGCCCATAATGTTCAGTTTGATGCCAATCTCTTGGCGGAAAATTTATTTTTTGAAGGCTATGAACTAAGAAATCCTCGTGTTGACACGGTCGAATTGGCTCAGGTCTTTTTTCCTAAACTGGAAAAATATAGTTTGCCGATATTGTGTCGAGAATTAGGAATTCCTCTAAAACACGCTCACACAGCCCTTTCAGATGCCCAAGCTACTGCGGAATTACTCTTATTTCTACAGGAAAAGATGGCCCAGCTTCCTAAAGGTCTCTTGGAACGCTTGCTGGAAATGGCTGACGCCCTCCTATACGAGTCCTACCTGCTTATTGAAGAAATTTATCGAAACAAATCTATCCTGAGTTCACCAGACTTGGTCGAAGTTCAAGGACTGTATTTCAAGAAAACTGGAGCTCCCCTGGAGCCACGAAAACTATCCCAAGATTTTTCTAAAAATATTTCTCTGTTAAATCTTGAAGTGAGGGAGGAGCAAGAAAGTTTTGCTAAAGAGGTTGGCTTGCTATTGAAAGATGAGCCTGTCTCTCTGATTCAAGCTCCGACAGGGATTGGTAAAACTTATGGATATCTCTTACCTGCTTTGTCCCAAGTGGAAAATCGTCAGATTGTCCTTAGCGTTCCGACAAAGATTCTTCAAAATCAAATCATGGAAGAAGAAGGTAAACGTCTCAAGGAAGTGTTCCATATAGATATTCATAGTTTAAAGGGACCACACAATTATCTGAAGTTGGATGCCTTTTATCGTTCCTTGCAGGAAAATGATGAAAATCGCTTATTTAGACGCTTTAAAATGCAACTCTTGATCTGGCTGACTGAGACAGAGACAGGAGATTTGGATGAAATTGGGCAACTCTACCGTTACCAACATTTTCTAACAGACCTTCGTCATGACGGGAATTTATCATCTCAAAGCTTATTTGTGACGGAAGATTTTTGGAAACGTAGTCAAGAAAAGGCACAAACCTGCAAGCTTTTAGTGACCAATCATGCCTATCTTGTAACTAGACTGGAAGATAATCCTGAATTTGTCAGTGACCGTTTATTGATTATTGATGAAGTTCAAAAGATTTTGTTAGCTCTAGAAAATCTGCTTCAAGAGACTTACGATGTCCAGTCTATTATCGATTTGCTTGATAAGGCTTTACTGGAGGAGCAAAATAAGGTCCAACAACGAATACTAGAAAGTATTCGCTTTGAGTGCCTCTACTTGATAGAACAATTTCAGTCTGGAAAATCTAGGAAAAATATCTTGGATTCTCTGACCAATCTCCACCAGTATTTTTCAGAATTAGAAGTAGAAGACTTTGAGGAGCTGGTTCGCTATTTTACAGCTGACCGAGATTACTGGCTTGAAGCAATTGAAACGAGTCAAAAGAAAATTCAAATTTCCTCTACGAAATCAGGACGTATTCTCCTATCTTCTTTAGTACCTAATTCATGTCAAGTCTTGGGAGTGTCGGCTACTCTTGAGATTAGTCAGAGAGTTTCTTTGGCAGACCTGTTAGGCTATCCCGAAGCTAAATTTGTTAAGATTGAAGCTGGTAAAAAACAGGATCAAGAAGTGGTCTTGGTCAAAGATTTTCCCCTGGTAACAGAAACCTCCTTAGAAGTCTACGCCAAAGAGGTAACTGATTTGCTGATGGATGTTCAAGATTTCCAGCAACCTATTTTAGTTCTCTTTACTGCTAAAGACATGCTTCTAGCAGTGTCGGATTTACTTCCAGTTAGCCACTTGGCCCAGTATAAAAATGGGGATGTTCATCAACTGAAGAAACGCTTTGAAAAAGGTGAACAACAAATCCTGCTAGGTGCAGCAAGTTTCTGGGAGGGAGTTGATTTTTCAAGTCATTCTTTTGTGATTCAAATTGTACCAAGACTTCCTTTCCAAAACCCCCAAGAACCCTTGACGAAAAAGATCAATCAGGAACTAATTCAAGAAGGGAAAAATGCCTTTTATGATTATCAATTGCCAATGGCCATTATTCGTTTAAAACAGGCTTTAGGAAGAAGTATGAGACGTGAACACCAACGTTCCTTAACTCTGATTTTGGATAGGAGAATTGTCGGAAAGCGATATGGCAAACAAATTGTGACTTCTCTAGCAAAAGAAGCGATTGTTAAAACCGTCTCTCAATCCGAAGTTGATGAGGCTATTGATAAATTTTTAAATGAACTTTGATAAATAGTATTGTATGAAAGTATAAGGTTAGTATATATGAAACGTTCTCTCGACTCTAGAGTCGATTATAGTTTGCTCCTGCCAGTATTTTTCCTACTGGTTATCGGCGTGGTGGCTATTTATATAGCTGTTAGTCATGATTATCCAAACAATATTCTGCCCATTTTAGGGCAGCAGGTCGCCTGGATCGCCTTGGGGCTTGTGATTGGTTTTGTGGTCATGCTCTTTAATACTGAATTTCTTTGGAAGGTTACACCCTTTCTATATATTTTAGGCTTGGGACTTATGGTTTTACCTATCGTCTTTTATAATCCAAGCTTAGTTGCATCAACAGGTGCCAAAAACTGGGTATCGGTAAATGGTGTTACCTTGTTCCAGCCGTCAGAATTTATGAAGATATCCTATATCCTCATGTTGGCTCGTGTGATTGTCCAGTTTACCAAAAAACATAAGGAATGGAGACGCACAGTTCCGCTGGACTTCTTGTTGATTTTCTGGATGATTCTCTTTACCATTCCAGTCCTAGTTCTTTTGGCACTTCAAAGTGACTTGGGGACGGCTTTGGTTTTTGTAGCCATTTTCTCAGGAATCGTTTTATTATCGGGGGTTTCTTGGAAAATTATTATCCCAGTATTTGTGACTGCTGTAACAGGAATTGCTGGTTTCTTAGCTATTTTTATCAGCAAGGACGGTCGGGCTTTTCTCCATCAACTGGGAATGCCGACCTACCAAATCAACCGTATTTTGGCTTGGCTCAATCCTTTTGACTTTGCCCAAACAACCACTTACCAACAGGCTCAAGGACAGATTGCCATTGGAAGCGGTGGCTTATTTGGACAAGGGTTTAATGCTTCGAATCTGCTTATTCCAGTTCGAGAGTCGGATATGATTTTCACGGTTATCGCAGAAGATTTTGGCTTTATTGGCTCTGTCCTTGTTATTGCCCTTTATCTCATGCTGATTTATCGTATGTTGAAGATTACTCTTAAATCAAATAATCAGTTCTACACCTATATTTCCACAGGTTTGATTATGATGTTACTCTTCCATATCTTTGAGAATATCGGTGCCGTGACAGGTTTGCTTCCTTTGACTGGGATTCCCTTGCCTTTTATTTCGCAAGGAGGATCGGCTATTATCAGTAATTTAATCGGTGTTGGCTTGCTTTTATCGATGAGTTACCAGACTAATCTAGCTGAAGAAAAGAGCGGAAAAGTTCCATTCAAACGGAAAAAGGTTGTATTAAAACAAATCAAATAAGGAGAAAATCATGGTAAAAGTAGCAGTTATGTTGGCTCAGGGCTTTGAAGAAATTGAAGCTTTGACAGTTGTGGATGTTTTGCGTCGTGCAAATATTACTTGTGATATGGTTGGTTTTGAAGAGCAAGTGACGGGTTCGCATGCAATCCAAGTAAGTGCAGACCGTGTTTTTGATGGTGATTTATCAGACTATGACATGATTGTTCTTCCTGGAGGTATGCCTGGTTCTGCACATTTGCGCGATAATCAGGCCTTGATTCAAGAGTTGCAAAGCTTTGAACGAGAAGGGAAGAAACTGGCAGCCATTTGTGCGGCGCCAATTGCCCTCAATCAAGCAGGGCTATTGAAAAACAAGCAGTACACTTGCTATGATGGCGTTCAAGAGCAAATCTTTGATGGTCAATATGTAAAGGAAACAGTAGTGGTAGATGGTCATTTGATAACCAGTCGAGGCCCCTCAACAGCCCTTGCCTTTGCCTACGAGTTGGTGGAGCAATTAGGAGGAGACGCAGAGACTTTACGAACAGGAATGCTCTATCTAGATGTCTTTGGTAAAAATCAGTAAAACGGGAGTCAAACTCTCGTTTTTTATGTGGAAAACTCAGGGAAATCATCGCTTTTTTCATAAAAAAATGCTATAATGAAGGGTATGAAATATCACGATTATATCTGGGATTTAGGTGGAACTTTACTGGATAATTACGAAACTTCAACAGCTGCATTTGTTGAAACATTGGCATTGTATGGCATCACACAAGACCATGACAGTGTCTATCAGGCTTTAAAGGTTTCTACTGATTTTGCGATTGAGACATTCGCTCCCAACTTAGAGAATTTTTTAGAAAAATATAAGGAAAATGAAGCCAGAGAGCTTGAACATCCGATTTTGTTTGATGGAGTTTCTGATTTATTGAAAGATATCTCCAATCAAGGTGGCCGTCATTTTTTGGTTTCTCATCGAAATGATCAGGTCTTGGAAATTTTAGAAAAAACCTCTATAGCAGCTTATTTTACAGAAGTGGTGACTTCTAACTCAGGCTTTAAGAGAAAACCAGATCCTGAATCCATGATTTATTTAAGAGAAAAATATCAAATTAGTTCAGGCCTTGTCATTGGTGATCGACCGATTGATATCGAAGCCGGGCAAGCTGCAGGACTAGCTACCCACTTGTTTACCAGTATCGTGAATTTAAGACAAGTATTAGACATGTAAGAAAAAGGAATAAGATGACAGAAGAAATCAAAAATCTGCAGGCACAAGATTATGATGCCAGTCAAATTCAAGTTTTAGAGGGCTTAGAGGCTGTTCGTATGCGTCCAGGGATGTATATCGGGTCAACTTCAAAAGAAGGTCTTCACCATCTAGTCTGGGAAATTGTTGATAACTCAATTGACGAGGCCTTGGCAGGATTTGCTAGCCATATTCAAGTCTTTATTGAGCCAGATAATTCGATTACAGTTGTTGATGATGGACGTGGTATCCCAGTCGATATTCAGGAAAAAACAGGTCGACCTGCCGTTGAGACTGTCTTTACTGTTCTTCACGCTGGAGGAAAGTTTGGCGGTGGCGGATATAAGGTCTCAGGTGGTCTTCACGGAGTGGGGTCCTCAGTTGTTAACGCCCTTTCAACTCAATTAGATGTTCATGTCCACAAAAATGGTAAGATTCATTACCAAGAATACCGTCGTGGTCATGTTGTCGCAGACCTTGAGGTGGTTGGAGATACGGATAAAACTGGAACAACAGTTCACTTTATACCGGATCCAGAAATTTTCACTGAAACAACAACTTTTGATTTTGATAAATTAAATAAACGGATTCAAGAGTTGGCCTTTCTAAATCGTGGTCTTCAAATCTCCATCACAGATAAGCGTGAGGGGCTAGAACAAACTAAGCATTACCACTATGAAGGTGGGATTGCTAGCTACGTTGAATATATCAACGAGAACAAGGATGTTATCTTTGATACACCAATTTACACAGATGGTGAAATGGATGATATCACGGTTGAAGTAGCCATGCAGTACACAACGGGTTACCATGAAAATGTCATGAGTTTCGCCAATAATATTCATACCCATGAAGGTGGAACGCATGAACAAGGTTTCCGTACAGCCTTGACTCGTGTTATCAACGATTATGCTCGTAAAAATAAGTTATTGAAAGACAATGAAGACAATCTAACAGGGGAAGATGTTCGTGAAGGATTAACTGCAGTTATCTCAGTTAAACACCCAAATCCACAGTTTGAAGGACAAACCAAGACCAAACTGGGAAATAGCGAAGTGGTTAAGATTACCAATCGCCTCTTCAGTGATGCCTTTTCTGATTTCCTCATGGAAAATCCACAGATTGCTAAACGTATTGTGGAAAAAGGAATTTTGGCTGCTAAGGCTCGTGTGGCTGCCAAGCGTGCGCGTGAAGTCACTCGTAAAAAATCTGGTTTGGAAATTTCCAACCTTCCAGGAAAACTAGCAGACTGTTCTTCTAACAATCCTGCGGAAACAGAACTCTTCATCGTCGAAGGAGATTCAGCTGGTGGATCAGCAAAATCTGGTCGTAACCGTGAATTTCAAGCAATCCTTCCAATTCGCGGTAAGATTTTGAACGTTGAAAAGGCAAGTATGGATAAGATTCTAGCTAACGAAGAAATTCGTAGTCTTTTCACAGCGATGGGAACAGGATTTGGTGCAGAATTTGATGTTTCAAAAGCCCGTTACCAAAAACTCGTTTTGATGACCGATGCCGATGTCGATGGAGCCCATATTCGTACTCTTCTTTTAACCTTGATTTATCGTTATATGAAACCAATTCTAGAAGCTGGTTATGTCTATATTGCCCAACCACCAATCTATGGTGTCAAGGTTGGAAGCGAGATTAAAGAATATATCCAGCCAGGAGCGGATCAAGAAATTAAACTCCAAGAAGCCTTGGCCCGCCACAGTGAAGGACGTGCCAAACCAACCATTCAGCGTTATAAAGGTTTGGGTGAAATGGATGATCACCAGTTGTGGGAAACAACCATGGATCCCGAACATCGCTTAATGGCAAGAGTTTCTGTGGACGATGCTGCAGAAGCAGATAAAATCTTTGATATGTTGATGGGGGATCGAGTAGAGCCTCGTCGTGAATTTATCGAAGAAAATGCCGTCTATAGTACACTTGATGTCTAAAAAATCGGGAGAAGTAGTTCCCTTGGTCTAAAAAATATGATATAATCATTACGATTGTTTCAAGTTAAAAAGGAGTTTAATATGTCTGGTAGTCTAGTAGTATATCTTATAATTGCAATTGCAATTATATTGCTGATTTCATATGCTATAGCAATTTATGTACGGAAACGCAATGAAAGTAAATTAGCAATTTTAGAAGAGAAAAAAGAAGAGCTGTACAATCTTCCAGTTAATGATGAAGTTGAAGCTGTAAAAAATATGCACTTGATTGGACAAAGTCAAGTGACTTTCCGTGAATGGAACCAAAAATGGGTTGACCTATCTCTTAACTCTTTTGCCGATATCGAAAATAATCTTTTCGAGGCAGAAGGTTATAACAATTCATTCCGTTTTTTCAAGGCCAGTCATCAAATTGACCAAATAGAGAGCCAAATTACTTTGATTGAAGAAGATATTGCGGCAATTCGCAATGCCTTGGCAGATTTGGAGAAACAAGAATCTAAAAATAGTGGACGTGTTCTTCATACCTTGGACTTGTTTGAAGAGTTGCAACACCGAGTTGCTGATCATTCTGAAGAATATGGCCAAGGTTTATCTGAAATCGAAAAACAATTGGAAAATATCCAATCAGAGTTTTCTCAGTTTGTTACTTTGAATACTTCAGGTGACCCAGTAGAAGCTGCTGTAATTTTGGATAATGCTGAGAATCATATCTTGGCTTTGAGTCACATTGTTGACCGCCTGCCAGCGATTGTAAAAACATTATCTAAAGAGCTACCTGATCAGCTGGAAGATTTAGAAGATGGCTACCGTAAGCTTTTAGATGCTAATTATCATTTTTCTGAGACGGATATTGAATCTCGCTTCCAATTGCTTTATGAAGCTTTGAAGAAAAACCACGAAAATATTGCACAATTAGAGTTGGATAATGCTGAGTATGAAAATACTCAAGTTCAAGAAGAAATCAATGCACTCTATGATATCTTTACACGAGAAATTGCTGCTCAAAAAGTAGTAGAAGGCTTTGTTGCAACCCTTCCTACATATTTGAAACACATGAAAGATAGTAATGCTGTTTTAGTGGAAGATATTCAACGATTGAGTAACAATTACCTACTATCTGACACGGATGTTAGTCATGTACACAGATTACAAGCTGAGTTAGAATCTCTGGAAGAATCTGTATTGGAATTAACTTCTGAACAAGAGGAATATTCTGAGCCATATTCATTACTTGAAGAACGTTTGGAAAACTTACAAGCAACTTTGAAAGAAATTGAGGATGAACAAGTTGCGGTTAGTCAACGTCTTGCTCAGATTGAAAAAGATGATATCAATGCTCGCCAGAAGGCAAATGTTTATGTCAATCGTCTTCATACCATTAAGAGATATATGGAAAAACGCAATCTTCCAGGTATCCCTCAGAATTTCTTACAGTTGTTCTTTACAGCAAGTAACCATACAGAAGAGTTGATGGCTGAGCTAGAAGAAGCCCAGGTCAATATCGAAGCTGTAAACCGTATGCTTGAAATTACAACAAATGATATGGAAGCACTTGAAGCAGAAACGTATAATATTGTTCAATATGCAACATTGACAGAACAATTGCTACAGTATTCGAACCGTTACCGCTCATTTGATGAACGAATTCAGGAAGCCTTTAATGAATCATTAGAAATTTTTGAAAAAGAATTTGATTACCATGCTTCATTTGATAAGATTTCGCAAGCTTTAGAAGTTGCAGAACCTGGTGTAACCAACCGTTTTGTTACTTCATATGAAAAAACACGTGAGACAATTCGTTTCTAAAAAAGGCTCTTTGTCAACTGTAGTGGGTTGAAGAAAAGCGGCTCTTTGTCAACTGTAGTGGGTTGAAGAAAAGCTAAGATTGAGAAAGGACACATTTCGTCCTTTCTTTTTTGATATTGAGAGCGATAAAAATTCGTTTTTTGAAGTTTTCAAAGTTCCGAAAACCAAAGGCATTTCGCTTGATAAGTTTGATGAGATTATTGGTCGCTTCCAATTTGGCGTTGGAATAGGGTAGTTGAAGGGCATTGACGATTTTCTCTTTATCCTTGAGAAAGGTTTTAAAGACAGTCTGAAAAAGAGGATGAACCTGCTTAAGATTGTCCTCAATAAGTCCGAAGAATTTGTCAGGTTCCTTGTTCTGAAAGTGAAAAAGCAAGAGTTGATAGAGATTGTAGTGGTGTTTCAAGTCTTCTGAATAGCTCAAAAGCTTGTCTAGAATTTCTTTATTTGTTAAGTGCATGCGAAAAGTAGGGCGATAAAAACGTTTATCACTGAGTTTACGACTATCCTGCTGTATGAGCTTCCAGTAGCGCTTGATGGCTTTGTATTCATGGGATTTTCGCTCAAATTGATTCATGATTTGGACACGAACACGACTCATAGCACGGCTTAAGTGTTGTACAATGTGAAATCGATCTAGAACGATTTTAGCACATGGAAAAAGCTGTTTAGCCAAGGCATAATAAGGACTAAACATATCCATCGTAATGATTTTCACCTGACAACGAACAGCTCGCTCGTAGCGCAGAAAGTGATTTCGTATGATAGCCTGTGTTCTGCCTTCAAGAACAGTGATGATGTTGAGATTATCAAAATCTTGTGCAATGAAACTCATCTTTCCCTTGGTAAAGGCATACTCGTCCCAAGACATAATCTCTGGAAGACGAGAAAAATCATGCTTAAAACGGAAGTCATTAAGCTTGCGAATGACAGTTGAAGTTGAAATAGCTAGTTGATGAGCGATATCGGTCATAGAAGTTTTTTCAATCAATTTTTGCGCAATTTTTTGGTTGATAATACGAGGAATTTGGTGATTTTTCTCGACGAGAGAGGTCTGTGAGACCATCATTTTAGAGCAATGATAGCACTTGAAACGACGCTTTTTAAGGAGGATTTTGGTAGGCATACCAGTTGTTTCAAGGTAAGGAATTTTCGATGGTTTTTGGAAGTCATATTTCTTCATTTGACTTCCACATTCAGGACAAGATGGGGCCTCATAATCCAGTTTAGCGATGATTTCCTTGTGGGTATCTCTATTAACAACATCCATAATTTGGACATTAGGGTCTTTGATATCGAGCAGTTTTATGATAAAATGTAATGGTTCCATATGATTCTTTCTAATGAGTTGTTTCGTCGCTTTTCATTATAGATCTTATGGGACTTTTTTTCTACACAAAAATAGGCTCCATAATATTTATAGGGGATTTACCCACTACAAATATTATAGAGCCATCTTTTTTATTGCTTAATTGTTTTTAAAAATGCCCAGTTACCAATTGATTTTGATCCGTATTCTAAGTCCATATAGTCCAGTAATACATAATCATTTTTTTCATAGAAAGAGGCATTGTTTGCTGTGCTTGTAATGAGGCCCAAGTACTTACAGCCTTTTGATTTGACATAGGGTTCAATTCCTTGTGTCAGAAAAGTACTGCCTATTCCCTGGCCTTTATTTACTGTATTGACAGCTAAAGCCATCAAATACCAATCAAACTCACCTGATTGTTCTAAGTGCTTTTTGGAACGTTTTACAAAGTCAAAGTATTTAAAAAGATTACGTGGTCGAATGTAGCGAAAAATTTTTGTTCCGCCATTTCGTAGATAGGATAGTATACAGAAATCCTTTTGTTGCAAAAGGGCAACTGCTAGTAATTCTCCATCTTGTTCAGCAATTAAACAGTTTCCTTTTTTAATATAGACTCTAGTAAGCAGAATTTGCAATGTTTCTACGAAAGAAGGATAGGAATCAGCTTTCTTTAAACCATCAATTATTATCGTTAAAAAAGGATAGTCAAGAAAGGACTTGGCTAATAGTTTTCCAATTTTTTCGTACTCCTCAATTCTTGCCTCTCTATATATTATGTCTCCCATGTTTGTTTCCTTAGTTACCTATGAAACCGTGTTTGATAGGATTGTAAGATAAAAAATTGGAGATGATTTAAAAAGCAAGTGAGAACCTCGTTTTGTGCTGTAAGGTTCAAAAAACTTTTTAATCTCTCCAAAATGTTATTTGGTTGGAATCGAAATTCCAATTAATTTTTCTGAATAGAGGGTTTTGATATTGGCCTCATCAATAGAATCCTTATCAATTTTACGTTTCAAGAAAAACTCTTGAATAGCTTCGATTTCAGGTTCGCGAATAGCACGGTGTTTGTTTGAGATGAGGATTTCATAGTGAAGCGGAGCTTGGGTAAAAATAACATCAGTATTCCCTGCAGAATAGACCTCAACAAGGGTTGCATCTGTACTTTCTAGCTGGCTTTTTACAAGTTGCGAGTGTGAGTTTGTCGTATTGATTAGCTTCATAACATTTCCTCCGATTTTCTAATTCTATTATAGCACTTTTTAAATAAAGTAGCTTGCTTTATACTCAATGAAAATCAAAGAGCAAACTAGGAAGCTAGCCGCAGGCTGTACTTGAGTACGGCAAGGCGAAGCTGACGTGGTTTGAATTTGATTTTCGAAGAGTATTAGTCAATCTTATGATGTTTTTTCCAAGATTGGATGGCCCATTTATGGCTACCACGTTTGAGATTTTCAATAGCCTCGTCAATAGGGAACCAGGCAATATGATTAAAGTCTTCTAGTGGCTTTTGCACTTCTTTGAAAGAAGTTGCTTCATAGAGGTAGGCAGGATTGTAGTAGTAGGTGTCACGATGACGAGAGTAGAAATATTCGTCAGCTTGTCCGTAATAGGCACCAATTTCAGCTGTGAAGCCAAGCTCTTCAATCAATTCACGTTTTAGGGCTTCCTGATGGTTCTCACCAGCTTCAATTTCGCCACCTGGTAGGAACCAAGCGCCATTGGGTGCTTGAACAAGAACAATTTGTTTTTGTTCAGCATCAGGTATAACTGCATATACGCCATAGCGTGAAACATAGTCTGTATTCGCTTTTTTTTCTCCGAAAGTTGGGTTTGCCATTGCATTTTCCTCATTATCTATTATCTTTATTATTATCTTAATGGACAAAGGCCTAGCTGTCAAGAATTTATAGTTATTTTAGTAAAAAGGAGCAGAAAATTTTCATTTTCTACTCCTTTTCTATAGGATTTATACTTCTTTTTCAGAAGTCTTTACTTCAGCTTTTTTGGCAGATTTGATTTGAATGTTACCCTTGCTGGTCATCACTGCCTTGAGGTCTTTTTCGCTTGGATTTTCAAGGTAGTAGTCAGTGATTGCGTCCTCAATATAGTCTTGAATAGTACGACGAAGTGGGCGTGCTCCCATTTTTGGATCATAACCAAGGTCAACCAATTTTTCCTTGACCTTGTCGGTTACATCCAAATGAATGTTGTTGCTAGAAAGACGTTTGTTAACATCTGCAAGCATAAGCTCGACAATCTGAAGGAGGTTATCTTTGCTGAGAGCCTTAAATTCGATAATACCATCAAAACGGTTCATAAACTCTGGGCTAAAGAAGTTACCGAGTTCACCAAGAACAGAGTTGGTACGTCCTTCTCTAGCAGCACCAAATCCAACGCTAGCTTCTGCCTTACCTGTACCTGCATTTGAAGTCATGATGATGATGGCGTCCTTGAAGCTAACGGTACGTCCTTGTCCATCTGTTAAACGACCATCGTCCAAGACCTGGAGGAACATATGCATGACATCTGGATGGGCTTTCTCTACTTCATCCAAGAGAATAAGAGAGTAGGGATTGCGGCGGACTTTTTCAGTTAATTGCCCAGCCTCGTCATAGCCGACATAACCTGGAGGGGCACCGACTAATTTCGCCACACTGTGTTTTTCCATATATTCACTCATATCAAAGCGAATCATGCTGTCAGCAGAACCAAAGAGTTCGATAGCTAATTGTTTGGAAAGTTCTGTCTTACCGACTCCAGTTGGCCCAACGAAAAGGAAACTTCCGATTGGGCGGTTAGGGGTACCGAGACCGACACGATTACGGCGAATAGCCTTGGCAATCTTATCGACAGCATCATCTTGTCCAATAACATGAGACTTGAGGTCTTCGGCTAGATGGATGAGTTGAGATTGTTCTTTCTCTTTTAAATCACCAACAGGAATATTGGTTTTCTGCTCGATAATGTGCTCAATGGTTTTCTCACTAATGATAGGAGTATCTTGGTCTGTGACCTTTTTCTTTTGCATTTCCTTATACTTGGCAATCTGGTCACGGAAGTAGGCGGCCTTCTCAAAATCTTCTTCTCGTGTAGCTTGAGATTTAAGATTTTCAGCCTCAATCAAGCGCTGATCGATTACTTTAGGATCCACAAAATTCAAGGTCAAGTTCATCTTAGAACCAGCTTCATCTAGGAGGTCAATGGCCTTGTCAGGCAAGAAGCGATCTTGGATGTAGCGATTGGACAGAGTTGCAGCTGCTTCAATTGCAGCATCGGTATACTGAACGTGGTGGTAGTCTTCGTATTTCTTTTGAATGCCTTTGAGGATAGTAATTGTTTCCTCCACTGTTGGTTCATCCACTTTAACAGGTTGCATACGACGCTCTAGGGCTGCATCTTTTTCAATGATACGGTATTCATTGAGGGTAGTAGCACCGACCAATTGCAGCTCTCCACGAGCAAGGGCGGGCTTGAGGATATTTCCTGCATCCATATTGCCATCGCCCGCAGAACCAGCACCGACAATTTCATGGATTTCATCGATAAAGAGGATGATGTCCTCACGTTTGCGAATTTCTTCCATGAGTTTTTGCATGCGTTCTTCAAATTGTCCACGGATACCCGTTCCTTGAACTAAGCTAACCACATCCAGACGGATGACTTGTTTTCCTTGTAGTTTATGGGGAACATCTCCATCAACTATTTTCTGAGCTAGACCTTCGACAACGGCAGTTTTTCCGACACCTGGTTCACCGATAAGAACAGGATTATTCTTGGTTCTGCGATTGAGAATTTCTATGACACGGATAATCTCATCGTCGCGCCCAATAACGGGGTCAATATCTCCACGACGGGCAATTTCAGTTACGTTGATACCAAATTCTTCCAGTAGGCCTTTTTCTTGGCTTGGTGGAGGAGTTTGAGCAGGTCCACGATTTTGGGAACCATAACCGCCATTTCCACCGTAACCTCCACCTGATTGGGTTGGGGGAGTCGGAGGAGTATTGTTAGAAGGCCTGAAATTGTTTAGGTCATTGAAGAAATCACCAAAGGGATCAAAGTCACGATTGTTCAGATCCGTAATACCTTTAAAGAGGCTATTGTTAGGATCTGTCTTGATAATCTTATAGCAGTTTTGACAGAGGTCAATTTGTTTTTGCTTTCCATTGAGATTGGTATAAAGATGAATCGTTGAGTCATTGATTTTACAGTTTTGACAAAGCATACATCTACCTCATTTCTTTATTTAGCCTGACCTGTTTAATGGTCAAAAATAGTCAAATTTCTATACTCTCATTATAACAGGATTGGGGTGTAAAGCAAGTAAAAAGATTGCAGCTTTGAGAAGTTGTTACAATGAAGAACTTTGTGGATTTGGACTATAAAAAAATCCTATTTGTGAGACAAAAAGGATTTTGGTTAGACATGCAGGGTGTAATCCCAGCTTGTTTTGTATTAGTAAAGGAGTTCGTAAATCTCCATTGCAATCAAGTCAATGCTGTCAAACGTATAAGTTTCGCGAGCTTCGACATCACGAAGGGTAAAGATTGAGCCGTTTTCTTCGTCGTGGCTGTATGCAACTTCTGCAACAACAACTCCTTCGCGTTCAAAATTACGTTTTAAATTTCCACCGTCTTTTGTCATTGCTTCAAGGCGGTTGATGATTCTAACCAAATGTGATTCCATTTTGATTCTCCTTCATTTCTTATCGTTACTATTTTACCATAAAGGAGGTCAACTTGCCTAGAAAAAACTAAGATTTCTCGCTAATTCTACTAGCTTAAAGGTTTTTTGAATAAATTAGACAAAAGATTTGAATTTTAATTCAATACATGTTATAATCATACAGTATTCTATTTTAGAAAGCAGTGTGACTATGAATTTTTCTTTTTTACCTAAGTATTTACCTTATTTTAACTATGGGGCTGTCGTGACGGTTCTCATTTCTATCTGTGTTGTCTTTTTTGGGACTATTTTGGGTGTTGTCTTGGCTTTTGGGCAACGTTCAAAGTTTAAACCGCTTGTTTGGCTCGCCAACTTGTACGTTTGGATTTTCCGCGGGACACCGATGATGGTTCAGATTATGATTGCCTTTGCCCTTATGCACATCAATGCTCCGACTATTCAGGTTGGAATTTTGGGTGTTGATCTTTCTCGTCTGATTCCAGGGATTTTGATTATCTCTATGAACAGTGGTGCCTATGTTTCTGAGACTGTTCGTGCTGGGATTAATGCGGTTCCAAAAGGTCAGTTAGAGGCGGCCTATTCTTTAGGGATTCGTCCTAAAAACGCTATGCGCTATGTGATTTTGCCACAAGCAATCAAAAATATCTTACCAGCATTGGGGAACGAATTTATCACTATTATCAAGGATAGTTCCCTCTTATCAGCTATTGGTGTTATGGAGTTGTGGAACGGGGCTACAACAGTTTCTACAACAACCTATCTACCTTTAACACCACTTTTATTTGCAGCCTTTTACTACTTGATTATGACCTCTATTTTGACAGTAGCCTTGAAAGCTTTTGAAAAACGTATGGGACAAGGAGATAAGAAATAATGACAGAAACCTTGATAAAAATTGAAAATTTACATAAATCATTTGGAAAGAATGAAGTATTGAAGGGCATCAACCTCGAGATTAAAAGAGGAGAAGTTGTCGTTATCATCGGTCCTTCAGGGAGCGGGAAATCTACCTTGCTTCGCTCTATGAATTTGTTAGAAGAAGCGACCAAAGGGAAGGTTATCTTTGAGGGAGTCGATATTACGGACAAGAAGAATGACCTCTTTGCCATGCGTGAGAAGATGGGCATGGTTTTCCAACAATTTAACCTCTTTCCTAATATGACTGTGATGGAAAATATCACCTTGTCACCTATCAAGACTAAAGGTGAAAGCAAGGCAGTTGCTGAGAAGAGAGCCCAAGAGTTGTTGGAAAAAGTTGGCTTACCAGATAAGGCAGATGCTTACCCACAGAGTTTGTCAGGTGGCCAGCAACAACGAATTGCTATTGCGCGTGGGTTGGCCATGGAACCGGATGTTTTGCTCTTTGACGAGCCAACTTCAGCCCTGGACCCTGAAATGGTAGGTGAGGTGTTGGCTGTTATGCAAGACTTAGCCAAGTCAGGAATGACCATGGTTATCGTAACACATGAAATGGGATTTGCTCGTGAGGTGGCAGACCGTGTCATCTTTATGGCAGATGGTGTGGTTGTTGAAGATGGAACACCTGAACAGATTTTTGAACAAACCCAAGAACAACGGACTAAAGACTTCTTGAGTAAGGTTTTATAAGTTAGTTTTGTGGAGCTATTTGTAGCTAACTTTACATATAAAGTATAGATTAATGAAAAGCTCGACTAGAGCTTTTTCTTATAGTTTGAAACTATAGGATAGCCTAGGAAAGAAGTGTTAGAGGGGATTAGCAGTTTTTGGTATAATGGAAGATATTTGAAAGAAAAGAGAAGTGATATGACACAGATTATTGATGGGAAGGCTCTAGCAGCTAAGTTACAAGGACAGCTGGCTGAAAAGACTAAAAGATTAAAGGAAGAAACGGGGCTAGTACCTGGTTTGGTAGTGATTTTGGTTGGGGACAACCCTGCCAGCCAAGTCTACGTTCGTAACAAGGAGAGGTCAGCCCTTGCGGCTGGATTCCGTAGTGAAGTTGTGCGAGTTCCAGATACCATTACTCAAGAGGAATTGTTAGACTTGATTGCCAAATACAATCAAGATTCAGCTTGGCATGGGATATTGGTCCAGTTACCATTACCAAAACATATTGATGAAGAAGCAGTTTTGTTGGCCATTGACCCAGAAAAGGATGTGGATGGTTTCCATCCCTTAAACATGGGACGCCTCTGGTCTGGTCATCCAGTCATGATTCCTTCTACGCCTGCAGGAATTATAGAAATGTTTCATGAATATGGGATTGAATTAGAAGGTAAAAATGCGGTTGTTATCGGTCGTTCCAATATCGTTGGAAAACCCATGGCTCAGCTTCTTGTGGCCAAGAATGCAACAGTGACCTTGACTCACTCACGGACTCATAATCTTGCCAAGGTGGCTGCTAAAGCAGATATTCTGGTTGTTGCAATCGGTCGTGCCAAGTTTGTAACTGCTAACTTTGTCAAACCAGGTGCGGTTGTCATTGACGTTGGGATGAATCGCGATGAAAATGGTAAGCTTTGTGGAGATGTGGATTATGAAGCGGTTGCCCCACTTGCTAGCCATATCACGCCAGTCCCTGGAGGTGTCGGTCCTATGACCATTACCATGCTGATGGAGCAAACTTATCAGGCAGCGATTCGGACATTGGATAGAAAATAAGAGAAAAATTTTCTGAGAAAAGTGTATTTTCTATAGCTATATCTAAAATGGCAGAAATGAATATTAAATTTTAGAAATAAGTTTATAAAAGGAGGTATGTGCCTCCTTTTTGTTGTATAATGGAGTGAGGTGATTAGATGATTTTAAAAATTTATAATGGGGAATATAGTTTACAATGGGATGGAATATACTACTTAGCACTAATTGATTATCCAAATATTCAAGAGTGGGAATTAGAAAAAATTGCTAAATTTATAGCTTACGAAAAACTTCATAAACGTCAAACAAGTATTGAGTGTGCTGATTCTTGTTTAAAAAAAGAAATTTTAGATTACATCTGTCAGCATCCCTTTCTGCCACCATTTACTCCTACAGATAAAAGAGTAGCCTCGACTTATGACCTACATAAGAGGTTAGTGACTTCAGACTACTGTAGTCATACTACGACTATAGATGCAGCGATTTCTATTTTTAAAACTGGTCGTCTTTTATCTGCTGTGAAAGCCTTTGGGCGAGATGCTGAGGAGTTGGTTTTGGATAGTCGAAATGCTGCATCTGATCCGATAGATTATTTTGACTATGTCATGTTAGGGTGGTCAAATACAAGTTCTGGTTATCGATTGGCGATGGAGCGTTTATTAGGTCGAGCTCCTTCAGAGAAAGAATTACAAGACAAGTTTATTCCTGGAGTAAGTTTTCATTTTATCTATACAGATTTGATTAAAGTTCCTGGTTATATTTTTGATGGTTACCATGCTGTAAAAATTAAGGACATGCTTAATTTATTAAGTGAGTTGTATATTTGCATTATTCCAACTCATAATAAGAGCCAATTTGAAAATATTATTCCAACCAAAATACAAGATAGGGTGTATTATCTTGACTATGCTGGAGAAGACTTAGAAGAGTGGACTAAGAAAGTCTATCAAGTTGTTTTAAAACAATCAGATAAAGGATAGTTGAGGAAAAACGATGAGAGTGATTGAGCAAGCATTATTAGAAAAAGTCATTATTGAACGTTCTCGTACAAGTCATAAAGGAAATTACGGTCGTCTGCTGTTGCTGGGTGGGACCTATCCTTATGGTGGTGCTATTATCATGGCTGCTTTGGCAGCTGTAAAAAGCGGTGCAGGATTGGTGACCGTTGGAACGGATAGGGAAAATATCCCTGCTCTGCACAGCCATTTACCTGAGGCTATGGCCTTTTCTCTGCAAGACCAGCAATTGTTACAAGAGCAATTGGAGAAGGCAGAAGTTGTCTTGCTGGGGCCTGGTTTACGAGATGATGTTTTTGGAGAAGATTTAGTAAAACAGGTCTTTGCTAGCTTAAGACAGAATCAGATTTTGATTGTAGATGGAGGTGCTTTGACTATTCTTGCTAGGACAAGTTTGTCATTTCCGTCTAACCAGCTTATCCTAACTCCCCACCAAAAAGAATGGGAAAAGCTGTCTGGTATTGCTATTGAAAATCAAAGCGAAGCTGCAACGGCTAGTGCCCTGACTTCCTTCCCTCAAGGAACGATTTTAGTTGAAAAAAGTTCAGCTACTCGTATTTGGCAAGTTGGCCAATCTGATTATTACCAGTTACAGGTTGGTGGTCCCTATCAGGCGACTGGGGGAATGGGAGATACTCTGGCTGGGATGATTGCAGGATTTGTAGGCCAATTTCGACAGGCCAGTCTCTACGAACGTGTGGCAGTAGCAACCCATCTTCATTCAGCCATAGCCCAAGAACTATCTCAAGAACATTATGTGGTCTTGCCGACGGAAATCAGTAGTCATCTTCTCAAAATAATGAAAAAAATATCTCAAAAAGGCACCTGATCGTTTCAGGCGCCTTTATATTTTTAGAAAAATCCTTTAATCTTTCCAACGAGGCCATCTAGACCTTCAGAACCAGAAATTAACTGCTGAGCTTGGGAGAAGTATTCTCCAAGCTGTTCTTGATTTTCTGCAACAAATGTTTTTGCCGCTTCGAAATCTTTTGTTTCGATTAATTCTTTTACTTGGTTAAACAAATCTAATGGGTTCATCTTATTTCTCCTTTTCTTTACTTAACTATTTAATCATCTTTATGATAAAAAATCAACTGTTGCTACTTTTGGCTAATATTCTAACTACCAAAACAAGGTGGACATAAAAATAAAAATGTTCGGTTTTTTTCAGTGTATCCATGAAATAAAAAGTGATACATGTTATAATAAAGTTAGCTCTTTAATGGAGGTGTTTGAGTGGAAAATCTGAAAAAAATGGCAGGTATCAAGGCTGCTGAGTTTGTCAAGGATGGAATGGTAGTCGGACTAGGAACGGGGTCTACTGCCTATTATTTTGTAGAAGAAATTGGTCGTCGGATTAAGGAAGAAGGGTTACAGATTACAGCTGTAACGACTTCTAGTGTGACTAGTAAACAGGCTGAAGGGCTTAATATCCCGCTCAAGTCTATTGACCAAGTAGATGTTGTCGATGTGACGGTTGATGGAGCGGATGAAGTGGATAGCCGGTTTAACGGAATCAAAGGCGGTGGTGGTGCCCTTCTGATGGAGAAGGTTGTAGCAACGCCCTCAAAAGAATATATTTGGGTAGTGGATGAAAGCAAGCTAGTCGAGAAACTGGGTGCTTTTAAATTGCCAGTAGAAGTGGTTCAGTATGGCGCAGAACAGGTCTTTCGTCGTTTTGAACGAGCTGGCTACAAACCAAGTTTCCGTGAAAAAGATGGCCAACGTTTTGTGACCGATATGCAGAACTTTATCATTGACCTTGCCTTGGATGTCATTGAAGATCCAATTGCCTTCGGGCAAGAATTGGACCATATCGTTGGTGTTGTAGAGCACGGCTTATTCAACCAAATGGTGGATAAGGTCATCGTTGCTGGACGAGATGGGGTTCAGATTTTAACTTCAACAAAAGCAAACTAATCAACATAATAAGGAGACACATTATGTCAAAATTTAATCGTATTCACTTGGTGGTACTAGATTCTGTAGGAATCGGTGCTGCACCAGATGCCAATAACTTTGTCAATGCAGGGGTTCCAGATGGAGCTTCTGACACATTAGGACACATTTCAAAAGCAGTTGGTTTGAATGTCCCAAACATGGCTAAAATTGGTCTTGGAAATATTCCTCGAGAAACTCCTCTTAAGACTGTTCCAGCTGAAAGCAATCCAACAGGATATGCAACAAAATTGGAAGAAGTATCTCTTGGTAAGGATACCATGACTGGACACTGGGAAATCATGGGCCTTAACATTACAGAACCTTTCGATACTTTCTGGAATGGATTCCCAGAAGAAATCTTGACAAAAATTGAAGAATTCTCAGGACGCAAGGTCATTCGTGAAGCTAACAAACCTTACTCAGGTACAGCCGTTATCGATGACTTTGGACCACGCCAGATGGAAACTGGGGAGTTGATTATCTATACTTCAGCTGACCCTGTTTTGCAAATTGCTGCCCACGAAGACATCATTCCTCTGGATGAATTGTATCGTATCTGTGAATACGCTCGTTCGATTACCCTTGAGCGCCCAGCCCTTCTAGGTCGCATCATTGCCCGTCCTTATGTAGGTGAACCAGGTAACTTCACTCGTACAGCAAATCGTCGTGACTTGGCCGTATCTCCATTTGCACCAACTGTTTTGGATAAACTCAATGAAGCTGGTATCGATACTTATGCTGTTGGTAAAATCAATGATATCTTTAACGGTGCGGGTATCAACCATGATATGGGACACAATAAGTCAAATAGCCACGGAATTGATACACTCTTGAAGACCATGGGCCTTGCTGAGTTTGAAAAAGGATTCTCCTTCACAAACTTGGTGGACTTTGATGCCCTTTACGGCCACCGTCGTAATGCTCACGGCTACCGTGATTGCTTGCATGAGTTTGATGAACGCTTACCTGAAATTATCGCAGCCATGAGAGAGAACGACCTTCTCTTGATTACTGCGGACCATGGAAATGACCCAACGTATGCAGGAACAGACCACACTCGTGAATATATTCCATTGTTGGCCTACAGCCCTGCCTTTAAAGGGAACGGTTTGCTACCAGTCGGACATTTTGCAGATATCTCAGCGACAGTTGCGGATAACTTTGGTGTTGAAACTGCCATGATTGGGGAAAGTTTCTTAGGTAAATTGGTATAAGATGACGCGATATGCTTTACTTGTTCGGGGCATTAATGTCGGTGGGAAGAATAAGGTTGTCATGGCGCAACTTCGTCAAGAATTGACAGAGTTGGGACTGGGAAAGGTTGAAACCTACATCAACAGTGGCAATATTTTCTTTACTTCGACAGATCCCAAAGCCCAATTGGTTGAAAAGTTAGAGTCTTTCTTTGAAATCCATTATCCATTTATTCAGAGCTTTTCTTTGCTGAGTCAGGAAGATTATGAAGAAGAGCTGAATAATCTGCCAGATTGGTGGATCAAAGATTTGGCACGAAAGGATTTCCTCTTTTACACTGAGGGATTGGATGTTGTTCAAGTCATTGAGACAGTTGAAAGTTTGGAATTGAAAGATGAAATCGTTCATTTTGGAAGACTTGGGATTTTCTGGGGGAAATTCTCTGAGGAATCCTACTATGCAACTGCCTATCACAAATACTTACTCAAGATGCCTTTTTATCGCAACATCACCATTCGTAATGCTAAAACTTTCGACAAAATCGGTCAAATGCTAAAAAATAATAAAGGAGACATACAATGACATTTTTAGATAAAATCAATGAAACTGCTGCCTTCCTGAAAGAAAAGGGTATCCTAGCGCCTGAGTTCGGTCTAATCCTTGGATCAGGACTTGGAGAATTGGCAGAAGAAATCGAAAATCCAGTTGTAGTAGATTATGCAGATATCCCAAACTGGGGCCGTTCTACAGTAGTCGGACACGCTGGGAAATTGGTATATGGAGAACTTGCAGGTCGTAAGGTCTTGGCTCTTCAAGGTCGTTTCCATTTCTACGAAGGCAATCCTCTTGAGGTCGTGACTTTCCCAGTTCGTGTGATGAAAGTACTCGGATGTGAAGGTGTCATTGTAACCAATGCAGCTGGCGGTATTGGATATGGGCCTGGTACTTTGATGGCTATCTCAGACCATATCAACATGACAGGTCAAAACCCATTGATGGGTGAAAACTTGGATGAATTTGGTCCTCGTTTCCCAGATATGTCTAAAGCCTACACACCAGAATATCGTGCTACTGCCCATGAAGTGGCTAAAAAACTTGGTATCAAGCTTGACGAAGGTGTCTATATTGGTGTTACTGGTCCAACTTATGAAACACCAGCAGAAATCCGTGCTTATAAGACACTGGGAGCAGATGCGGTTGGTATGTCTACTGTTCCTGAAGTTATTGTGGCAGCCCACTCAGGCTTGAAAGTTCTAGGAATTTCATGTATTACTAACTTTGCAGCTGGATTCCAAGAAGAACTCAACCACGAAGAAGTTGTAGAAGTGACTGAACGTGTTAAAGGCGACTTCAAAGGTTTGCTTAAAGCGATTCTTGCAGAATTGTAATCATGTTAATAGAATTGAGGAGTATTTTTCGAAAAATCCCTTATAATTTTAGATTTTTCCTAGCAGTAATTCTGCAAGGAATAGTTTCGGGTTTATCTGGTATTTTTCTCCATTATCTATTAGAGATGGTGGAGGAGCTAGCTTTTGGTCAGTCAGAGCATCATAGTGGATTTTTGACAGATGGAGTTTCCTCTTCACGGATAGGACTAAGTTTAATGATGGTGGGTCTTGGCTCATCCTTGGTCTGGTATTTCTTGCAAAAAGGGTCGAAGATTTATTCCATCAAAGCTCAGATGAAGGATGAGACTTCACAATACAAGCTTCATTTTCTAAAACAGCTATTTCATTCAATTTGGCAGATCATTGCAGTTGGAGGGGGAGCGCCTATTGGCAAAGAAGCTGCGCCACGAGAGATTGGAACTCTATTTGCAGGACCAATTGGAAAAATATGTTCTCTCTCTAAGAAGGATCGCATCTTTCTCCTTGCTTGTGGTGCTGGTGCTGGTTTAGCGGCTGTTTATCAGGTTCCATTAACAAGTGTCTTCTTTGTTTTTGAAACCTTAGGAATTGATCTATCTATTAAACGATTTGTCTTAGTCGGTTTGACTACCTATGTCTCAACCTATATAGCAGGCTGGGTTATTTCAGATCAGGCTCTCTACCAGATTCCAGCCATCACATGGTCATTAAAGCAAATATGGATTATTCCCTTATTACTTCTTTTCTTAACCCCACTAGCTTGGCTTTTTGGTCGCTTAAGTAAGGCAGCGTCTTCAAAAAGGATAAAAGATAAACGAATACTTCTAACATTGTCCTCAGCTTTTCTTTTTCTTATTGGATTAGCAAGTTATTTTCCACATCTACTTGGAAATGGACGTATGATGTCTCAGGAAGTATTGAATTGTAGCAATGGCAAAACAGTATTCCTCTTATTTATCCTAAAAGCACTGGTCGTTCTTATTACTCTGTGGGCAGGGGCCTATGGTGGTACACTTACGCCATCTTTTGCCTTGGGGATGGCTGGAGCTGCTCTCTTTGGAATGATTCTAGGTGGAGATAGCCAGCCAAGCATTTTACTTTTGGGATCGGTTTGCTTTTTGTCTGTGACCTTGAGGGCGCCCATTTCTGCAACCGGATTAGTTATAGGTTTCACTGGGCTAGGTATAGATTCTCTTCCGTATCTCTTAGTAACAGCTGTTTTAGCCTATGAACTTGCAAAAATGCTAGACCGCTTTCCTTGGACTAGCATACTGTGTCAGAAGTCAAAGAGTAAAGTAATTAGGTAGGAAATGCCCATTTCTTCTAGTCAATGATTTGATTTAAAAGATTAAAAAAACTCTCAATTTATTTATAACTGTTTTAAATAAAAATGTAGTAGGCCTATTGGAATCTTGATTGAATCCGATTTTTCCTAGCTATGAAATATAAAAATAAAAAAAGAAAGGTAGAGCGCGTGTTCTAATTTGAACACGAACGGAAAACTTTTCTAAAAATTCAGAAGAGAAGGGGAGTTCTGCTTTGAATTGAAGCCGGTCTAATCTTCTCAATATCATCAAAATTAAGAAAGAAAGGAATTGAACCCACCCTAAAAGCAGTGGGAAAAAGATAGTTGGTCTAGCGAGCATCGCTCACTGCACCCAACTCCTATTTTCCCTTTGTTTTTTGACGGGTTTGGTATCTTATATTATGTCTATCCATATTGCTGCTCAGCAGGGTGAAATTGCTGATAAAATTCTTCTTCCTGGGGATCCTCTTCGTGCTAAGTTTATTGCGGAGAATTTCCTTGAAGATGCTATTTGTTTTAACGAAGTGCGTAACATGTTTGGTTATACTGGTACTTACAAGGGCCACCGTGTCTCTGTCATGGGAACTGGGATGGGAATGCCATCGATTTCGATTTATGCGCGTGAGTTGATTGTTGACTACGGTGTGAAAAAATTGATCCGTGTGGGAACAGCAGGTTCATTGAATGAAGATGTTCACGTCCGTGAATTGGTTTTGGCGCAAGCAGCTGCAACCAACTCTAACATCATCCGCAATGACTGGCCACAGTACGATTTCCCGCAAATCGCTAGCTTTGATTTGCTGGACAAGGCCTACCATATCGCCAAAGAACTTGGTATGACCACCCACGTTGGGAACGTTTTGTCTTCTGATGTCTTTTACTCAAACTACTTTGAAAAGAATATCGAGCTTGGTAAATGGGGAGTCAAGGCTGTGGAAATGGAAGCAGCAGCTCTCTACTATTTGGCTGCCCAACATCACGTTGATGCCCTTGCTATCATGACTATCTCTGATAGTTTGGTCAATCCAGATGAAGACACGACTGCAGAAGAACGCCAAAATACCTTCACAGATATGATGAAGGTTGGATTAGAAACCTTGATTGCAGAGTAATTATATCTAAAAAAGGAAGCCCTTCTTTATGAATTGGAGGACTTCCTTTTCTTATCTAGAAATTGATCTAGCTCTCTTTGATTTCGAAGAATAGTGACTTTATGTGAGTATTCTTGGCAAAGTTTTTGGTAATTTTTTCTTTGAGCTTTAGTTCGTCCATCCCAGAGAATCCATCGAATAAACTCCCAATTAAATTGTTCTCGACAACCTTCTGCCATACTTTCTCTGACCTTGCCCCGATATGTAATGTAACGCTTAAATGCTCGAAAGAGACAGGTCAATGGAGAAAAATTAAGAAAGATGATTTGGTCAGCTTCCTGCATTCTTTCTTCGTAATAGCACCAAGAATAATTACCATCGATAACCCAAGATTCATTCTTTGTGAGAAAGTTTTTCATCTCGGTCAACATCCATCCGCGGTCACTGTCTTGCCAACCAGGTTGAAATTGGAGTGTGTCCATGTGAAGTTTTGGGATGGAGTAGTAGTGAGACAACTTTTCTGCTAGAGTTGACTTACCAGCACCAGAATATCCGATAATTGCAATTTTCATTTTCTACCTTTTCCTATTTGAGGACAAAAAAACAGCCTCTATGGACTGTTTCTTATTTAGCAAGTTTAGCTGAAAGACGAGCTTTGTCGCGGCTTGCTTTGTTTTTGTGAATCAAACCTTTAGTTTCTGCTTTATCGATAGCTGAGCTAGCAGCACGGAAAAGTTCTTCAGATGGGTTTGCTTCGAAAGCTTTGATAGCAGTACGCATAGCTGATTTTTGAGCTGAGTTCTTTTCGTTTTGTTTAACGTTCAATTCAGCGCGTTTGATAGCTGATTTAATGTTTGCCAATGTTCTTACCTCCATATTTACTAACTATACCATTATATCTGAAAACTTACGTTTTGACAAGGGAAAATTACTTTTTTAAGTAAATTTCATCGATTTCATGGTTCTTTGTTTTATGCAGAATCACTTCCGCACGGTTTCTGGTTGGTTCAATATAATTTTGTAGATTTGTGAGATTGATACTGGTCCAGACCTGATGGGCAAAGGATTCCACTTCCCCAATCGGCATTTGTGTAAAACGATAATAGTAGCTATCAGGATCGTTTTGGGCTAGGCTCAGCATTTTCAAGAAACGGTCCAGATACCAACTCTCGATGTCATCGACTGCAGCATCGACATAGATGGAAAAGTCAAAGAAGTCAGTAATGTAGAGACGCTCGTTTTGTGGATTTTGAAAGACATTTATTCCTTCAACAATGACAAAATCAGCAGCTTTGACGCTTTGCTTTTCCTCGGGTACGATGTCGTAGACTTCATGAGAATAGACAGGAATATCTACATCTTGTCCATTTTTGATGTGATCCAGGAAGTTGAGAAGAGCTTCCATATCATAGCTTTCAGGAAATCCCTTGCGATTTAAAATCCCTTGTTCAATCAAGATCTGGTTGGGATAGAGAAAGCCGTCAGTTGTTACCAACTCAACCCTAGCATCTGTAAGGGTACGGGACAGTAGGATTTGAAGTAGGCGACTGGTTGTGGATTTTCCAACGGCAACACTCCCAGAAACCCCAATGATAAAAGGCTGGGATTTACTTTCACGTTGAAGGAAAATCCCTTTTGAAAAGGCCAAATCATCCTTGGTACGCTTGTAAATCTGGATGAGATGGGCTAGGGGGAGATAGACATCGGTAACATCCTGCAAGCTAATCTGGTCATTAAAACTCTTGATGGATTCTAATTCCTCTTCTGTCAAAGGAGGTGTGGTTTTTCTATGTAACGATTGCCAAGTCTGGCGGCTGATTTTTTCAAAATGTAAAAATTCGTTGGTCATTTGTTTTCCCCTAGATATTTTGTTTATCATACCATAAAAAGCTAAAAAAATAAAGCGGTTTCTTGATGATAGTAAACCAATATCGTATAATAGAAGTAGATAGGGTTGACCAATTTATTGATGAGGTAGGAGCTACTTTCTCCTGACTTATAAGCCAATAAAGGGGGCTTTGGGATTCACAATTTATAGGAGGTGTACTATGAAAATCTTAAAAAGTTATATACTGGAACTCTGTTTTATTTTAAGTTTTGCACTACCTTTTATAAAAGGGGCGAATGCGGATAATGGTAGACGCTTTGTGGAAATCTATTACGGTTTTACTTTTTTGATGGAACATGCTATTGTAACAGCTATCTTTATCTGTTCGCTCTTGATTGCTTGCCTACTAAAAAAACGGTGGACGAAATGGCTTGCTGCTGGTAGTTATTTCTTTTTAGTTCTATGGATTGCTACAGAGGGTTATTTCTTCCGCATGTCGCTAGAAGATTTGGTACGACTTTGGACAAGTTGGGAAATCCTGACAAAAACGTATCAGTTGGGCTTTTATCTAAACATCCTGTTGGGAATTTTGTTGATAATTAAGTATCTGAAGGTTAAGCAATAGTAATAAGAATGCGCCTAATTATAGATGATAAACATTTTGTTATATCCTAATTATGATATTTCTAGTTCTAAATGGCTTATTATTTATAAGTGTTTAAAGAGATTGAAGAAAATGTTTTACTTACTAGCTTTCTTCAGTCTTTTTCGTTTTATTATCAATTTGTAAACGATTTACAATTTAAGTCAAATTATGGTAAAATAGTTTCATGAGTAAAATGTATTATGCAGAAAATCCTGACGCTGCTCACGACATTCATGAGTTGAGAGTGGACTTATTGGGAGAAAAAATGACCTTTTTGACGGATGCGGGTGTTTTTAGCAAGAAAATGGTTGACTTTGGGCAGTCAACTCTTGCTCAAGTGTCTAGAGGTCAACCAAGGAGAGACTGTCCTTGATGTAGGGTGTGGTTATGGGCCTTTGGGCTTATCCTTGGCTAAGGCTTATGGGGTTCAGGCGACCATGGTTGATATCAATAATCGTGCCTTGGATTTGGCGCGACAAAATGCTGAACGAAATAAAGTAGAAGCGACGATTTTCCAGTCCAACATCTATGAACAAGTTGAAGGCACATTTGACCATGTCATTTCAAATCCTCCTATCCGTGCGGGCAAGCAAGTGGTTCATGAAATCATTGAGAAAAGTAAAGATTTCTTGGAAACTGGTGGAGATTTAACAATCGTTATCCAGAAAAAACAAGGGGCTCCAAGCGCCAAGTCAAAGATGGAGGAAGTGTTTGGCAATTGTGAAATCGTCAAAAAAGATAAGGGATATTATATCCTTAGAAGTGTGAAAGAATGAGAGCAGTTGATTTAATCCAAAAAAAACGAGATGGTCAAGAACTGACTTCGAGTGAAATTGAATGGCTAGTTGAAGGCTATGTGTCAGGAACTGTCCCTGATTATCAGATGTCTGCCTTTGCTATGGCTGTTTATTTCAAAGGAATGACGACTCGAGAAATATCTGATTTGACCATGAAAATGGTTCAGACAGGGCAAGAGTTTGATTTATCAGCTATTGATGGGGTTAAGGTTGACAAGCATTCTACGGGTGGTGTTGGTGACAAGGTGACCTTGATTTTAGCTCCTTTAGTAGCGAGTTTTGGAGTTCCAGTCGCGAAAATGAGTGGTCGTGGTCTCGGCCATACGGGTGGAACGATTGATAAATTAGAATCAATCAAGGGCTATCAAGTAGAACGTAGTCAAGAGGATTTCATTCATCAAGTTCAGGATATTGGTGTATCTGTCATTGGGCAATCAGACCAGCTTGTCAAAGCAGATAAGCTTCTCTATGCCCTTCGTGATGTGACCGCAACTGTTGACACGATTCCTTTGATTGCCAGTTCTGTCATGAGCAAGAAAATTGCAGCAGGGGCGGATGCTATTTTGCTAGACGTGACTGTCGGTGAGGGGGCCTTCATGAAGACGGTTGATGAGGCGCGTGAATTGGCTCAAACCATGGTGGAACTTGGTAAGGCAGTTGGTAGAAAAACGGTAGCAGTCATTACGGATATGAGCCAGCCCTTGGGACGAGCGATTGGAAATCGCCTCGAAATTCTTGAAGCACTGGAGATTTTACAAGGTCAAGGCCGTCAGGATATTACCCATTTTATATGCGAATTGGCTCAAATTATGCTTGGCCTGGCAAATGTTAACAAGACAGTTGAAGAAGTTCGCCAACATCTTGAGAATGGTAAGGCACTGGCTAAGTTTGAGGAGATGGTCCAAGCCCAAGGTGGAGACTTGGAAGACCTCTATCGTCCTGTAAATGTTGCCCATGTGGTGGAAATCCCTGCTCAGGAAACGGGTGTCATTTCAGCTCTTCCAGCTATGGAATTTGGGCTTTATGCTATGAGACTGGGGGCAGGCCGTGCAGTTAAGTCTGATGCCTTGGACTATGAAACAGGAATTGTTTTTGAAAAGAAAGTTGGAGATTCCGTTCAAAAGGGAGAAATTGTTGCAAAAGTATATACAAATGGAAAAATTTCTTCTCAGCTAGTTACAGATTTTCAAAAATATGTTAAAATAAATGATAGTGTGCAAAGTTTACGAGAAATTATAGAAATCATCTCATAAACTGCAGGAGAATCCGAATATGAAATTAAATAAATATATCGATCATACACTTTTGAAACAAGATGCGACAGTAAATCAAATTGATTGTTTGTTGTCTGAAGCTAGAGAGTATGATTTTGCCAGTGTTTGCGTTAATCCGACCTGGGTTGAACATGCTAAAAAAGGGCTTGAAGGCACAGATGTCAAGGTCTGCACAGTAGTTGGTTTCCCCTTGGGAGCAACAACTTCAGCCGTGAAATCATTTGAAACCAAGGAAGCTATCCAAAATGGTGCAGATGAGATTGATATGGTGATTAATGTTGGAGCTCTCAAAACAGGTAATCTTGATTTGGTTGAGTCGGATATTCGCGCAGTAGTAGAAGCAAGTGGTGACAAGTTAGTGAAAGTCATTATTGAAGCTTGCCTTCTGACAGACCAAGAAAAAGTTGTGGCTTGCCAATTAGCCCAAAAAGCAGGAGCTGATTTTGTTAAAACATCTACTGGCTTTTCAACTGGTGGTGCGACAGTAGCAGATGTTAGATTAATGCGTGAAACAGTTGGACCTGATATGGGAGTCAAGGCTGCAGGTGGAGCTCGTTCTTATGCAGATGCTCTTGCCTTTGTGGAAGCAGGGGCGACCCGTATCGGAACGTCAGCTGGGGTAGCCATTTTAAAAGGAGAATTGGCTGATGGCGACTACTGAGTTGATTGAACTAGCAATTGAAACCAGCAAGAAAGCCTATGTGCCCTATTCTCACTTTCCTATCGGAGCAGTTTTAGTGGCGAAAGATGGTAGCTCTTATACAGGTGTCAATATTGAGAATGCTAGTTATTCTTTGACTAACTGTGGAGAACGTACAGCGATTTTTAAAGCAGTTTCTGAAGGCCAAAGAGAATTTTCAGAATTGATTGTCTATGGTCAGACTGAAAAACCAATTTCGCCATGTGGTGCTTGTCGCCAAGTGATGGCTGAATTTTTTGAACAAGATCTAAAAGTGACCTTAGTCGCAAAAGATAAATCGACGGTCGAGATGACGGTCGGGGAGTTACTTCCATACTCTTTTACAGACTTAAACTAGTCTGAGTCGCTCTCTGAGTGGCACGGTCCTTGTGGCCAACCAATCCATACTTGCAACATCGTTGCACATCTTATTTAGGAGGTTCAGTAATGAACAAGAAACAATGGCTAGGCCTTGGTCTAGTTGCAGTGGCAGCAGTTGGACTTGCTGCATGTGGTAACCGCTCTTCTCGTAACGCAGCTTCATCTTCTGACGTGAAGACAAAAGCAGCAATCGTCACTGATACTGGTGGTGTTGATGACAAATCATTCAACCAATCAGCTTGGGAAGGTTTGCAAGACTGGGGTAAAGAACATAATCTTTCAAAAGATAAAGGTTTCACTTACTTCCAATCAACAAGTGAAGCTGACTATGCTAACAACTTGCAACAAGCGGCTGGAAGTTACAACCTAATCTTCGGTGTTGGTTTTGCCCTTCACAATGCGGTTGAAGAAGCAGCAAAAGACCACTCTGATTTGAACTATGTCTTGATTGATGATGTGATTAAAGATCAAAAGAATGTTGCTAGCGTAACGTTTGCTGATAACGAAGCTGCTTACCTTGCAGGTGTTGCAGCAGCCAAAACAACAAAAACAAAACAAGTTGGTTTTGTAGGTGGTATTGAGTCTGAAGTTATCTCACGTTTTGCAGCTGGATTTAAAGCTGGTGTTGAGTCAGTAGATCCATCTATCAAAGTACAAGTTGACTATGCTGGTTCATTTGGTGATGCTGCTAAAGGTAAAACAATTGCAGCAGCACAATACGCAGCTGGTGCAGACGTTGTTTATCAAGCAGCAGGTGGAACAGGTGCTGGTGTCTTTGCAGAAGCAAAATCACTCAATGAAAGCCGTTCTGAAAGTGAAAAAGTTTGGGTTATCGGTGTTGATCGTGACCAAGTAGCAGAAGGTAAGTACACTTCTAAAGATGGCAAAGAATCAAACTTCGTTCTTGTATCTACTTTGAAACAAGTTGGTACAACTGTAAAAGATATTGCTAACAAAGCAGAAAAAGGTGAATTCCCTGGCGGTCAAGTGATCGTTTACTCATTGAAAGATAAAGGGGTTGACTTGGCAGTAACAAACCTTTCAGAAGAAGGTAAAAAAGCTGTCGAAGATGCTAAAGCTAAAATCCTTGATGGAAGCGTAAAAGTTCCTGAAAAATAATGGATGGAAGTCATTTCTTAGGAAGCGGCCCTCGGCCGCTTTTTTAAGAGTTGAGACAAAGTCATTTTGTCTCAGTAAAGCTTGCTACTAGATAAACTAGCAAGTTTTATTGAAATAAAATAAGACTCTGAAAGGAAGAGCACATGGCACAAGAAAATGTCATTGAGATGCGTGATATTACCAAGGTGTTTGGTGAATTTGTTGCCAACGACAAAATCAACCTGCACCTACGAAAAGGTGAAATTCATGCACTTTTAGGAGAAAATGGGGCTGGAAAGTCCACGCTAATGAACATGTTAGCAGGGCTTCTTGAACCAACCAGTGGTGAAATTGTGGTCAACGGTCAAGTTGTCAACCTCGACTCACCATCTAAAGCAGCTAGCTTGGGAATCGGAATGGTTCACCAGCACTTTATGTTGGTAGAAGCCTTCACAGTGGCTGAAAACATCATTTTAGGTAGTGAATTGACTAAAAATGGTGTGCTAGATATCACTGGAGCTAGCAAAGAAATCAAGGCTCTTTCTGAACGTTACGGCTTAGCTGTTGATCCTTCTGCTAAGGTGGCTGATATCTCAGTTGGAGCCCAACAACGTGTAGAAATTTTAAAAACCCTTTATCGGGGAGCTGATATCCTTATCTTTGACGAACCAACGGCTGTCTTGACTCCATCAGAAATTGATGAGTTAATGGCTATTATGAAAAATCTTGTCAAAGAAGGGAAATCAATTATCTTGATTACCCACAAGTTGGATGAGATTCGTGCAGTTTCTGACCGCGTTACAGTTATTCGTCGTGGGAAATCAATTGAAACCGTCGAAATTGCAGGAGCTACCAATGCTGATTTGGCAGAAATGATGGTAGGTCGTTCTGTTTCCTTTAAAACAGAGAAGCAAGCTTCTCAACCAAAAGAAGTGGTCTTGTCAATCAAAGATTTGGTGGTCAATGAAAACCGCGGTGTTCCAGCTGTTAAAAATCTGTCCTTAGATGTTCGTGCTGGAGAGATTGTTGGGATTGCGGGGATTGATGGAAATGGTCAGTCTGAACTCATTCAAGCCATTACAGGTCTTCGCAAGGTTGAATCTGGTAGCATTGAGCTAAAAGGAGATTCAATTGTAGGCTTGCACCCACGACAAATTACAGAGTTGAGTGTTGGGCACGTTCCAGAAGACCGTCACCGTGATGGCTTGATTTTGGAAATGATGATTTCTGAAAATATTGCCCTTCAAACCTACTACAAAGAACCACATAGTAAAAATGGAATTTTGAACTATTCAAATATTACTTCTTATGCTAAAAAGTTAATGGAAGAGTTTGATGTTCGCGCTGCCAGTGAATTTGTTCCTGCAGCTGCACTCTCAGGAGGAAATCAACAAAAAGCAATTATTGCTCGTGAAATTGATCGAGATCCTGATCTCCTTATCGTCAGCCAACCAACTCGTGGTTTGGATGTCGGTGCCATTGAATATATCCACAAACGCTTGATTGAAGAGCGTGATAACGGGAAGGCTGTCCTTGTTGTCAGCTTTGAATTGGATGAGATTTTAAACGTTTCAGACCGTATTGCCGTTATCCACGATGGTAAGATTCAAGGTATTGTATCACCAGAAACAACCAATAAACAAGAACTTGGTGTCTTGATGGCTGGTGGAAACTTGGGAAAGGAGAAGAGTGATGTCTAAAAAATTACAACAAATTTCGGTTCCCTTGATTTCTGTATTCCTAGGAATTTTACTCGGAGCCATTGTCATGTGGATCTTTGGTTATGATGCTATTTGGGGCTATGAAGAATTGTTCTATACAGCCTTTGGTAGCCTGCGTGGAATTGGAGAAATCTTCCGTGCTATGGGGCCATTGGTCTTGATTGGTCTTGGTTTTGCCGTTGCCAGTCGAGCAGGTTTCTTTAACGTCGGGCTTCCTGGTCAGGCTTTGGCGGGTTGGATTCTCAGTGGTTGGTTTGCCCTGTCGCATCCAGATATGCCGCGTCCCTTGATGATTCTAGCAACCATCGCGATTGCCTTGATTGCTGGTGGAATTGTCGGCGCGATTCCGGGTATTCTGAGAGCCTATCTAGGGACGTCAGAGGTCATTGTGACCATCATGATGAACTACATTGTATTGTATGTAGGAAATGCCTTTATCCATGCCTTCCCTAAAGACTTTATGCAAAGTACAGATTCGACCATTCGTGTTGGGGCTAATGCAACCTATCAGACACCTTGGTTGTCTGAGTTGACTGGTAATTCGCGGATGAATATTGGTATTTTCTTTGCCATCATTGCCGTTGCAGTTATTTGGTTCATGCTCAAGAAAACAACTCTTGGTTTTGAAATCCGTGCGGTTGGTCTGAATCCACATGCTTCAGAATATGCTGGTATTTCTGCAAAAAGAACGATTATCCTCTCAATGATTATCTCAGGTGCCTTGGCAGGTCTTGGTGGAGCTGTTGAAGGTCTGGGAACCTTCCAGAACGTTTATGTTCAGGGGGCGTCATTAGCTGTCGGATTTAACGGAATGGCGGTTAGTCTGCTTGCGGCCAACTCACCAATTGGTATTCTATTTGCAGCCTTCTTATTTGGTGTTCTCCAAGTTGGAGCCCCTGGTATGAATGCGGCGCAGGTACCGTCTGAGCTTGTCAGCATTGTAACAGCGTCTATTATCTTCTTTGTCAGTGTTCATTACCTTATCGAACGCTTTGTCAAACCGAAAAAACAAGTTAAAGGAGGTAAGTAAAGATGTCTATTACAACATTGCTCACCCTCTTGGTATCTTCTATGCTGATTTACTCAGCACCCCTCATCTTTACAAGTATAGGTGGTGTTTTCTCTGAACGTGGTGGTGTGGTAAACGTCGGTCTTGAAGGAATTATGGTTATGGGTGCCTTTTCTGGAGTTGTCTTTAACCTTGAATTTGCAGAACAATTTGGAGCAGCAACTCCTTGGTTATCCTTGCTAGTTGCAGGATTGGTTGGTGGTGTCTTCTCTATCATACACGCAGCAGCGACGGTTCATTTCCGTGCAGACCATGTTGTCAGCGGTACGGTATTGAACTTGATGGCCCCAGCCTTGGCTGTTTTCTTGGTGAAAGTACTTTATAACAAAGGACAAACCGACAACCTAAGTCAGACTTTTGGACGCTTTGATTTCCCATTCTTGGCAAATATCCCAGTGATTGGTGATATCTTCTTCAAGTCAACTAGTCTACTTGGTTATCTGGCCATTGCCTTCTCTTTCCTTGCTTGGTTTATCCTCTTCAAGACTCGATTTGGTCTTCGTCTCCGCTCTGTCGGTGAACATCCTCAAGCAGCAGATACTTTGGGAATCAATGTCTACAAAATGAGATATTTAGGGGTTATTATTTCAGGTTTCCTAGGTGGAATTGGCGGAGCGATTTATGCTCAATCCATCTCAGTTAACTTCTCAGTGACAACTATTGTTGGACCTGGATTTATCGCTCTTGCTGCGATGATTTTCGGAAAATGGAATCCAATCGGAGCCATGCTTTCTAGTTTATTCTTTGGGCTTTCACAAAGTTTGGCTGTTATCGGTTCTCAATTGCCGTTCCTACAAGGAGTGCCTGCGGTTTATCTTCAAATCGCACCTTATGTTTTGACAATTCTTGTCTTGGCAGCCTTCTTTGGAAAAGCAGTCGCACCAAAAGCAGATGGTATCAACTATATCAAATCAAAATAAGCATACAAAAAACGTCAGTTCAGAATGAACTGGCGTTTTATTTTTTAGGATGTTGATTGGTTAGGTTCAATCCCCAAGGGACTAAATTTTCAGTCTTGTTTTTGATACGAGCGACATTATCCTTATGACGAATGATAATCAAACTAGCAAGTGCTAGGATAATAGCAATGAAGAGAGGGTCATAGTGACTCAAGATAAAACCAAAAAGTGGAAAGAGTAAAACTCCAATGACAGCCGCGATAGATGCTGTGACACTAGATAGTGAAATCATACTACCAAGATAGAGGGTTCCAAAGAAAACAACTGCAAGGTAGAGACAGAAGACAGGTGCAAATCCGAAAACCACTCCAGCACTGGTTGCGACAGCCTTGCCTCCCTTAAATCCTGCAAAGATAGGGAAGGTATGTCCAATGACAGCCAAAAGTCCAAAGATGAGAGGCGAAACTCCTTGAAGATGAAACATAATCGGAAGCAGTGTTGCTAGGGTTCCTTTGAAAAAGTCAATCACAAAGGTTGCCATACCAGCTTTCTTGCCTAAAATGCGGAAGGTATTGGTCGTTCCAGTGTTACCAGAACCATGCTCGCGCAGATTGATTTGAAAGAATACTTGTCCAATCCAGAGACCAGACGGAATCGAACCCAGCAGATAAGCTAGGATTAATAAAACTATTGTAATCATACTCCTATTATATCATGAAATGGAGAAGAAAGGCAGAGAATCTCTTCTGAAATTGTCACACCGGAGAAAGAAAAATTTTGCAAAATCCTTGGAAAACCTGTAGAATAGTAAAGATGAACGAATAGGAGGTTCCTTGTGTCAAAAAAGGAAATCAATATTAACAATTATAATGATGATGCCATTCAGGTGCTAGAAGGGTTGGATGCGGTCCGAAAACGTCCAGGGATGTATATCGGATCGACCGATGGCGCTGGGCTCCACCACCTAGTCTGGGAAATCGTCGATAATGCTGTCGATGAAGCCTTGTCTGGATTTGGTGACCGTATTGATGTGACCATTAATAAAGACGGCAGTTTAACGGTTCAAGACCACGGACGTGGGATGCCGACTGGAATGCACGCTATGGGAATCCCAACAGTTGAGGTTATCTTTACCATTCTTCACGCCGGAGGGAAATTCGGTCAGGGTGGCTACAAGACATCTGGTGGTCTCCACGGGGTGGGTTCTTCCGTTGTTAACGCTCTTTCAAGTTGGCTAGAAGTTGAAATCACTCGCGATGGTGCAATCTACAAGCAACGTTTTGAAAATGGTGGAAAACCTGTCACGACTCTGAAGAAAATCGGTACAGCACCCAAGTCTAAAACAGGTACCAAGGTTACTTTTATGCCTGATGCGACGATCTTCTCTACGACAGATTTCAAGTACAATACCATCTCAGAGCGTCTTAATGAATCAGCCTTTCTCTTGAAAAATGTGACCTTGTCCTTGACGGACGAGCGAACAGATGAAGCGATCGAGTTTCACTATGAAAATGGGGTGCAGGACTTTGTTTCTTATCTTAACGAAGACAAGGAGACCTTAACGCCAGTTCTTTACTTTGAAGGAGAAGATAATGGTTTCCAAGTGGAAGTGGCTCTCCAGTACAATGATGGATTTTCAGATAACATTCTATCCTTTGTTAATAACGTTCGTACTAAAGACGGTGGAACGCATGAGACAGGACTCAAGTCTGCTATCACTAAGGTCATGAATGACTATGCGCGTAAGACAGGTCTTCTCAAGGAAAAAGATAAAAACCTTGAAGGGTCAGACTATCGTGAGGGACTAGCGGCCGTTCTTTCTATCTTGGTTCCAGAAGAACACCTCCAGTTTGAAGGCCAGACCAAGGACAAACTAGGAAGTCCACTTGCTCGTCCGGTTGTGGATGGCATTGTGGCGGATAAGTTGACCTTCTTCCTTATGGAAAATGGGGAATTGGCTTCTAATCTCATTCGCAAGGCTATCAAGGCCCGTGACGCTCGTGAAGCGGCACGTAAGGCGCGTGATGAGAGCCGAAATGGTAAGAAAAATAAAAAAGACAAGGGCCTGTTGTCAGGGAAATTAACACCTGCCCAGTCCAAGAATCCAGCTAAGAATGAACTCTATCTAGTCGAGGGGGATTCTGCCGGTGGTTCTGCCAAGCAAGGTCGTGACCGCAAGTTCCAAGCTATCTTGCCTCTTCGTGGTAAGGTTATCAACACAGCCAAGGCCAAGATGGCGGATATCCTTAAAAATGAGGAAATCAACACCATGATTTATACCATTGGTGCGGGTGTCGGAGCAGACTTCTCCCTTGAAGATGCCAACTATGACAAGATCATTATCATGACCGATGCGGATACAGACGGTGCCCACATTCAGACTTTACTCTTGACATTTTTCTACCGCTACATGCGTCCGCTAGTTGAGGCGGGACATGTCTATATTGCCCTTCCGCCTCTTTACAAGATGTCCAAAGGAAAAGGCAAGAAAGAAGAAGTGGCCTACGCTTGGACAGACGGAGAACTTGAAGAACTCCGCAAGCAGCTCGGTAAAGGCGCTACCCTCCAACGCTATAAAGGGCTTGGTGAGATGAATGCGGACCAGCTCTGGGAAACAACCATGAATCCAGAAACCCGTACCCTTATCCGTGTCACCATTGAAGATCTGGCTCGCGCCGAACGTCGCGTCAATGTCCTTATGGGAGACAAGGTCGAACCACGACGTAAGTGGATTGAAGATAATGTCAAGTTTACGCTGGAAGAAGCGACAGTATTTTAAGTTAGTTTTTAATGAATGGGTATAAACATGAGAACTGAAACAGAAATGCTCGATGTAGTTTTAAAGACTGCTGAAACCTTACAAGTCACGGCTGTCGCCATGTCTGGTTCACGGACTGATACAAAAGCCTCAAAAGATGAATTTCAAGACTATGACGTAGTCTATGTTGTAGAGAATCTGGACGAGCTGATTACAGATTTATCTTGGTTGGACCAGTTTGGCAAACGCATTATCGAGCAAGAAGTTGGTCTTGGTCAACGTCGTCTATACCTCATGCTCTTTGAAGATGGAAATCGAATTGATCTAACCCTCTGTCCAAAACAACAAATTCAAGAGTGGGTGGATAGTGAGGCCGGATTTACTGTTTTAGAAGATCCAGAGCATTTATTTGAACCCTATTCACCAAATATAGAGCGTTACTGGACGAATCCAGCTAGTCAGACAGATTTTGAAAAAGCCTGCAATGAGTTCTGGTGGGTGTCGGCCTACGTTGTCAAAGGGATTTGTCGGAATCAGCTCATCTACGCGACCGATCATCTCTATGGCATTTGTCAACAAGAACTCCTGAAAATCTTGGCTTGGCAGGTAGCAAGTGCTAGGGGAAGAGTCGAAATCGGCAAGAACTGCAAGTATCTCTTTAACCATTTGCCAGTTGAAAAAGAGAAGGAGCTATCTAATCTTCTTGATTTTTCCAGTTTAGACAAAATCACTCAGTCTCTATTTGATACGATGCAACTTTTCCACCAAGAGGCTCAGTCCCTTGCTCAAAAGATGGGTTTTGACTACGATAAAGAAGTAGCTGAGGAGATGATTCAATACGCTGAGGAGAGACTTCTTAATTGCTGACTAATTTAAAAGATTAAACTACAGAAAGGATTGTTTGGTTCCTTAAGGTAACTGAACATGGGACTAATTCCCGTAAAATATCTTTTACTGCATAAAAACCTACTCTACATTCTTTGAAAGGAGTTGAACACGCCCTAAATGCTGGGTGAAAAAGATAAATTCTCTTGTGAGCTTGCTTACTTCAATAATTTTCTATTTTCACTTGGTATTTTACGGGCTCTGTATCCTATATGAGTAACATTCAAAACATGTCCCTTGAGGACATCATGGGAGAGCGCTTTGGTCGCTACTCCAAGTACATTATTCAAGACCGGGCTTTGCCAGATATTCGTGATGGCTTGAAGCCGGTTCAGCGTCGCATTCTTTATTCTATGAATAAGGATGGCAATACCTTTGATAAGAGTTACCGCAAGTCGGCCAAGTCTGTCGGTAACATCATGGGGAATTTCCACCCACACGGTGACAGTTCTATCTATGATGCCATGGTTCGTATGTCACAGGACTGGAAAAATCGTGAGATTTTGGTTGAAATGCACGGTAATAACGGTTCTATGGACGGAGATCCACCTGCGGCTATGCGTTATACCGAGGCTCGCTTGTCTGAAATTGCTGGTTATCTTCTTCAGGATATCGATAAAAAGACCGTTCCTTTTTCTTGGAACTTTGACGATACCGAGAAAGAACCTACTGTCTTGCCAGCAGCCTTTCCAAACCTCTTGGTCAATGGTTCGACTGGGATTTCGGCCGGTTATGCCACAGACATTCCTCCCCATAATTTGGCTGAGGTCATTGATGCTGCAGTTTACATGATTGACCACCCAACAGCCAAGGTGGATAAACTCATGGAATTCTTGCCTGGACCAGACTTCCCGACTGGAGGGATTATCCAGGGTCGTGATGAAATCAAGAAGGCCTATGAAACTGGGAAAGGGCGCGTTGTTGTTCGTTCCAAGACTGAGATTGAAAAGCTAAAAGGTGGTAAGGAACAAATTGTTATTACTGAGATTCCTTATGAAATCAACAAGGCCAATCTAGTCAAGAAGATTGATGATGTTCGTGTCAATAGTAAGGTGGCAGGTATTGCTGAGGTTCGCGATGAGTCTGACCGTGACGGTCTTCGTATCGCTATTGAACTTAAGAAAGACGCTAATACAGAGCTCGTTCTCAACTATCTATTTAAATATACTGACCTGCAAATCAACTACAACTTTAACATGGTGGCGATTGACAATTTCACACCTCGTCAGGTCGGTATTGTCCCAATCTTGTCTAGCTATATTGCCCACCGTCGTGAAGTGATTTTGGCGCGTTCACGCTTTGATAAGGAAAAGGCTGAAAAACGTCTCCATATCGTCGAAGGTTTGATTCGTGTGATTTCAATCTTGGACGAAGTCATTGCGCTTATCCGTGCTTCTGAGAATAAGGCGGATGCCAAGGAAAATCTCAAAGTTAGCTATGATTTTACAGAGGAGCAGGCTGAGGCCATCGTTACCTTGCAATTGTATCGTTTGACCAATACCGATGTGGTTGTCTTACAGGAAGAAGAAGCAGAACTTCGTGAAAAGATTGCCATGCTGGCGGCTATTATCGGGGATGAGCGGACTATGTACAATCTCATGAAGAAAGAACTTCGTGAGGTTAAGAAGAAGTTTGCGACTCCGCGTTTGAGTTCTCTAGAAGACACTGCGAAAGCAATTGAGATTGATACAGCCAGTCTTATCGCCGAGGAAGATACCTACGTCAGCGTGACCAAGGCAGGTTATATCAAGCGTACCAGCCCACGTTCCTTTGCGGCTTCAACGCTGGAAGAAATTGGCAAACGTGATGACGACCGTTTGATTTTTGTTCAATCTGCCAAGACAACCCAGCATCTCTTGATGTTCACGACGCTTGGAAATGTCATTTATCGACCAATCCATGAATTGGCAGACATTCGTTGGAAGGATATCGGTGAGCATCTGAGCCAAACCATTACAAACTTTGAAACTAACGAAGAAATCCTTTATGTGGAAGTAGTGGATCAGTTTGATGATGCGACAACCTACTTTGCTGCGACTCGTCTCGGTCAAATCAAGCGTGTAGAGCGAAAAGAATTCACCCCATGGCGGACCTACAAGTCTAAGTCTGTCAAGTATGCTAAGCTCAAAGATGATACAGACCAGATTGTAGCAGTAGCTCCAATCAAACTAGATGATGTTCTCTTGATCAGCCAAAATGGTTATGCCCTTCGTTTCAATATCGAAGAGGTACCAGTTGTCGGTGCTAAGGCTGCAGGTGTCAAGGCTATGAACCTGAAAGAAGATGATACCCTCCAATCGGCCTTTATCTGTAACACTTCATCCTTCTACCTCTTGACTCAGCGTGGAAGTTTGAAACGTGTTTCTATTGACGAAATTCCAGCAACTAGCCGTGCCAAACGAGGACTACAAGTCTTGCGTGAGTTGAAAAACAAACCGCATCGTGTCTTCTTAGCAGGATCAGTTGCAGAGCAAGGATTTGTTGGTGATCTCTTCAGTACAGAAGTGGAAGAGAACGACCAAACGCTGCTTGTCCAATCGAACAAAGGAACAATCTATGAAAGTCGACTACAAGACTTGAATCTGTCAGAACGCACAAGTAATGGTAGCTTCATCTCTGACACGATTTCGGATGAAGAAGTTTTTGACGCTTATCTTAAAGAAGTATTTACTGAAGCTAAATAAGTGAAATGAAGAATCAGTTCTAAGAGCTGGTTCTTTTTATTGAAGAAATTTTCTGAAAATTACAAAATATACTTGCTATTTTAGAAAAATAGTGTAGAATAAAAGAAATAGGTTTTTAGAATAAGGAGTGGAATATGACAGTAACGATTGATTGGGAAAATCTCGGTTTTTCCTATATGAAATTACCTTATCGCTATATTGCTCATTTTAAAAATGGACAATGGGATCAAGGAGAGCTTACAGAGGATGCAAACTTGCATATTTCAGAGTCTTCTCCAAGTCTTCACTATGGTCAACAAGCATTTGAAGGTTTGAAAGCTTATCGTACTAAGGATGGTAGTGTTCAACTGTTCCGTCCTGATGAAAATGCTAAACGCCTGCAACGGACATGTGACCGTCTCTTGATGCCACAAGTTCCAACAGAAATGTTTGTAGACGCTTGTAAGGCAGTTGTTCGTGCGAATGAAGAATATGTACCTCCATATGGAACAGGTGGAACCTTATATCTTCGCCCTCTTTTGATTGGTGTCGGAGATATTATTGGGGTTAAACCGGCAGAAGAGTACATTTTCACCATCTTTGCTATGCCAGTTGGAAATTACTTTAAGGGTGGATTGGTTCCAACCAACTTCTTGATTCAGGATGAATACGACCGTGCGGCTCCAAATGGTACAGGTGCGGCTAAGGTTGGTGGAAACTATGCTGCAAGTCTCTTGCCAGGGAAATTGGCCAAGTCACGTCATTTCTCAGATGTTATCTATCTAGACCCATCAACTCATACAAAGATTGAAGAAGTCGGCTCAGCTAACTTCTTTGGAATTACAGCTGATAATGAATTTGTAACACCATTGAGTCCTTCTATCTTGCCATCTATTACCAAGTATTCTTTGCTTTATTTGGCAGAACATCGCTTGGGCTTAACTCCTATTGAGGGGGATGTCCCAATTGATAACCTTGACCGTTTTGTAGAGGCAGGTGCCTGTGGTACAGCAGCAGTTATTTCTCCAATTGGTGGAATTCAGCACGGTGATGATTTCCATGTGTTCTATAGCGAAACAGAAGTAGGTCCTGTGACTCGTAAATTATATGATGAATTGACAGGAATTCAGTTTGGCGATATTGAAGCGCCAGAAGGTTGGATTGTAAAAGTAGATTAAAATAAACTAAAGGAGATTTTTTATGAAATCGAAAAAGTGGCTCTTAACAGCAGGAGTGGTCCTGAGCACAACAGCTCTTTTAGTAGCTTGTGGAAAAGCTGATAAAGAAGCAGATGCACCGACAACATTTTCATATGTCTATGCAGTAGATCCAGCATCTTTGGACTATAGTATAGCGACTCGTACATCTACAACAGATGTCATCGGGAACGTGGTTGATGGTTTGATGGAAAATGACCAATACGGAAATGTTATTCCTTCCTTGGCTGAAGATTGGTCTGTGTCAAAAGATGGTTTGACTTATACCTACAAACTTCGTAAAGGAGTTAAATGGTACACTTCTGAAGGTGAAGAATATGCAGAAGTAACAGCCCATGACTTTGTGACAGGACTAAAACACGTAGCTGACGGTAAGTCAGACGGTGTCTCTCTCATCCAAAATTCAATCAAGGGCTTGGATGCCTACATGACTGGTGAGACCAATGATTTCTCTACAGTTGGTGTTAAGGCCTTGGACGATTATACAGTTGAATATACCCTAAACAAACCAGAAAGCTTCTGGAACTCTAAAGTCACCACAGCAACGATGTTGCCTGTAAATGAAGAGTTTTTGAAGGCATCAGGTAAAGATTATGGAGCAGTTACTCCAGCAGGGATTCTTTACAATGGTCCTTATATCTTGAAGACCTTGACTTCTAAATCGTTGATCGAATACGAGAAAAACCCAAATTACTGGGATAAAGAAAAGGTAAAAATTGAAAAGGTCAAATTGACTTACTACGATGGTTCTGATCAGGAATCGTTGATTCGTAGCTTCTCTTCAGGTGCCTATACGACAGCCCGTCTCTTCCCAAGTAGCTCAAACTTTGCTTCAACTTTGGAACAATACGGAGATAAAATCACTTATAGCCCACAGGACTCAAGTAGTTATTACTTCACCTTTAACGTAAATCGTCAATCATATAATAAAACTGCGAAAACAAGTGAAGAGCAAAAGACTTCTACTAAAGAAGCTATGCTTAATAAGGACTTCCGTCAGGCTATCAACTTTGCCTTCAACCGCCATTCTTATGCTGCCCAGCTAAATGGTGAAGACGGTGCGGACAAGATTATTCGTAACAGCCTCGTTCCTGACAACTTTGTACAAGCAGGTGGTAAAAACTTTGGTCAAATCGCTCAAGCAGAGTTGGTGAACTATGGTGACCAATGGAAAGATGTTGAGCTAGTTGACGGTAAGGATTCTATCTACAATCCTGACAAGGCTAAAGCTGCTTTCGAAAAAGCTAAGAAAGACTTGGAATCTAAAGGGGTAACATTCCCAATTCACTTGGATGTCCCAGTTGAACAAACAGATACCATCGCTGTTCAACAAAGCAACTCTTTCAAACAGTCTATTGAATCAACTCTTGGTGCTGAAAATGTTGTTATCGACGTTCTTCAAATGACAGATAATGAAAAGGAAACAATCACTTCTCAAGCGCGTGTTCCTTCTCAAAAAGATTATGATTTGAACAGTACAGGATGGGCTCCAAGCTATCAAGACCCAGCATCTTACTTGAATATCATGGATCCTAAATCAGGTTCTGCTATGAAACACCTTGGTATTACTAAAGGGAAAGATAAGGATGTTGTAGCTAAACTTGGTTTGGACCAATATAAGAAATTATTGGATGATGCAGATTCAGAAACTACAAATCTTGAAGAACGCTATGAAAAATATGCCAAGGCTCAAGCTTGGTTGACAGATAGTTCATTATTGATGCCAACAGCCTCATCTGGTGGTTCTCCAGTTGTAAGTAATGTCGTGCCATTCTCAAAACCATACTCACAAGTTGGTATTAAGGGTGACCCATATATCTTTAAAGGAATGAAATTGCAAAAAGATATTGTTACAACAAAAGAATATGAAGAAGCACTGAAAAAATGGCAAAAAGAAAAATTGGAATCAAATGGTAAGTACCAAAAAGAACTAGAAAAACACATTAAATAATGCGGAAAACTCTATATCGGACAAGCCCGATATAGAGTTTTTTCTTGCTAGTTTTGGGATTTTCTTGTAAAATAGAAAAAGTGAAGAGAGGTATGAAATGAGTAAGAAAGATAAAAAAATTGAAATTCAAGTAGCAGATGCCAAGGTTAATGTAGGAAAAGACAGTTTTGAAGGCTATACATTGACAATTGGTAAAAAAGTTATCGGAGAAATTGCCGAATTAGACGGACAATTTGCCATCATAAAGAATGGAAACGTCGATAGTTTTTATAAAAAATTGGAAAAAGCTGTGGAAATTTTGATTGAAAATTATAATTTAGCAAAATAAGTCTTGTTTTTTTGAAATTTTCATGATATAATAATCCATGTTGATTGTAGGAGAGATAGCGAAGAGGCTAAACGCGGCGGACTGTAAATCCGCTCCTTCGGGTTCGGGGGTTCGAATCCCTCTCTCTCCATTTCATCAATGGGGTATAGCCAAGCGGTAAGGCAAGGGACTTTGACTCCCTCATGCGTTGGTTCGAATCCAGCTACCCCAGTTCTTAGGTAATGATCAAGATAAAAAGCAAAATATCTTAGGGTATTTTATTTTTATAATTGAAAGACGTGAACGATATGAACATGTCCTTGCGGGTGCTTAGGAAAAAAATTATAAGTATGTCAAGTTTAAGAAAAACTTGATTGTTGGAGGATTTTTTAGATGAACGAATTTGAAGATTTGCTAAATAGCGTTAGCCAAGTTGAGACTGGTGATGTTGTTAGTGCTGAAGTATTGACAGTTGATGCGACTCAAGCTAACGTTGCAATCTCTGGAACTGGTGTTGAAGGTGTCTTGACTCTTCGCGAATTGACAAACGATCGCGATGCAGATATCAATGACTTTGTTAAAGTAGGAGAAGTATTGGATGTTCTTGTACTTCGTCAAGTAGTTGGTAAAGATACTGATACAGTTACATACCTTGTATCTAAAAAACGCCTTGAAGCTCGCAAAGCATGGGACAAACTTGTTGGTCGCGAAGAAGAAGTTGTTACTGTTAAAGGAACTCGTGCCGTTAAAGGTGGACTTTCAGTAGAATTTGAAGGTGTTCGTGGATTTATCCCAGCTTCAATGTTGGATACTCGTTTCGTACGTAACACTGAGCGTTTTGTAGGTCAAGAATTTGATGCTAAAATCAAAGAAGTTGACGCTAAAGAAAACCGCTTCATCCTTTCACGTCGTGAAGTTGTTGAAGCAGCTACAGCAGCAGCTCGCGCTGAAGTATTCGGTAAATTGGCTGTTGGTGATGTAGTAACTGGTAAAGTTGCACGTATCACAAGTTTCGGTGCTTTCATCGACCTTGGTGGTGTTGACGGATTGGTTCACTTGACTGAATTGTCACATGAACGTAACGTATCACCAAAATCAGTTGTAACTGTTGGTGAAGAAATTGAAGTGAAAATCCTTGATCTTAACGAAGAAGAAGGACGCGTATCACTTTCACTTAAAGCAACAACACCTGGACCATGGGATGGCGTTGAGCAAAAATTGGCTAAAGGTGATGTAGTAGAAGGAACAGTTAAACGTTTGACTGACTTCGGTGCATTTGTTGAAGTATTGCCAGGTATCGATGGACTTGTTCACGTATCACAAATTTCACACAAACGTATTGAAAATCCAAAAGAAGCTCTTAAAGTTGGTCAAGAAGTTAAAGTTAAAGTTCTTGAAGTTAACGCAGATGCAGAGCGCGTATCACTTTCTATCAAAGCTCTTGAAGAGCGTCCAGCTCAAGAAGAAGGACAAAAAGAAGAAAAACGTGCTGCTCGTCCACGTCGTCCAAAACGTCAAGAAAAACGTGATTTCGAACTTCCAGAAACACAAACAGGATTCTCAATGGCTGACTTGTTCGGTGATATCGAACTCTAATCAAATTGAAAATACACAAAATCCTTTGTTTACTTAACAAGGGATTTTTCTTTTGTCTGTAAGTCTTTTTTGATATAATAGTTCTATGTTAGAATCAGAAAAACAATCACGTTATCAAATGTTAAATGAAGAGCTCTCTTTTTTATTGGATGGTGAAACCAATGTTTTGGCTAATCTTTCCAATGCCAGCGCTCTTCTAAAATCACGCTTCCCTAATACCGTATTTGCAGGCTTTTATCTGTTCGATGGAATGGAATTGGTTTTAGGTCCTTTCCAAGGCGGTGTTTCCTGTATCCGTATTGCACTTGGAAAAGGTGTTTGTGGGGAGGCAGCTCACTTTCAGGAAACGGTTCTAGTTGGTGATGTAAGGACTTATCCCAACTATATTTCTTGTGATGGTCGAGCTAAAAGTGAAATTGTTGTTCCGATGGTTAAGAATGGTCAATTGCTCGGGGTTCTGGATCTGGATTCTTCAGAGTTTGATGATTATGATGCTATGGATCGAGATTATTTGGAACAATTTGTCGCTATTTTGCTTGAAAAGACAGAATGGGACTTTACAATGTTTGGGGAGAAAGCCTAATGTATCAAGCACTTTATCGAAAATATAGAAGTCAAAACTTCTCCCAGTTGGTTGGTCAAGAAGTTGTGGCTAAGACTCTTAAACAAGCGGTGGAGCAAGAGAAAATAAGTCATGCTTATCTTTTTTCTGGTCCTCGTGGAACGGGAAAAACCAGTGTAGCTAAGATATTTGCCAAGGCTATGAACTGTCCAAATCAAGTGGGTGGGGAACCTTGTAATAACTGCTATATTTGTCAGGCAGTGACGGACGGTAGTTTAGAAGATGTCATCGAAATGGATGCAGCTTCTAATAATGGGGTCGATGAAATCCGTGAAATTCGTGATAAATCTACCTACGCCCCTAGTCTTGCCCGTTATAAGGTTTATATCATAGACGAGGTTCACATGCTGTCTACAGGAGCTTTTAATGCCCTTCTAAAGACGCTGGAAGAGCCAACACAGAATGTGGTCTTTATTTTGGCCACTACTGAATTGCACAAGATACCTGCTACGATTCTATCTCGTGTGCAACGTTTTGAATTTAAATCAATTAAGACACAGGATATTAAGGAGCATATTCGCTATATCTTAGACAAAGAAAATATCAGTTCTGAACCAGAAGCTGTGGAAATCATTGCTAGACGGGCTGAAGGTGGAATGCGGGACGCCTTGTCTATTTTAGATCAAGCCCTGAGTTTAACACAGGGAAATGAGCTGACGACTGCTATCTCTGAAGAAATTACTGGCACAATTAGTCTATCAGCCTTGGATGATTATGTGGCTGCCTTGTCTCAACAGGATGTTCCCAAGGCTTTGTCTTGCTTGAATCTTCTTTTTGACAATGGTAAGAGCATGACTCGTTTTGTGACCGACCTTTTACACTATTTAAGAGACTTGTTAATTGTTCAAACAGGGGGAGAAAACACTCATCATAGTCCAGTCTTTGTAGAAAATTTGACACTTCCTCAAGAAAATCTGTTTGAAATGATTCGCTTAGCGACAGTCAGTTTAGCAGATATTAAGTCTAGTTTGCAGCCTAAGATTTATGCTGAGATGATGACTATCCGTTTGGCAGAGATTAAGCCTGAACCAGCTCTTTCTGGGGCAGTTGAACATGAAATTTCTGCATTGAGACAGGAAGTTGCGCGTCTTAAACAAGAACTCGCAAATGTGGGAACTGTACCCAAGACAACAAGTCCAGCACCTAGTCGCCCAGCAGCAGGCCAGACAGTCTATCGTGTGGATCGCAATAAAGTGCAATCTATCCTACAAGAGGCCGTCGAAAAACCTGATTTAGCACGTCAAAACCTGATTCGTTTGCAGAATGCCTGGGGAGAAGTGATTGAAAGTCTTGGTGGGCCGGACAAGGCTTTGCTAGTTGGTTCTCAACCGGTTGCCGCCAATGAGCACCATGCTATTCTTGCTTTTGAGTCTAACTTCAATGCTGGTCAAACCATGAAACGGGACAATCTCAACACCATGTTTGGTAACATCCTCAGTCAGGCAGCAGGTTTTTCACCCGAAATTTTAGCCATTTCCATGGAGGAATGGAAAGAAGTTCGAGCAGCCTTTTCAGCCAAAGCCAAATCTTCTCAAACTGAAAAAGAAGCAGAAGAAAGTCTGATTCCAGAAGGATTTGAATTTTTGGCTGATAAAGTGAAGGTAGAGGAAGACTAAAGAAAGATTTCATGATACAATAAGTTTATGAATAGACAACAATTTATTATCATTGCGCTGTTTACAGCTGCTGAGACCTATTTTTTCAATGAAGCTTGGATGACTGGTCGTTATATTATGGCAGCCTTTTGGGCCATTTTGCTCTTTAGAAATTTTCGAGTAAGTTACTTGATGGGCAAAATAGTGGATGTCATTGACCAGCATTTAAAAGGAAAAGACTAGTCCTCAGCTTCTAGACAAAATCAAAGCCTTTTAGGCTTTTTTTTGTTATACTATAAAAGTATATTTATTGACCTTTTACCGTATTTTCTAGGGAAATCAAGTATGTTTCCAGTAAGAACTGTAAAGGCCTTGAAAAAGAAAGGAACTATCATGTCAGTATTAGAGATCAAAGATCTTCACGTTGAGATTGAAGGAAAAGAAATTTTAAAAGGGGTTAACCTGACCCTGAAAACAGGAGAAATCGCCGCTATCATGGGACCAAATGGTACAGGTAAATCGACTCTTTCTGCAGCTATCATGGGAAATCCAAACTATGAGGTTACCAAAGGTGAAGTCTTGTTTGATGGCGTAAACATCCTTGAGTTGGAAGTTGACGAGCGTGCGCGTATGGGACTTTTCCTTGCTATGCAATACCCATCAGAAATTCCTGGAATTACCAATGCTGAGTTTCTTCGTGCAGCCATGAATGCTGGTAAAGAAGACGATGAGAAGATTTCAGTTCGTGAGTTTATCACTAAATTGGATGAGAAGATGGAATTGCTCAACATGAAAGAAGAAATGGCTGAGCGTTACCTCAACGAAGGTTTCTCTGGTGGTGAGAAAAAACGTAATGAGATTCTTCAACTTTTGATGTTGGAGCCAACATTTGCCCTTTTGGATGAGATTGACTCTGGTCTTGATATTGACGCTCTTAAAGTTGTGTCTAAGGGTGTTAATGCCATGCGTGGTGAAGGCTTTGGTGCTATGATTATCACTCACTACCAACGTCTTTTGAACTACATCACACCAGACGTGGTACACGTGATGATGGAAGGGCGTGTTGTCCTTTCAGGTGGTCCAGAATTGGCTGCACGTTTGGAACGTGAAGGATACGCAAAACTAGCTGAAGAACTTGGCTACGACTACAAGGAAGAATTGTAATTCCCTCGTATCTTTTAGGAGAAGTAAATGACTAAAGAAAATATTAAACTTTTTTCAGAAATGCACGCTGAACCAAGCTGGTTGGCTGACCTCCGTCAAAAAGCTTTTGATAAGATTGAGAGTTTAGAGTTACCAGTTATTGAGCGTGTCAAATTCCACCGTTGGAATCTGGGTGATGAAACGATTACAGAAAGTGAGCCATCAGCAAATGTTCCAGATTTCACTGCACTAGATAATCACTTGAAGTTGGTGCAAGTAGGAACTCAAACTGTTTTTGAGCAAATTCCAGTTGAGTTGGCTGAACAGGGTGTCGTCTTTACAGACTTCCACTCAGCTTTAGAAGAAATTCCAGAGCTTATTGAAGAATTCTTCATGTCATCTGTTAAGTATGACGATGACAAGTTGGCAGCCTACCATACAGCTTATTTCAACAGTGGTGCTGTTCTCTACATTCCTGATAATGTTGAGATTAAAGAACCAATCGAAGGAATTTTCTATCAAGATAGTGATAGCGATGTGCCGTTTAACAAGCATATTATGATTATCGCTGGTAAAAATTCTAAGATTAGTTATCTGGAACGTTTAGAGTCACGCGGTGAAGGAAGTGCCAAAGCAACTGCTAATATCACAGTAGAAGTAATTGCACGTTCTGGTGCTCAAGTGAAGTTTGCTGCTATCGATCGTTTAGGAGAAAACGTCACTGCCTACATTAGCCGTCGTGGTAAATTAGGCAACGATGCAAGCATTGACTGGGCAATCGGTGTCATGAACGAAGGGAACGTCGTTGCGGACTTTGATAGTGACTTGATTGGTAACGGTAGCCATGCAGATCTCAAGGTTGTAGCTCTTTCAAGTGGTCGTCAGGTACAAGGGATTGATACTCGAGTGACTAACTATGGTTGCAACTCAATCGGAAATATCCTACAACATGGGGTTATTCTTGAAAAAGCAACTTTAACTTTCAACGGTATCGGGCACATTATCAAGGGGGCTAAGGGAGCAGATGCGCAACAAGAAAGTCGTGTTCTCATGCTTTCAGACCAAGCGCGTTCAGATGCCAATCCAATTCTTTTGATTGATGAAAATGACGTAACTGCAGGACATGCGGCTTCTATCGGTCAGGTAGATCCAGAAGACATGTACTACCTCATGAGCCGTGGTTTAGATAAGGCAACTGCAGAACGTTTGGTTGTTCGTGGTTTCCTTGGCTCCGTTATCGTTGAGATTCCAGTCAAGGAAGTTCGTGATGAAATGATTGCAACTATCGAAGAAAAATTGTCAAAACGCTAAGGGGTAGCCTATGTTAGATGTAGAAGTGATTCGCAAGGATTTTCCAATTTTAGACCAGATTGTTAATGATGAACCATTGGTTTATTTGGACAATGCTGCGACGACACAAAAACCACTAGCAGTTCTGGAGACGATTAACCGCTACTATGAGAACGACAATGCCAATGTTCATCGTGGCGTTCATACCTTGGCAGAAAGAGCGACAGCTTCTTATGAAGCCGCTCGTGAAACTATTGGTGAGTTTATCAATGCAGGGTCTACAAAGGAAGTTCTCTTTACCAGAGGAACGACAACCAGTCTGAACTGGGTGGCACACTTTGCAGAGGAAGTCTTGACTGAGGGAGACCAGGTTTTGATTTCTGTCATGGAACATCATTCCAACATCATTCCTTGGCAGGAGGCCTGTCGCAAGACTGGAGCAGAGCTTGTCTATGTTTATCTCAAGGACGGAGCTCTGGATATGGATGATTTGCGAACTAAATTGACTGACAAGGTCAAGTTTGTTTCGCTAGCTCACGCCTCCAATGTTCTTGGTGTGGTTAATCCTATCAAAGAAATCACTCAATTGGCCCATCAAGTTGGAGCCATCATGGTGGTGGATGGTGCTCAATCTACTCCTCATATGAAGATCGATGTCCGGGACTTGGATGTGGACTTCTTTGCCTTTTCAGGTCACAAGATGGCTGGTCCAACTGGTATTGGTGTTCTTTATGGTAAAGAAAAGTATCTGGAACAAATGTCACCAGTAGAATTTGGTGGTGAGATGATTGATTTTGTCTATGAGCAATCTGCTAGTTGGAAGGAATTGCCTTGGAAATTTGAGGCTGGAACTCCTAATATGGCAGGTGCAATTGGACTTGCTGCGGCAGTGGATTATCTGGAAAAGATTGGTATGGATGCCATTGAAGCTCATGAACAGGAATTAATCGCATACGTCTATCCAAAACTGAAGGCGATTGAAGGATTGACCATTTATGGTTCGCAGGACTTGGCTCAACGTTCAGGTGTCATTGCCTTTAACCTAGGTGACCTTCATCCTCACGACCTTGCGACTGCTTTGGATTATGAAGGAGTGGCTGTTCGAGCAGGTCACCACTGTGCGCAACCCTTGCTCCAGTATTTGGATGTTCCAGCCACAGCTCGTGCAAGTTTTTATATCTACAATACCAAGGCAGATTGCGATAAGCTAGTCGATGCCTTACAAAAGACAAAGGAGTTTTTCAATGGCACTTTCTAAACTAGATAGCCTTTATATGGCAGTGGTAGCGGACCATTCGAAAAATCCACATCACCAAGGGAAGTTGGAAGATGCTGAGCAAATCAGTCTCAACAATCCGACTTGTGGGGATGTTATCAATCTCTCTGTCAAGTTTGATACAGAGAATCGTTTGGAAGATATCGCTTTTCTAAACTCAGGTTGTACCATCTCAACTGCCTCTGCAAGCATGATGACGGACACAGTTTTAGGAAAAACCAAAGAAGAAATTTTAGAACTTGCGACTATTTTTTCTGAAATGGTTCAAGGGCAAAAAGATGAACGCCAAGACCAACTAGGCGATGCAGCTTTCTTATCAGGCGTTGCAAAATTCCCTCAACGAATCAAGTGTGCAACCCTAGCTTGGAACGCTTTGAAGAAAACAATTGAAAATCAAGAAAACAAGTAAGGCAAGTTTCTTTTGTCTTATGAATCAGTAGAAATGAAGAATGAAAGAAAGGATATTATGGCTGAAGAAAGAGTAGAACCAAAACCAATTGACCTTGGTGAATATAAATTTGGTTTCCATGATGATGTAGAGCCTGTCCTATCGACAGGAAAAGGATTGAATGAAGATGTCATTCGTGAACTATCAGCTGCTAAGGGAGAACCTGAGTGGATGCTAGAATTCCGTTTGAAGTCTTATGAAACCTTCAAAAAAATGCCCATGCAAACTTGGGGAGCAGACTTGTCAGAGATTGACTTTGATGACTTGATTTATTACCAAAAACCATCTGATAAACCAGCTCGTTCATGGGATGAGGTTCCTGAAAAAATTAAAGAAACCTTTGAACGTATCGGGATTCCGGAAGCTGAGCGTGCCTATCTAGCAGGTGCCTCTGCCCAGTATGAGTCAGAAGTGGTTTACCACAACATGAAGGAAGAGTTCCAGAAGTTGGGGATTATCTTTACAGATACGGATTCTGCCCTCAAGGAATACCCAGACTTGTTTAAACAATACTTTGCTAAGTTGGTACCGCCAACAGATAACAAATTGGCTGCCCTTAACTCAGCAGTATGGTCTGGTGGAACCTTTATCTACGTACCAAAAGGGGTCAAGGTAGATATTCCTCTTCAAACTTACTTCCGTATCAACAACGAGAATACAGGTCAGTTTGAACGTACCTTGATTATCGTTGATGAGGGAGCAAGTGTCCATTATGTAGAAGGATGTACAGCGCCAACTTATTCAAGTAACAGCTTGCACGCTGCCATCGTAGAAATCTTTGCCTTGGATGGAGCTTATATGCGTTATACGACTATCCAAAACTGGTCTGATAACGTCTATAACTTGGTAACCAAACGTGCTAAAGCTCAAAAGGATGCCACTGTTGAGTGGATTGATGGTAACTTGGGTGCTAAAACAACCATGAAATACCCATCTGTTTACCTAGATGGAGAAGGGGCGCGTGGTACCATGCTCTCTATTGCCTTTGCCAATGCAGGGCAACACCAGGACACTGGTGCCAAGATGATCCACAATGCTCCACATACCAGCTCGTCTATTGTGTCTAAATCCATCGCTAAAGGCGGAGGAAAGGTTGACTACCGTGGACAGGTAACTTTTAATAAGAACTCTAAGAAATCTGTTTCTCACATCGAGTGTGATACCATTATCATGGATGACTTGTCAGCATCAGATACCATTCCGTTTAACGAAATTCACAACTCACAAGTCGCTTTGGAACACGAAGCTAAGGTATCTAAGATTTCAGAAGAGCAACTCTATTACCTCATGAGCCGTGGATTGTCAGAATCTGAAGCAACTGAGATGATTGTAATGGGATTTGTAGAACCCTTTACAAAAGAACTTCCAATGGAATATGCAGTTGAGCTGAACCGCTTGATCAGCTACGAAATGGAAGGATCAGTTGGGTAAAATTTGATTTTAGATTTACCCAAGGTCAAGAACTTTGAAGATGAACTTCTAACAAAAAATCGCGGTTTAAAATCGCGATTTTTTTATAATTTTTCGTTGATGAAGCGGATAAACTGATTCCACCAAACTTTTAAGAAGAAGGCTTTTTCAACTTTCTTTTCTGCTACCATTTCAAAACTAGGACGTTCTGTAGTGATGTAACCTTGACCAATCAAATCATTGTCTTCATAAGTTAAATGACCAACCACTGTTCCGGCTTCAAGTGGTGCTGGGATTGCTTTAGAATCAGGTGTGAATTGAACAGATTGAGAAGATTGACCCCCAACACGTTCAATTAGAGAGATATCATCTTTGGCAATAGCAGTGACTGTATCTTCTTTTCCATCTTGTACAGGGGCTTTACTATCTTGGTAGGCATCGCCTTTTTGAACGATTTTACGAAGTGTGAATGTAGAAGAGATATAATCCATTAGTGAAGATGTAGCTGTGAAGCGAGCGTAAGGATTATTGTCTTGATGATCTGCATTCAAAACAACTGTGATAACCCTCATCCCTTTTTCAACAGTAGTACCAACAAAAGATTCTCCAGCCTTGTCTGTTGTTCCTGTCTTAAGGCCATCAAAACCACCGCGATAAGCAGGCATACCCTCTAACATGTAGTTGGTAGAAGTGATTGTCATTCCAGCAAAAGTAGAAGAAGGTTTTTTCGTGATTTCCAAGACTTGTGGGTATTTTTTGATGAGGTTGCGAGCAACGATAGCGACATCATAAGCACTGAGCTTATTTTCCTCATCTTTTTTAGAACCTGGGTAAATGTTATCCCCTAGAGTCTCATTGTTAAGACCCGTCGTATTAACAACAGTGGCATCCTGAATTCCCCATTCCAAGAGTTTTGCGCGCATCATATCGACGAAATCTTTTTCTGAGCCAGCAATTTTCTCAGCTAGGGCAATAGCCGCACTGTTAGCACTAGATACTAGGGTTGCTTCAAGTAGTTGTTCGACGGTGTAATTACGAGCCTCCATAGGAACGTTACTCGCTTCAGAATTTGTCGTTAATTTGTAAGGATAATCAGAAATATCTACCGGAGTTGATAGTGTAATACTGCCATTTTCCAAGGCTTCATAGACAAGATAAACAGTAATTAACTTTGTGATTGAAGCAATTTCAACTGGCTGGGTTGCATCTTTCTCATAGAGAATTTTACCAGTATTCGCCTCAACGGCAATTGCATGTTTAGCAGCAATATTAAAATCTTGAGCAGCAACAGTAGATGCTGAGCCAATAACGGAAAGGCTTAAAAGAGTTAAAATTATTTTTTTCATAGTAAGTTTATTCTATCATAAAGAAAAAAATATTCCCAGTTTCATGATATAAGAAAGAAGCTTTTTTGAAAGTGTGGTAAAATAGATGAATGGAGGTACCTCATGTTTCGTAAGAATAAATTATTTTTTTGGACCAGTGAGATTTTACTATTAACCATTATCTTTTATTTATGGAGAGAGATGGGAGCGATTATTACACCTTTTGTAAGCGTTGCAAACACTATAATGATTCCCTTTCTTTTAGGTGGTTTTTTATATTATTTGACCAATCCTATTGTAAATTTTTTACAAAAGTATTTCAAAATTAACCGTATCATTGGTATTCTACTAACCTTGTGCGCCTTGGTTTGGGGGCTAGTTATTGGGGTAGTCTATCTCTTACCGATTTTGATTAATCAGCTGACAAGTTTGATTGCAACAAGTCAGACAATTTATAGTCGTTTGCAAGATTTGATTGTGGATTTATCTACTTATCCAGCCTTTCAAAATTTAGATATTCAAGCGACGATTCAACAGTTAAATCTCTCCTATGTAGATATTCTACAGAATATCCTAAATAGTGTAACGAATAGTGTTGGAAGTGTCCTATCTGCGCTCTTTAGTACTGTTTTGATTATTATCATGACCCCTGTATTTTTAATTTATTTTTTGTTAGATGGTCACAAGTTCTTGCCGATGCTTGAACGTACTGTTTTAAAGCGAGACAAGTTGCATATTACAGGTCTTTTAAAAAATTTGAATACTACAATTGCTCGATATATTAGTGGAGTTGCTATTGATGCGATTATTATTGGTTGTTTGGCCTTTATCGGATATAGCGTAATCGGTTTGAAATACGCTTTGGTCTTCGCTATCTTTTCAGGATTAGCCAATCTCATTCCTTATGTAGGCCCAAGTATTGGTTTGATTCCGATGATTATCGCTAATGTCTTTACTGATCCTCATAGAATGCTGATTGCAGTTGTTTATATGCTGATTATTCAACAAGTGGATGGAAATATTCTTTACCCTCGAATCGTTGGTGGTGTGATGAAGGTTCATCCAATTACGATTTTAGTATTACTTTTGTTATCAAGTAATATCTATGGTGTCATTGGTATGATTGTCGCAGTACCAACCTATTCTATCTTAAAAGAAATTTCTAAGTTTTTATCACGCTTGTATGAAAATCATAAAATAATGAAAGAACGAGAAAGAGAATTAGCTAAGTAAAAGTCAGGAAATTCCTGATTTTTCTTTTTCATTAAAGAAGTGATAGGAGTAGAATTACCGTTTAGATTAGCAGATTAAGAATAATTCACAAAAACTTTGTAAAACACTTGCAATTTAGCTGAAATTTGATAAAATAGTAAGGAAAGTTAGACTGTATTGCCTACTGTCTATCTATAAAATATATTTTATTGGAGGCTTTTACTCAAATGGCAAAAGAAAAATACGATCGTAGTAAACCACACGTTAACATTGGTACTATCGGACACGTTGACCACGGTAAAACTACTTTGACAGCAGCTATCACAACTGTTTTGGCACGTCGCTTGCCTTCAGCTGTTAACCAACCTAAAGACTATGCGTCTATCGATGCTGCTCCAGAAGAACGCGAACGTGGTATCACAATCAACACTGCGCACGTTGAGTACGAAACTGAAAAACGTCACTACGCTCACATCGACGCTCCAGGACACGCGGACTATGTTAAAAACATGATCACTGGTGCCGCTCAAATGGACGGAGCTATCCTTGTAGTAGCTTCAACTGACGGACCAATGCCACAAACTCGTGAGCACATCCTTCTTTCACGTCAGGTTGGTGTTAAACACCTTATCGTCTTCATGAACAAAGTTGACTTGGTTGACGACGAAGAATTGCTTGAATTGGTTGAAATGGAAATCCGTGACCTATTGTCAGAATACGACTTCCCAGGTGACGATCTTCCAGTTATCCAAGGTTCAGCTCTTAAAGCCCTTGAAGGTGACACTAAATACGAAGACATCGTTATGGAATTGATGAACACAGTTGATGAGTACATCCCAGAACCAGAACGTGACACTGACAAACCATTGCTTCTTCCAGTCGAAGACGTATTCTCAATCACTGGTCGTGGTACAGTTGCTTCAGGACGTATCGACCGTGGTATCGTTAAAGTCAACGACGAAATCGAAATCGTTGGTATCAAAGAAGAAACTCAAAAAGCAGTTGTTACTGGTGTTGAAATGTTCCGTAAACAACTTGACGAAGGTCTTGCCGGAGATAATGTAGGTGTCCTTCTTCGTGGTGTTCAACGTGATGAAATCGAACGTGGACAAGTTATTGCTAAACCAGGTTCAATCAACCCACACACTAAATTCAAAGGTGAAGTTTACATCCTTACTAAAGAAGAAGGTGGACGTCACACTCCATTCTTCAACAACTACCGTCCACAATTCTACTTCCGTACTACTGACGTTACAGGTTCAATCGAACTTCCAGCAGGTACTGAAATGGTAATGCCTGGTGATAACGTGACAATCGACGTTGAGTTGATCCACCCAATCGCCGTAGAACAAGGTACTACATTCTCTATCCGTGAGGGTGGACGTACTGTTGGTTCAGGTATGGTTACAGAAATCGAAGCTTAATTCGATTTAGTTCCCAGAAGAACAATTATTTAAGTCAGACACTAAAAGAATCTTGCTATGCAAGGTTCTTTTTTTCTGATATTGAACTAAAATTGAAGAATTGTACACAAAAAAGCTCTATACACTTGATGGGCATAGAGCAAACGGAGCTTTATCTGATATAGAGTTCTTGGTTTTTCAAGACAATTTCACGTACGCTTGCAAACTTTTTGAGTTTTTTGATTTCTTCTGGATGAGTGACGAGAGTGATAACATAGCCTTCTTTACCCATGCGACCTGTACGGCCAGCACGGTGAGTGTAGGTTTCAATATCTCTAGGAACATCAAAGTTTACGACACATTCTAGGCTATCGATATCAATTCCACGTGCCAGAAGGTCTGTTGCAAGAAGTAGGGTTAGTTGCTTGTCTTTAAACTTTTCTAAGATGACTTTTCTAAATTTGACATTGACATCACTAGCGAGGGAAACAGCCAGGATATCCCGATATTGTAGTTTTTCTTCTGCACTTCCAAGGTCTGATAGGCTGTTAAAGAAGACTAGACCACGGAAATCCTCTACATGAGCCAGTTTTCGTAGCATATCCACTCGGTGACGTTGCTCTACCTGCATGTAGAAGTGCTGGATGTTGTCCAGTTTTTGATCAGAGAGATTAATGGTACGTGTGTTAGGCGCAATCTTCTTTTGGTCAAACTTGGTTGTCGCACTCATATAGACAAGTTGGTGGTCACGAGGTGCGTAGTGAGTAATTTTCTCGACAAAGTGTATCTGAGAATCATCTAGTAATTGGTCGAATTCATCCAGGATGATGGTTTCCACATTCATCATCTTGATTTTTTTCAATTTAATCAGTTCAAAGATACGGCCAGGGGTTCCAATCAGAATTTCTGGTCCTTTTTTGAGTCGTTCAATTTGACGTTTTTGACTCGAACCTGATAAGAAGAGTTGGGTAGTTAAGCAGATAGCTTCAGCCCACGTTTTACATACATCAAAAATCTGTCCAGCAAGCTCAGTATTTGGTGCTAGAATCAAGAGTTGTTGGTTTTTTTTCTTTTGTAGTCTGAGAAGACTTGGTAGAAGGTAAGCTAGGGTCTTACCAGTTCCTGTTGGGCTCACTCCTAGGAGGTTTTCTCCAGCAAGAAGGGGCTCAAATAGTTGGGTTTGAATGGGAGTGAATTCTTGGAAACCGAGTTGGTCACTCAGTTCTTGCCATTCAGTCGGTAGTTTGTTTTTCATTTTTCTGCCTCAAATCTAATGCCAGCAGTCTGGCGCATGGTAAATAGTAGTTCATGAACAAAACTTGCATCTTCCAACCAAGTTTGGTAGAGATTCAGATCTGGTTGCTGGATCATGTGTGCAAATGCAGCGACTTCCTCAGTCATTGTATGAGGAGCCTGTTGGATAGGGAGTTGGACTTGATTGCCTTGATGGTCGGTAAAAATAGCCGAGCGAACATGCTCAATCGTGTTGAGAGTCAAGGTTCCATCTGTTGTGTAAATTTCGCAAGGAAGATTGGAAGTGATGTTTTTCCCAGCCTTGATGTGAACTTGAAAGTCTGGGTAGAAGAGGATGCCATCGCCATTTAGGTCAATGCTATTGTCAAGCTGTTGAGCCTGATAGGTCACATCCTTAGCTTTTCCAAAGAGACGAACGGCAGCGTAGAGGGGATAAATCCCCAAATCCATAAGAGCTCCACCAGCAAAACGATCTGAAAAGACATTTGGTGTCTGTCCAGCCAACAAGTTAGGCATTTTGGAAGAATACTTGGCATAGTTGAAATCTGCTCCCAAAATTAGTTTGTCTGCTAAAAAGTTTTTGATGATAGTGAAAGCTTTTTCATGGTAGTTCCGTGCCGCTTCGAAGATAAAACAGTGATTTTTCTCAGCTGTATGTCTCAAATCTAGCCATTCTTGTGGATGAGTGACAGCTGGCTTTTCAAGAATGACGTGCTTACCAGCAGACAAGGCAGCCTTGGCTTGAACAAAATGCAAGGAGTTTGGGCTAGCAATATAGACCACATCAAAGGAGCTCTTGAAGAAGTCCTCTACTTGATCAAAGAGTTGGATATTCTGATAGCGAGAAGCAAAGGTTGCCGCAGTTTCTAGTTTTCTAGAATAGATTGCGACCAGCTTGTATTCTCCACTGGAATGGGCTGCTTCTATGAAGTGGTGGCTGATAGCCCCTGTTCCGATGATACCTAATTTAAGCATAGTGACTCCTTTTCCGATTTCAAATCCTTCTTTCATTATAACATAGATAGACGGGACTATCCAACAGAGGGGAAAAAATTTCAAATAATCTACTAGGTCTTTTCCAAAGAAAGTGGTACAATAATGAGATGAGTAAATGAAATGGGAGGGAAAATGAGGTTATTACCTATAAGAAAAATATCACGTCAGTCTAAGAGGCTAGCGCTTTTTTTGACTTTTTGTGCAGGATATGTAGACGCCTATACTTTTATTGTGCGAGGGAATACTCTTGTAGCTGGACAAACTGGGAATGTCGTCTTTCTATCAGTGGGGCTCATTCAACACAATGTTTCAGATGCTAGTGCCAAAGTAATGACCTTGCTAGCTTTTATGATGGGGGTCTTTTTACTAACGATTTATAAGGAAAAATTGAGAATTGTGAAAAAGCCAATTCTGTCACTGATTCCTTTGGCAATCTTATCAATCATTATTGGTTTTGTGCCGCAAACTGTAGATAATATCTATCTAGTACCGCCATTAGCCTTTTGTATGGGCTTGGTGACAACTGCTTTTGGTGAGGTTTCGGGTATTGCCTATAATAACGCGTTTATGACAGGGAATATCAAACGGACCATGCTGGCTTTTGGAGATTATTTTCGGACCAAGCACACTCCTTTTTTACGTGAAGGGATTATCTTTGTTAGCCTGCTTAGTAGTTTTGTCCTTGGCGTTGTCTTTTCAGCTTATTTGACGATTTTCTATCATGAAAAGACCATTCTTGGTGTTCCTATTATGATGAGCATTTTTTACCTCAGCATGCTTTTTGCCTCTTGGCAGAAAAAAGTAAAAGAAAAAGCTTCATTTTAGGTGTTATTACTTGTAAGAAAATAGGAGATATGCTATACTTGAAGAGTTGACTATGCACGATCCTGTGCAACCGCACGAACATCGTTGCTTGATTATTCAAGTTTAAGTGGTTTGTCCCACGATGCTAGGCGAGTCTTCACAAAAAATTCGGGGAAACCCATAAAAATCATAGGAGGTGCATAATGAGCACATACGCAATTATCAAAACTGGCGGAAAACAAGTTAAAGTTGAAGTTGGTCAAGCAGTTTACGTTGAAAAATTGAACGTTGAAGCTGGTCAAGAAGTTACTTTTAACGAAGTTGTTCTTGTTGGTGGTGAAAACACTGTTGTCGGAACTCCACTTGTTGCTGGAGCTACTGTAGTTGGAACTGTTGAAAAACAAGGAAAACAAAAGAAAGTTGTTACTTACAAGTACAAACCTAAAAAAGGTAGCCACCGTAAACAAGGTCACCGTCAACCATATACTAAAGTTGTCATCAACGCAATCAACGCTTAATTTTAAGGAGAACACATGATACAAGCAGTCTTTGAGAGAGCCGAAGATGGCGAGCTGAGGAGTGCGGAAATTACTGGACACGCCGAGAGTGGCGAATACGGCTTAGATGTCGTGTGTGCATCGGTTTCTACGCTTGCCATTAACTTTATCAATTCTATTGAGAAATTTGCAGGCTATGAACCAATCCTAGAATTAAACGAAGATGAAGGTGGCTATCTGATGGTTGAAATTCCAAAAGATCTTCCTTCACACCAGAGAGAAATGACCCAGTTATTCTTTGAATCATTTTTCTTAGGTATGGCAAACTTATCGGAGAACTCTTCTGAGTTCGTCCAAACCAGAGTTATCACAGAAAACTAACACGGAGGAAAACATTATGTTAAAAATGACTCTTAACAACTTGCAACTTTTCGCCCACAAAAAAGGTGGAGGTTCTACATCAAACGGACGTGATTCACAAGCGAAACGTCTTGGAGCTAAAGCAGCTGACGGACAAACTGTAACAGGTGGATCTATCCTTTACCGTCAACGTGGTACACACATCTACCCAGGTGTAAACGTTGGACGTGGTGGAGACGATACTTTGTTCGCTAAAGTTGAAGGCGTAGTACGCTTTGAACGTAAAGGACGCGATAAAAAACAAGTTTCTGTTTACCCAATCGCTAAATAAAAAGGTCCAGTGAACCTTTTTATCCCGAGCCTTGAATATAAAGGCGAGGAAGCTAGAAGTAGCATAAACTAAGGCTTTCCGAGTTTTCGGAGAGCCTATTTTTTTATTTTGATACCCACGCTGATACCCATATTTTAAAAACCAATGTAAGAAGCGAACTTGTCGGCTACTTTGTCTTTTAGATACAATTATAAAATAGTGGAATGTGAGCCTTTTACAGTAATGAATGTTATAAGGGAATAAGATATTGTAAAAATTGCTAAGATTTGATATTATAATTGTATCTGAGTAAGGAAGCAGGAATATGGAAAGGAGTGAGCCTATATGAAAAAATTATCATAATGATAGTCTGTTCAATCTCTTTTCTTGTTTTATCTGCTTGCGTTAGTAACAAAAAACTTATTCTTCCTGAACCTGAAACGATCTCTGTAATTTCCCTGCAGAAAACAATCTCTGAAGATATTAAAACTATAACCAAGAGAGAAGAAATCTCAAAATTGATTGAGGAGATACAGAAACAGTCCAAATCTACAACTTTGGAGAGTTTCAATGATCAACCGACAAATGTTAAAGATTACATCATTATCAAATTCACTCATCAGAATGAAGAAAATGATAGTGTAGCCTATCTATATACTATGAAAGAAAAACAGTATATTGAGCAACCCTATGTTGGGATTTGGGAGGTAAGTCCAGATATAGCGAATAGGGTTGAAGAAGCTTATTCTAGTTGATTTATAGAATAAAAGAAATTTTTAGAGAGTTTTCTTGTATCATGTTTTAAACGGTAAATCAACAAGATTTGCTGTTTTTATTTGTTTGAAATAAAATGAGGACTGAAAAAAGATATCATTCTAATTCTTGTATTGGGGTATTAGAGTATTCGCTTAGACTTGAAAATTTCCAGACTTTTTTCCTTTTTGGAAAACTTCTAAAATATGGTATAATGAAAAGATAAAGAAGTTGGGGGTAGAAGATGAACATTCAACAATTACGCTATGTTGTGGCTATTGCGAATAGCGGTACTTTTCGTGAAGCTGCTGAAAAGATGTATGTTAGTCAGCCGAGTCTGTCTATTTCTGTTCGTGATTTGGAAAAAGAGTTGGGCTTTAAGATTTTCCGTCGGACCAGCTCAGGGACTTTCTTGACTCGTCGTGGTATGGAATTTTATGAAAAAGCGCAAGAATTGGTTAAAGGATTTGATATTTTTCAAAATCAGTATGCCAATCCTGAGGAAGAAAAGGATGAATTTTCCATTGCTAGTCAGCACTATGACTTCTTGCCACCAACCATTACGGCCTTTTCAGAGCGCTATCCTGATTATAAGAACTTTCGTATTTTTGAATCAACTACTGTTCAAATTTTAGATGAAGTAGCGCAAGGGCATAGTGAGATCGGGATTATCTACCTCAACAATCAAAATAAAAAAGGTATTATGCAACGGGTTGAAAAGCTAGGTCTGGAGATCATTGAATTGATTTCCTTCCATACCCACATTTATCTCCGCGAGGGGCATCCTTTGGCTCAGAAAGAGGAATTGGTTATGGAGGATTTAGCTGATCTACCAACGGTTCGTTTCACTCAAGAAAAAGACGAGTACCTTTATTATTCAGAGAACTTTGTTGATACCAGTGCGAGCTCGCAGATGTTCAATGTGACAGACCGTGCTACTTTGAATGGTATTTTGGAGCGGACGGACGCTTATGCAACAGGTTCCGGATTTTTAGATAGTGACAGTGTCAATGGGATTACAGTCATTCGTCTCAAGGATAACCTAGATAATCGCATGGTCTATGTTAAACGTGAAGAAGTGGAGCTGAGTCAAGCTGGGACTCTCTTTGTAGAAGTCATGCAAGAATATTTTAATCAGAAGAGGAAATCATGAAAAAAAGAGGAATAGTGGCAGTCATTGTACTACTTTTGATTGGGCTTGATCAGTTGGTAAAATCCTATATCGTCCAGCAGATTCCACTGGGTGAAGTACGCTCTTGGATTCCCAATTTCGTTAGTTTGACCTACCTGCAAAATCGAGGTGCAGCCTTTTCTATCTTACAAGATCAGCAGTTGTTATTCGCTGTCATTACCCTGGTTGTCGTGGTAGGTGCCATTTGGTATCTACATAAACACATGGAGGACTCATTCTGGATGGTCTTGGGTTTGACCTTGATTATCGCAGGTGGTCTTGGAAACTTTATTGACAGGGTAAGTCAGGGCTTTGTTGTGGATATGTTTCACTTGGACTTTATCAATTTTGCAATTTTCAATGTGGCAGATAGCTATCTGACTGTTGGAGTGATTATTTTATTGATTGCAATGCTAAAAGAGGAAATAAATGGAAATTAAAATTGAAACTGGTGGCCTGCGTTTAGATAAGGCTTTGTCGGATTTGACAGAATTATCACGTAGTCTCGCGAATGAACAAATCAAATCAGGACAGGTCTTGGTTAATGGTCAAGTCAAGAAAGCTAAATACACAGTTCAAGAGGGTGATATCGTCACTTACCATGTACCAGAGCCGGAGGTCTTAGAGTATGTGGCTGAGAATCTTCCGCTAGATATCATCTACCAAGATGAGGATGTGGCCGTCGTTAACAAACCTCAGGGGATGGTGGTGCATCCGAGTGCTGGTCATACTAGTGGAACTCTAGTAAATGCCCTTATGTATCATATTAAGGACTTGTCGGGTATCAATGGGGTTCTACGCCCAGGAATTGTTCATCGTATTGATAAGGATACGTCTGGCCTTCTCATGATTGCTAAAAACGATGAGGCGCATCTAGCACTTGCCCAAGAACTCAAGGATAAAAAGTCTCTCCGAAAATATTGGGCTATTGTTCATGGAAATCTGCCTAATGATCGTGGTGTGATTGAAGCTCCGATTGGCCGTAGTGAAAAAGACCGTAAGAAACAGGCTGTGACTGCTAAAGGGAAGCCTGCAGTGACCCGTTTCCACGTCTTGGAACGTTTTGGTGATTACAGCTTGGTAGAGTTGCAGCTAGAGACAGGACGCACTCATCAAATCCGTGTTCACATGGCTTATATTGGCCATCCAGTCGCTGGTGATGAGGTCTATGGTCCTCGCAAGACTTTGAAAGGACATGGACAATTTCTCCATGCCAAGACTCTAGGCTTTACCCATCCGAGAACAGGTGAGACCATGGAATTTACAGCAGATATCCCAGAGATTTTTAAGGAAACATTGGAGAGATTGAGAAAGTAAGAATGAAAAAGAAATTAACTAGTTTAGCACTTGCAGGTGCTTTTTTATGCTTGTCATTTCATGGGAATGTTCAAGCTCAAGAAAGTTCAGGAAATAAAATCCACTTTATAAATGTTCAGGAAGGTGGCAGTGATGCGATCATTCTTGAAAGTAATGGACATTTTGCCATGGTGGATACAGGAGAAGATTATGATTTCCCAGATGGAAGTGATTCTCGTTACCCATGGAGAGAAGGAATTGAAACATCTTATAAGCATGTTCTGACAGATCGTGTTTCGCGACATTTAAAGGAATTGGGTGTCCAAAAACTTGATTTTATTTTGGTAACCCATACCCATAGTGACCATATTGGAAACGTTGATGAGTTACTGCAAACCTATCCAGTTGGTCGTATCTACATGAAAAAATACTCTGATAGTCGGATTACAACACCAACTCATCTATGGGATAATCTGTATGGCTATGATAAGGTTTTACAGACTTCTGCAGAAAAAGGTGTTTCAGTTATTCAAAACATTACACAAGGAGATGCTCATTTTCAGTTTGGGGACATGGATATTCAACTCTATAACTATGAAAATGAAACTGATTCATCAGGTGAATTAAAGAAAATTTGGGATGACAATTCTAATTCTTTGATTAGTGTAGTGAAAGTCAATGGTAAGAAAATTTACCTCGGAGGAGATTTGGATAATGCTCATGGAGCAGAAGACAAGTATGGTCCTCTCATTGGAAAAGTTGATTTGATGAAGTTTAATCATCACTATGATACCAATAAATCAAACACCAAGGATTTCATTAAAAATTTGAGTCCGAGTTTGATTGTTCAAACTTCGGATAGTTTACCTTGGAAAAATGGTGTTGATAGTGAGTATGTCAATTGGCTCAAAGAACGAGGAATTGAGAGAATTAACGCAGCCAGCAAAGACTATGATGCGACAGTTTTTGATATTCGACAAGATGGTTTTGTCAATATTTCAACTTCTTACAAGCAGATTCCAAGTTTTCAAGCTGGTTGGCATAAGAGTGCTTATGGAAACTGGTGGTATCAAGCGCCTGACTCTACAGGAGAATATGCAGTTGGTTGGAATGAAATCAAGGGTGAATGGTATTACTTCAACCAAACGGGTATCTTGTTACAGAATCAATGGAAAAAATGGAACAATCGTTGGTTCTATTTGACAGACTCTGGTGCATCTGCTAAAAATTGGAAGAAAATCAATGGAAGCTGGTATTATTTCAACAAAGAAAATCAGATAGAGACTGGTTGGCTTAATACTGGCGGTCAGACCTATTATCTATCAAATGATGGGGATATGATAACAGGATGGCGTAAGATTGATGGACAATGGTACTATTTTGCTCAATCAGGGGAAATGAAAACGGGCTGGGTAAAAGATAAAGAAACCTGGTACTATATGGATTCTACTGGTACCATGAAGACAGGCGAGATAGAAGTTTCTGGTCATCATTACTATCTAGAAGAATCAGGAGCTATGAAGCAAGGCTGGCTTAAAAAGGCAAATGATTGGTATTTCTATAAGGAAGACGGTTCACGAGCTGTTGGTTGGATTAAAGACAAGGATAAATGGTACTTCTTGAAAGAAAATGGTCAATTACTTGTGAACGGTAAGACACCAGAAGGCTATACTGTTGATTCAAGTGGTGCCTGGTTAGTGGATGTTCCGGTAGAGAAATCTGCTACAACTAGAGATACAAGTAACTCAGAAATAAAAGAATCCAATGAAGTAGTGAAAAAAGATCTTGAAAATAAAGAAACGAGTCAACACGAAAGTATTACAAGTTCTTCAACTAGTCAAGATTTGACTTCTTCAACTTCACAAAGCACTGAAACAAGTGCAAATAAATCGGAATCAGAACAGCAGTAAAAAAGAAGGTTTTAGGGCCTTCTTTTTCCTATCAACTCTTTTCTATTTCCTGCCATTCATGTTATAATGGATAAATATGAAGAATCGGAGTGAGACTATGAAATTCAAACGGATTGTCTTTAAGGTGGGGACTTCTTCTCTGACGAATGAGGATGGAAGTTTATCACGTAGTAAGGTAAAGGCTATTACCCAGCAATTGGCTATGTTGCACGAAGCTGGTCATGAGTTGATTTTGGTGTCGTCGGGTGCCATTGCTGCTGGTTTTGGAGCCTTAGGATTTAAAAAGCGTCCGACTAAGATTGCTGATAAACAGGCCTCAGCAGCGGTAGGACAAGGGCTTTTGTTGGAAGAATACACGACCAACCTTCTCTTGCGCCAAATCGTTTCTGCACAAATCTTGCTGACCCAGGATGACTTTGTGGATAAGCGCCGTTATAAAAATGCCCATCAGGCTTTGTCAGTTCTACTTAGTCGTGGGGCAATTCCTATCATCAACGAGAATGACAGTGTCGTTATTGATGAGCTCAAGGTTGGGGACAATGACACTCTTAGTGCCCAGGTAGCGGCCATGGTCCAAGCAGACCTTTTAGTCCTCTTGACAGATGTGGACGGTCTCTATACTGGAAATCCTAATTCAGATCCAAAAGCCAAACGCTTGGAGAAAATCGAGACCATCAATCGTGAGATTATTGATATGGCTGGTGGAGCTGGCTCGTCAAATGGAACTGGGGGCATGCTAACCAAAATCAAGGCTGCAACTATTGCGACAGAATCAGGAGTTCCTGTTTATATCTGCTCATCCTTGAAGGCAGATGCTATGATTGAGGCGGCTGAGGAGACCAAGGATGGTTCTTACTTTGTTGCGCAAGAGAAGGGACTTCGTACCCAGAAACAATGGCTTGCATTCTATGCTCAGAGTCAGGGTTCTATTTGGGTTGATAAAGGGGCTGCAGAAGCTCTCTCCCAACATGGAAAGAGTCTTCTCTTATCTGGTGTAGTTGACGCAGAAGGGGCCTTTTCTTACGGTGATATTGTGACAGTATTTGACAAGGAAAGTGGAAAATCACTTGGAAAAGGACGCGTGCAATTTGGAGCATCTGCTTTGGAGGATATGTTGCGTTCTCAAAAAGCCAAAGGTGTCTTGATTCACCGTGACGATTGGATTTCCATTACTCCTGAAATCCAACTACTCTTTACAGAATTTTAGAGGTAAATTATGGTAAGTACACAAGAACAATTTGAACAGGTACAGGCTGTTAAAAAATCGATTAACACAGCTAGTGAAGAGGTGAAAAACCAAGCCTTGCTAGCCATGGCTGATCACTTATTAGCAGCTACTGAGGAAATTTTAGCAGCCAATGCCCTTGATATGGAAGCTGCTAAGGGTAAAATCTCAGATGTAATGCTGGATCGTCTTTATTTGGATGCAAGTCGTATAGAAGCAATGGCAACCGGGATTCGTGAAGTGGTTGCTTTACCAGATCCAATCGGTGAAGTTTTGGAAACAAGTCAGCTTGAAAATGGCTTGGTTATCACCAAGAAACGTGTAGCTATGGGAGTTATTGGTATAATCTATGAAAGCCGTCCAAATGTGACGTCTGATGCGGCTGCTTTGGCTCTTAAAAGTGGAAATGCAGTTGTTCTTCGTAGTGGTAAGGATGCCTATCAAACGGCCCATGCCATTGTCACAGCCTTGAAGAAGGGTTTGGAGACAACGACCATTCATCCAGATGTGATTCAACTAGTGGAAGATACCAGCCGTGAAAGTAGCTATGCTATGATGAAGGCCAAGGGCTATCTAGACCTGCTCATTCCTCGTGGAGGGGCTGGTTTGATCAATGCAGTGGTTGAAAATGCTATTGTACCAGTTATCGAGACAGGAACTGGGATTGTCCATGTTTATGTCGATAAGGACGCAGATGAGGACAAGGCACTGTCTATCATCAACAATGCCAAAACTAGTCGTCCTTCTGTCTGCAATGCCATGGAGGTTCTACTTGTTCATGAAGACAAAGCAGCAAGCTTCCTTCCTCGCTTGGAGCAAGTTCTAGTTGCAGAGCGCAAGGAAGCTGGACTGGAGCCAATTCAATTCCGTGTAGATAGCACAGCAAGTCAGTTTGTTTCAGGTCGAGTAGCTGAGGCCCAAGACTTTGACACCGAGTTTTTAGACTATGTACTAGCTGTTAAGGTTGTGAGCAGTTTAGAAGAAGCAGTTGCTCATATTGAAACCCACAGTACCCATCATTCGGATGCCATTGTGACGGAGAATGCTGAAGTTGCAGCTTACTTTACAGATCAAGTAGACTCTGCAGCAGTCTATGTCAATGCCTCAACGCGTTTCACCGATGGTGGCCAATTTGGTCTGGGTTGTGAAATGGGAATTTCTACTCAAAAACTGCACGCGCGTGGTCCAATGGGCTTGAAAGAATTGACCAGCTACAAGTATGTGGTTACTGGTGACGGACAGATAAGGGAGTAAAAAATGAAGATTGGATTTATTGGTTTGGGAAATATGGGAGCTAGCTTGGCCAAGGCTGTTTTGCAGGCCAAGACGGGTGATGACCTTCTCCTTGCCAATCGCAGTCAAGCCAAGGTGGATGCTTTCATTGCCGACTTTGGCGGTCAAGCTTCTAGCAATGAAGAAATCTTTGCAGAAGCAGATGTGATTTTTCTAGGTGTTAAGCCAGCTCAGTTCTCAGACTTGCTTTCTCAATATCAGACCATTCTTGAAAAACGAGGGAGTCTTCTTTTGATTTCGATGGCAGCTGGATTGACTTTGGAAAAACTCGCTAATCTTCTGCCAAGTCAACACCGAATTATTCGTATGATGCCGAATACCCCTGCTTCTATCGGGCAAGGAGTGATTAGTTATGCCTTGTCTCCTAATTGCAGGGCTGAGGACAGTGAGCTATTTTGTCAGCTTTTAAGCAAGGCTGGCCTCTTGGTTGAACTTGGGGAAGGCTTAATCGACGCGGCGACAGGTCTTGCAGGTTGTGGGCCGGCCTTTGTCTATCTCTTTATTGAGGCCTTGGCAGATGCAGGTGTTCAGACTGGATTGCCACGAGAGACAGCATTGAAAATGGCGGCTCAAACAGTGGTAGGAGCTGGTCAATTGGTCCTAGAAAGCCAAGAGCATCCTGGAGTATTGAAAGACCAAGTCTGCAGCCCAGGAGGTTCGACTATTGCTGGTGTAGCGAGCTTAGAAGCGCATGCTTTTAGAGGAACGGTCATGGAGGCAGTTGGTCAAGCCTACAAACGAACACAAGAATTAGGTAAATAAGAGGTAGTTTTGTCTGCCTCTTTTATGGTGGCTGATACTCTTCGAAAATCTCTTCAAACTGCGTCAGATTCCATCTGCAACCTCAAAACAGTGTTTTGAGCAACCTGCGGCTAGCTTCCTAGTTTGCTCTTTGATTTTCATTGAGTATTAAATGAGAAGACAAAAAAGATTGTCACAAACCCCTATTTTTTGATAGAATAGAAGTAGTAAAAAAGAAATGAGTTAGACATGTCAAAAGGATTTTTAGTCTCTCTTGAGGGACCAGAGGGAGCAGGAAAGACCAGTGTTTTAGAGACTCTGCTACCAATTTTAGAGGAAAAAGGAGTAGAGGTGCTGACGACCCGTGAACCTGGCGGAGTCTTGATTGGGGAGAAGATTCGGGAAGTGATTTTGGACCCAAGTCATACTCAGATGGATGCGAAGACAGAGTTACTTCTTTATATTGCCAGTCGCAGACAGCATTTGGTGGAAAAAGTTCTTCCAGCCCTTGAAGCTGGTAAGTTGGTCATTATGGACCGTTTCATCGATAGTTCTGTTGCCTATCAGGGATTTGGTCGTGGCTTGAATATTGACGCCATTGACTGGCTCAATCAGTTTGCGACAGATGGCCTCAAACCCGATTTGACACTCTATTTTGACATCGAGGTGGAAGAGGGACTGGCTCGCATTGCTGCTAATAGCAATCGTGAGGTCAATCGTTTGGACTTGGAAGGATTGGACTTGCATAAAAAAGTCCGTCAAGGTTACCTTTCTCTTCTGGACAAAGAAGGAAGTCGTATTGTCAAGATTGATGCTAGTTTTCCTTTGGAGCAAGTTGTGGAAACTACCAAGGCTGTCTTGTTTGATAGAATGGGATTAGCTAAATGAAACAAGATCAACTAAAGGCCTGGCAACCAGATCAGTTTAACCGCTTTGTCCGTATCCTAGAACAAGACCAGCTCAATCATGCCTACCTCTTTTCAGGTTTCTTTGAAAGTTTGGAAATGGCGCAATTTTTAGCTAAGAGCCTCTTTTGTACAGATAAAGTAGGTGTTTTACCATGTGAGAAATGCCGAAATTGTAAGCTGATTGAACAGGGAGAATTTCCCGATGTCACCTTGATTAAACCAGTTAATCAGGTCATTAAGACAGAACGCATTCGAGAATTAGTGGGTCAGTTTTCCCAAGCAGGGATTGAAAGCCAGCAACAGGTTTTTATTATTGAGCAAGCTGAGAAGATGCATCCTAACGCAGCTAATTCTCTGCTCAAGGTCATCGAAGAACCCCAGAGTGAGGTTTATATTTTCTTCTTGACCAGAGATGAGGAGAAGATTTTACCGACAATTCGAAGTCGGACCCAGATTTTCCACTTTAAAAAACAAGAAGAGAAGCTGATATTGCTCTTAGAACAAATGGGACTGGTTAAGAAAAAAGCGACTCTCCTAGCCCAGTTTAGTCAATCGCGAGCTGAAGCAGAGAAGTTAGCCAATCAGGCAAGTTTTTGGACCTTGGTTGATGAAAGTGAACGCCTGCTGACTTGGTTAGTGGCTAAGAAAAAAGAAAGTTATTTGCAAGTTGCCAAACTAGCTAGCTTGGCAGATGATAAGGAAAAACAAGATCAGGTTTTACGGATTCTTGAAGTCCTCTGTCGGGAGGATCTCCTGCAAGCAAGAGTAAGAGTGATTCTACAAGATTTGCTAGAAGCTAGAAAAATGTGGCAAGCTAATGTCAGCTTTCAAAATGCCATGGAATACCTGGTCTTGAAAGAAATATAAACTCAAAGATGAATGATAAAGAAAGGAAAGGGCTGTTTTATGGACAAAAAAGAATTATTTGACGCGCTAGATGATTTTTCCCAACAGTTATTGGTAACCTTGGCCGATGTGGAAGCCATCAAGAAAAATCTCAAGAGCCTGGTAGAGGAAAATACAGCTCTTCGCTTGGAAAATAGTAAGTTGCGAGAACGCTTGGGTGAGGTGGAAGCAGATGCTCCCGTCAAGGCTAAGCATGTTCGTGAAAGTGTCCGTCGAATTTATAAAGATGGTTTTCACGTATGTAATGATTTTTATGGACAACGTCGAGAGCAGGACGAGGAATGTATGTTCTGTGACGAGTTGTTATACAGGGAGTAAGCATGCAGATTCAAAAAAGTTTTAAGGGGCAGTCTCCCTATGGCAAGCTGTATCTAGTGGCAACGCCGATTGGCAATCTAGATGATATGACCTTTCGTGCTATCCAGACCTTAAAAGAAGTAGATTGGATTGCAGCTGAGGACACGCGCAATACAGGGCTTTTGCTCAAGCATTTTGATATTTCCACCAAGCAGATTAGTTTTCATGAGCACAATGCCAAGGAAAAGATTCCTGATTTGATTGGTTTCCTGAAAGCAGGACAAAGTATTGCTCAGGTATCCGATGCGGGTCTGCCTAGTATCTCGGACCCTGGTCATGATTTGGTCAAGGCAGCCATTGAGGAAGAAATTGCGGTTGTGACTGTTCCAGGTGCCTCTGCAGGAATTTCTGCCTTGATTGCCAGTGGTTTAGCGCCACAGCCACATATCTTTTACGGCTTTTTACCGAGAAAATCAGGCCAGCAAAAGCAATTTTTCGACTTGAAAAAAGACTATCCTGAAACTCAGATTTTCTATGAATCGCCCCATCGTGTGGCAGATACGTTGGAAAATATGCTAGCAGTTTATGGTGACCGCTCGGTGGTCTTGGTTAGAGAATTGACCAAAATCTATGAAGAATACCAACGCGGTATCATTTCTGAGTTATTAGAAAGCATCTCTGAAACGCCTCTCAAGGGTGAATGTCTTCTCATCGTTGGAGGTGCCAGTCAGGATGTGGAGAAAAAAGACGAGGAAGACTTGTTCTCAGAAATCCAAGCTCGCATCCAGCAAGGCATGAAGAAAAACCAAGCTATTAAGGAAGTAGCTAAGTTTTACCAGTGGAATAAGAGCCAGCTTTACGCAGCCTACCATGACTGGGAAGAAAATCAAGAAAATGACTAAACAGGGAAGTTTGCCTTCTTCCCTTTTTTTGTTATACTAGTAGAAGAAAAAATTAGAAAGATTTGTGGGAGTGAAAAAGTCCTGTGGACTTTTTCAGCCTGAGCCAAGAAACTTGAAAGCGAAGTAAGTCCTGTGGACTTTTTCAGCCTGAGCCAAGAAATTCGAAAGCTAGGCAAGTTCGGTTGGCTTTTTCAATGTGAAACTTGTCTTCACACTCCCAAAGAGGTATTAGTGTCGTGTCTCAATCTTATATCAATGTTATCGGTGCTGGTTTGGCAGGTTCTGAAGCTGCCTACCAAATTGCAGAGCGTGGTATTCCAGTTAAACTTTATGAAATGCGTGGTGTCAAGTCAACACCCCAGCACAAAACAGACAATTTTGCAGAGTTGGTTTGTTCCAATTCTCTTCGTGGGGATGCTTTGACAAATGCAGTTGGTCTTCTCAAGGAAGAAATGCGTCGCTTGGGTTCTGTTATTTTGGAATCTGCTGAGGCTACACGTGTTCCTGCAGGTGGTGCGCTTGCGGTGGACCGTGATGGTTTCTCCCAAATGGTGACAGAAAAAGTTACCAACCATCCCTTGATTGAAGTGGTTCGTGATGAAATTACAGAATTACCGACAGATGTTATCACAGTTGTCGCTACTGGTCCCTTGACCAGCGATGCCCTAGCTGAGAAGATTCATGCTCTTAATGATGGCGATGGTTTCTATTTCTACGATGCGGCAGCGCCTATTATCGATGTCAATACTATCGATATGAGCAAGGTCTATCTCAAGTCTCGTTATGATAAGGGAGAAGCCGCTTATCTCAACGCTCCTATGACCAAGCAAGAGTTTATGGATTTCCATGAAGCCTTGATCAATGCGGAGGAAGCACCACTCAATTCTTTTGAAAAAGAAAAATACTTTGAAGGATGTATGCCTATCGAAGTCATGGCCAAACGTGGCATTAAAACTATGCTTTATGGTCCTATGAAACCAGTGGGTCTGGAGTATCCAGATGACTACACAGGACCTCGTGATGGAGAATTCAAAACACCGTATGCGGTGGTTCAGCTTCGTCAGGACAATGCGGCTGGTAGCCTTTACAATATTGTTGGTTTCCAGACCCACCTCAAATGGGGAGAACAAAAGCGTGTCTTCCAAATGATTCCAGGTCTTGAAAATGCGGAGTTTGTACGTTATGGTGTCATGCACCGCAATTCTTACATGGATTCACCAAATCTTCTTGAGCAGACCTATCGTTCCAAGAAACAGCCAAACCTCTTCTTTGCTGGTCAGATGACAGGTGTGGAAGGCTATGTTGAGTCAGCTGCTTCAGGCTTGGTTGCGGGAATTAACGCCGCTCGTCTCTTCAAGGGAGAAAGCGAGGCTGTTTTCCCAGAGACCACAGCGATTGGAAGTCTGGCTCATTATATCACCCATGCTGACAGCAAACATTTCCAACCAATGAATGTCAACTTTGGGATTATCAAGGAGTTGGAAGGCGAGCGTATTCGTGATAAGAAGGCTCGTTATGAAAAAATTGCAGAGCGCGCTCTTAGCGACCTAGAAGAATTTTTAACTGTCTAATTTTTTTGAAAGAATTGCTCATGATACTATAAAAATCTTAGAAATTGTGATAAAATAGGTAGGATAAAAGAAGGAGAGTGAAAATGGCGAATCCCAAGTATAAACGTATTTTAATCAAGTTATCAGGTGAAGCCCTTGCCGGTGAACGAGGCGTAGGGATTGATATCCAAACAGTTCAAACAATCGCAAAAGAGATTCAAGAAGTTCATAGCTTAGGTATCGAAATTGCCCTTGTTATTGGTGGAGGAAATCTCTGGCGTGGCGAACCTGCTGCAGAAGCAGGAATGGACCGCGTTCAGGCAGATTACACAGGAATGCTTGGGACTGTTATGAATGCTCTTGTGATGGCAGATTCATTGCAACAAGTTGGGGTTGATACACGTGTGCAAACAGCTATTGCTATGCAACAAGTGGCAGAGCCTTATGTCCGTGGCCGTGCCCTTCGTCACCTTGAAAAAGGCCGTATCGTTATCTTTGGTGCCGGAATTGGTTCACCTTACTTCTCAACCGATACAACAGCGGCCCTTCGTGCAGCTGAAATCGAAGCAGATGCCATCCTTATGGCTAAAAATGGTGTCGACGGTGTTTACAATGCCGATCCTAAGAAGGACAAGACAGCTGTTAAATTTGAAGAATTGACCCACCGTGACGTTATCAATAAAGGTCTCCGTATCATGGACTCAACAGCTTCAACCCTCTCAATGGACAACGATATTGACTTGGTTGTCTTTAACATGAACCAACCAGGCAACATCAAACGTGTCGTATTTGGTGAAAATATCGGAACAACAGTTTCAAATAATATCGAAGAAAAGGAATAAGAAAGATTATGGCTAACGCAATTATTGAAAAAGCTAAAGAGAGAATGACCCAGTCTCACCAATCACTTGCTCGTGAATTTGGTGGTATCCGTGCTGGCCGTGCCAATGCAAGCTTGCTTGACCGTGTACATGTAGAATACTATGGAGTCGAAACTCCTCTTAACCAAATCGCTTCAATTACCATTCCAGAAGCGCGTGTTTTGTTGGTAACACCATTTGACAAGTCTTCATTGAAAGACATCGAACGTGCTTTGAACGCTTCTGATCTTGGTATCACACCAGCGAATGACGGTTCTGTGATTCGCTTGGTTATCCCAGCTCTTACAGAAGAAACTCGTCGTGACCTTGCTAAAGAAGTGAAGAAGGTCGGTGAGAATGCTAAGGTGGCTGTCCGCAATATCCGTCGCGATGCTATGGACGAAGCTAAGAAACAAGAAAAAGCAAAAGAAATCACTGAAGACGAATTGAAGACTCTTGAAAAAGACATTCAAAAAGTAACAGACGATGCTGTTAAACACATCGACGACATGACTGCCAACAAAGAGAAAGAACTTTTGGAAGTCTAAAAATAAACAGAAAAACTCAGTTGGCATTGCTGGCTGAGTTTTATTCGAAAGAAGGAAATATGAATACAAATCTTGCAAGTTTTATCGTTGGACTGATCATCGATGAAAACGACCGTTTTTACTTTGTGCAAAAGGATGGTCAAACCTATGCTCTTGCTAAGGAAGAAGGTCAACATACGGTAGGGGATACGGTCAAAGGTTTTGCCTACACGGATATGAAGCAAAAACTCCGCCTGACCACTCTAGAAGTGACCGCCACTCAGGACCAATTTGGTTGGGGAACTGTAACGGAAGTTCGTAAAGACTTGGGTGTCTTTGTGGATACAGGCCTTCCTGACAAGGAAATCGTTGTGTCACTCGATATTCTCCCTGAGCTCAAGGAACTCTGGCCTAAGAAGGGCGACCAACTTTACATCCGTCTCGAAGTGGACAAGAAAGACCGTATCTGGGGACTCTTGGCTTATCAAGAAGACTTCAAACGTCTGGCTCGTCCTGCCTACAACAACATGCAGAACCAAAACTGGCCAGCCATTGTTTACCGCCTCAAGCTGTCAGGGACTTTTGTTTACCTGCCAGAAAATAACATGCTTGGCTTTATCCATCCTAGCGAGCGCTACGCAGAGCCACGTTTGGGTCAAGTTTTAGATGCGCGTGTTATTGGTTTCCGTGAAGTGGACCGTACTTTGAACCTATCCCTTAAACCACGTTCCTTTGAGATGTTGGAAAATGATGCCCAGATGATTTTGACCTACTTGGAAAGCAATGGTGGTTTCATGACCTTGAATGACAAGTCATCCCCTGAGGATATCAAGGCAACCTTTGGAATTTCTAAAGGTCAGTTCAAGAAAGCACTCGGTGGCTTGATGAAGGCTGGTAAAATCAAGCAAGACCAGTTTGGGACAGAGTTGATTTAGGGAGACATATGAGAAAATCATTTTACACTTGGCTCATGACCGAGCGCAATCCTAAAAGTAACAGTCCCAAAGCTATCTTGGCAGACCTAGCTTTTGAAGAGTCAGCCTTTCCAAAACACACAGATGATTTTGATGAGGTGAGTCGCTTTTTGGAGGAGCATGCCAGTTTCTCTTTTAACCTAGGAGACTTTGACGCTATCTGGCAAGAATACATAGAGCACTAGCATGATTCACTGGGTTTGGGCTAGTAATTTCTCCACCCCTTTGCTATAATAAAAAGAAATAAAAGGATTAGAGAGGTTCTTTATTTGAAGGAACATTCAATAGACATTCAACTGAGTCATCCAGATGACCTGTTTCATCTTTTTGGTTCCAATGAACGCCATCTTCGTTTGATGGAAGAAGAGCTTGATGTGGTGATTCATGCTCGTACGGAGATTGTCCAGGTTTTGGGAGAAGAGGCTGCTTGTGAGGAAGCCCGTCAGGTTATTCAAGCTCTCATGGTCTTGGTGAACCGTGGGATGACCGTTGGTACGCCAGATGTGGTGACTGCAATTAGCATGGTCAAAAACGATGAAATCGACAAGTTTGTCGCCCTTTACGAAGAAGAAATCATCAAGGATAATACAGGGAAACCTATCCGTGTCAAAACACTGGGTCAAAAACTTTATGTGGACAGTGTTAAACAGCATGATGTGACCTTTGGAATTGGGCCAGCAGGAACAGGGAAGACCTTTCTTGCAGTGACCTTGGCAGTGACTGCTCTTAAACGTGGGCAGGTCAAGCGGATTATCTTGACTCGTCCAGCAGTGGAAGCAGGAGAGAGTCTAGGTTTTCTTCCGGGTGATCTTAAGGAGAAGGTAGATCCTTACCTTCGACCTGTTTATGATGCCTTGTATCAGATTCTGGGAAAAGACCAAACGACTCGTCTCATGGAGCGTGAAATTATCGAGATTGCGCCCCTTGCCTACATGCGTGGACGGACCTTGGATGATGCCTTTGTCATTCTCGATGAGGCACAAAATACGACCATCATGCAGATGAAGATGTTCTTGACGCGTTTAGGCTTTAATTCTAAGATGATTGTCAATGGAGATATCAGTCAGATTGACCTTCCGCGTAACGTCAAGTCCGGTTTGATTGATGCCCAAGAAAAGCTCAAGAACATTCACCAGATTGACTTTGTTCATTTTTCAGCCAAGGATGTGGTTCGCCATCCAGTTGTCGCTCAGATTATCCGAGCTTATGAACCAGCTCCAGTTAAAAATGAAGAGCGTGAAGAAGTCCAAGAAGAAACAGAATAACAAAAAAGAGCAGTTCAGGTGGACTTGCTCTTTCTTTTATCTGATAATTATATTTTTTAGACTAGTTCATCAATTGGAGTATGTTTTTTATCGAGACCTTGGGCTACTGGAAGACTGGTTAAGTAACCTTGATAAGTGGTCACACCTTGACGCAAGCCCTTATCTTCAGAGATTGCTTGTATAAAACCTTTACCAGCCAAAGCTTCGATATAAGGAAGAGTGACATTGGTTAGGGCGATGGTTGAAGTACGGGCAACTGCACCAGGGATGTTGGCAACGGCATAGTGGAGAACGCCGTATTTTTCATAGACAGGTTCATCGTGCGTTGTGACACGGTCAGCTGTCTCGATAATGCCCCCTTGGTCAACGGCGACGTCCACAATGACAGAGCCTGGACGCATTTGCTTGACCATCTCATCTGTCACCAATTTTGGTACTTTGGCACCTGGGATGAGAACCGCTCCGATCACCACATCCGCATCTCTCACACTGGCTTCGATGTTGAGCGAATTGGACATAAGGGTTTGAATTTGATGACCAAAGACCTCCTCTAAAACGGAGAGACGTTTAGCACTGATATCAAGGATGGTCACTTGCGCTCCCAATCCTAAAGCGATGCGGGCAGCATGGGTCCCTACGACACCACCACCGATGATGGTTACTTTTCCTTTAGGTACACCCGGTACACCACCCAGTAGGACGCCAGAACCTCCTGCTTGTTTGGTTAGGAAGTGAGCTCCGATTTGGACTGCCATACGGCCTGCAACCTCACTCATAGGAACGAGGAGTGGTAACTGGCCTTGGGAATCATGGACAGTTTCATAGGCAATCCCTGTTGTTTTTGCTGCTAGCATAGCATCTGCTAATTCAGGAGCAGCGGCCATGTGCAAGTAGGTGAAGAGAAGCAGGTCGTCACGCAAGTACTCATATTCAGAAGGTAATGGTTCTTTTACTTTCACGACTAACTTTGCAGCCCAAGCTTCACCAGCACTAGCGACAATTTCAGCTCCTTGCTTTTGATAGTCAGCATCAGTAAAGCCTGAACCGAGACCAGCATTTGTTTCGATAAGGACGCGATGACCACGACCGACTAAGCTGAGGACACCAGCAGGTGTGAGGGCAACACGGTTTTCATTATTCTTAATTTCTTTTGGAATTCCGATTAACATAGAGAAAAACTCCCTTTCTATTGACGGGTTGTAAATGATTTATCACATTATCTATAAAAATAAGGTGATGATTTTATTCTATATGAAACCGCTTTAAAAAGCAAGGAAAACTTGTTGTAACTTCTTTTTTATGCTAGACTGATAGAAAATACTTTTGAATGGTAGAAACGTATGGAATCAATCTTTTTAAAACTAGCTCAGTATCCAATAGTCGAGACTGAGCGTTTATTGCTTAGACCTGTAACCTTGGATGATGCAGAAGAAATGTTTGACTATGCCTCGGATAAGGATAATACACGTTACACTTTTCTAACCAATCAAAATTTAGAAGAAACCAAAAATAATATTGCTCAGTTCTACTTGGCTAATCCCTTGGGACGTTGGGGAATAGAACTAAAAAGCAATGGCAAATTTATCGGAACAATTGATTTGCACAAGATTGATCCTGCTCTTAAGAAGGCGGCTATTGGCTACATTATCAATAAAAAGTATTGGAATCAAGGATTAACGACAGAAGCCAATCGTGCCGTGATTGAGCTGGCTTTTGAGAAGATTGGAATGAACAAGTTGACCGCCCTTCACGATAAGGATAATCCCGCATCTGGCAAGGTCATGGAGAAATCAGGCATGCGCTTTTCCCATGAAGAACCATATGCTTGTATGGACCAGCATGAAGAAGGCCGAATCGTTACAAGAGTTCATTATGTCTTGACCAAGGAAGACTATTTTACATATAAATAAGCAGTTGAGAAGAAATTTTCAACTGTTTTTTCTTCCTCTTACGAATAATCTAAGAGAGGAGAAAATATGGAAGCAATTATCGAGAAAATCAAAGAGTATAAAATCATTGTTATCTGTACTGGTCTGGGATTACTTGTCGGAGGATTTTTCCTGCTAAAGCCAGCTCCACAAACACCTGTCAAGGAAACGAATTTGCAGGCAGAAGTTGTAGCAGTTTCCAAGGATTCGGTATCCGAAAAGGAAGTAAAGAAGGAAGAAAAGGAAGAACCCCTTGAACAAGATCTAATCACAGTAGATGTCAAAGGTGCTGTTAAATCGCCAGGGATTTATGATTTGCCTGTAGGTAGTCGAGTCAATGATGCTGTTCAGAAGGCTGGTGGCTTGACAGAACAAGCAGATAGCAAGTCGCTCAATCTAGCTCAGAAAGTTAGTGACGAGGCTCTGGTTTACGTCCCAACTAAGGGAGAAGAAGCAGCTAGTCAGCAGGCAGGTCCTGGGACGGCTTCCTCAACGAGCAAGGAAAAGAAGGTCAATCTCAATAAGGCCAGTCTGGAAGAACTCAAGCAGGTCAAAGGACTGGGTGGCAAACGAGCTCAGGATATTATCGACCATCGTGAGGCAAATGGGAAATTCAAGTCGGTTGATGAACTCAAGAAAGTCTCTGGCATTGGTGCCAAGACCATAGAAAAGTTAAAAGATTATGTTACAGTGGATTAAGAATTTCTCTATTCCCCTAATTTACCTTAGTTTTCTGTTGCTTTGGCTTTACTACGCCATTTTCTCATCATCTTATCTCGCACTACTAGGTTTTGTTTTTCTGCTAGTCTGTCTCTTTATCCAATTTCCGTGGAAATCTGCTGGTAAAGTTCTAATAATTTGTGGAATCTTTGGTTTCTGGTTTCTGTTTCAAAATTGGCAACAGAGTCAAGCGAGTCAAAATTTGGCGGATTCTGTTGAAAGGGTACGGATTTTACCAGACACTGTTAAGGTCAATGGTGATAGTCTATCCTTTCGTGGTAAGTCTGATGGACGCATTTTTCAAGTCTATTATAAACTCCAGTCCGAGGAGGAGAAAGAAGCCTTTCAAGCTTTAACCGACCTTCATGAGATAGGACTAGAAGGAAAACTTTCAGAACCAGACGGGCAGAGAAATTTTGGTGGTTTTGACTACCAAGCCTATCTGAAAACTCAAGGGATTTACCAAACATTAACTATCAAAAGAATCCAGTCACTTCAAAAGGTTAGCAGTTGGGATATAGGAGAAAATCTGTCCAGTTTACGTCGAAAGACTGTGGTTTGGATTAAGACGCATTTTCCAGACCCTATGCGCAATTACATGACAGGGCTCTTGTTAGGACATCTGGACACCGACTTTGAGGAGATGAACGGGCTTTATTCTAGTTTAGGAATTATCCACCTCTTTGCCTTGTCGGGTATGCAGGTAGGTTTTTTCATGGACGGATTTAAGAAACTCCTCTTGCGATTGGGCTTGACTCAAGAAAAGTTGAAATGGCTGACTTATCCCTTTTCCCTTATCTATGCAGGGCTGACAGGATTTTCAGCATCAGTTATTCGCAGTCTTTTGCAAAAGTTACTGGCACAACATGGTGTTAAGGGCTTGGATAATTTTGCCTTGACGGTCCTTGTCCTCTTTATCGTCATGCCCAACTTTTTCTTGACAGCAGGAGGAGTCTTGTCCTGCGCTTATGCTTTTATCTTGACCATGACCAGCAAAGAAGGAGAAGGCCTCAAGGCTGTTGCTAGAGAAAGTCTAGTCATTTCCTTGGGAATATTACCCATCCTATCCTTCTATTTTGCAGAATTTCAGCCTTGGTCTATCCTTTTGACCTTTGTCTTTTCCTTTCTTTTTGACTTGGTCTTCTTACCGCTCTTGTCTATCTTATTTGCCCTTTCCTTTCTTCATCCAGTCATTCAGCTGAATTTTATTTTTGAATGGTTGGAGGGAATGATTCGCTTTGTATCACAGGTGGCAAGTAGACCTCTGGTCTTTGGACAACCCAATGCATGGATTTTAATCTTATTGTTAATTTCCTTGGCTTTGGTCTATGATTTGAGGAAAAACATTAAAAGGCTAGCAGTGTTGAGCTTATTGATTACAGGTCTCTTTTTCTTGACCAAGCATCCACTGGAAAATGAAATCACCATGCTGGATGTTGGGCAAGGGGAAAGTATTTTCCTACGGGATGTAACTGGTAAAATCATTCTCATAGATGTGGGTGGCAAGGCAGAGTCTAGTAAGAAAATAGAAAAATGGCAAGAAAAGACGACGACCAGTAATGCCCAGCGAACCTTGATACCCTATCTCAAAAGTCGCGGAGTATCCAAGATTGACCAGCTAATTTTGACCAATACGGACAAGGAATATGTTGGAGATTTGTTGGAGGTGACCAAGGCTTTTCATGTAGGCGAAATTTTAGTGTCAAAAGGCAGTTTGAAACAGAAGCAATTTGTGGCAGAACTACAAGCGACCCAAACAAAAGTTAGAAGTATAACAGCAGGAGAGAACTTGTCAATTTTTGGAAGTCAGTTAGAAGTCCTATCTCCAAGGAAAATTGGAGATGGAGGTTATGAAGATTCCCTGGTTCTGTATGGAAAACTTTTGGATAAGTACTTTCTCTTCACAGGAAATTTGGAGGAAAAAGGAGAGAAGGAATTGCTGAAGCACTATCCAGACTTGAAAGTGGATGTTTTAAAAGCTGGCCAACATGGCTCTAAAAAATCATCAAGTTCAGACTTTCTAGAAAAACTCAAACCAGAGTTTACTCTTATCTCAGTTGGAAAGAACAATCGAGCGAAACTCCCCCATCAGGAAACTTTGACACGACTGGAAACTATCAATAGTAAAGTTTACCGAACTGACCAGCATGGAGCTATACGCTTTAAAGGGTGGAATAGTTGGAAAGTCGAAACGGTTGGTTAATGAGCAGAAACTTTTCAAAAAAATAACTTTTTATCTTGACAAGAGCTAGAAAACTTGGTATCATGTAAAAGTTGAGAAAAGCAGAAGTGAGAGCTTCTCGCCTTGTGACATGAAGTTGCCTGGCCCTACGGATGAAAAGTTTCTAAGAAACGCTATCATAACGTGCGGGCTTGTATATTTACGAGTCCGCTATTGTTTTTCTCTAATAAAACAAAAGAGGTGAAAACCATAGCAAAGCAAGACTTATTCATCAATGATGAGATTCGTGTACGTGAAGTTCGCTTGATTGGTCTTGAAGGAGAACAGCTAGGCATCAAGCCACTCAGTGAAGCGCAAGCTTTGGCTGATAACGCTAATGTTGACCTAGTATTGATTCAACCCCAAGCCAAACCGCCTGTTGCAAAAATTATGGACTACGGTAAGTTCAAGTTTGAGTACCAGAAGAAGCAAAAAGAACAACGTAAAAAACAAAGTGTTGTTACTGTGAAAGAAGTTCGTCTAAGTCCAACTATTGACAAGGGTGACTTTGATACAAAACTTCGCAATGCACGCAAATTCCTTGAAAAAGGAAATAAAGTTAAGGTATCTATTCGCTTTAAGGGTCGTATGATTACCCATAAAGAGATTGGTGCAAAAGTTTTAGCCGAGTTTGCTGAAGCAACTCAAGATATTGCCATCATCGAACAACGTGCTAAAATGGATGGACGTCAAATGTTCATGCAATTGGCGCCAGCGACTGACAAAAAATAATTGTCAGAAAGTTAAATAAAGGAGAAAAAATCATGCCAAAACAAAAAACACACCGCGCATCAGCTAAACGTTTCAAACGTACAGGTTCTGGTGGACTTAAACGTTTCCGTGCTTACACTTCTCACCGTTTCCACGGAAAAACTAAGAAACAACGTCGTCATCTTCGTAAAGCATCTATGGTGCATTCAGGAGATTACAAACGTATCAAAGCAATGCTTACTCGCTTGAAATAATAGCTTGACTGTAAGTAAACAATTCTAGGAAATATTTGGAGGAAATAAAACATGGCACGTGTTAAAGGTGGCGTTGTATCACGCAAACGTCGTAAACGTATTCTTAAATTAGCAAAAGGTTACTATGGAGCTAAACACATCTTGTTCCGTACTGCAAAAGAACAAGTAATGAACTCTTACTACTATGCATACCGTGACCGTCGTCAGAAAAAACGTGACTTCCGCAAATTGTGGATCACTCGTATCAATGCGGCAGCTCGTATGAACGGACTTTCATACTCACAATTGATGCATGGTTTGAAATTGGCTGAGATCGAAGTTAACCGTAAAATGCTTGCTGACTTGGCTGTTAACGATGCAGCAGCTTTCACAGCTCTTGCAGATGCAGCTAAAGCAAAACTTGGTAAATAATAATTGATTGTTTCATTTTGCCTTATGCGGTGTATGCCGTAAAAGGCAGGATGAAACTTTTTTATTTTCCATAAATGATTTTCTATTTTAGAGAGTAAATCACAGATTTTTTCAAAGAAAATAGGATATTTCTTGTATAATAGGAATATCTAAAAAGATTTGGAGTTAGAAGAAGATGATAGTAGGTATTGATTTAGGAACGACTAATTCTTTAGTAGGAGTATACCAAGATGGCCAGGTCAAGCTGCTTCCCAATGCTTTTGGTGAATATTTGACTCCTTCTGTTGTGGCTTTAGATGACAATGATGAAATCATAGTTGGAAAAATTGCCAAGGAACGCTTGGTGACACATCCTGACAGAACTCTTTCTCAGTTCAAACGATTTATGGGGACCAAACATGAATTGGTCCTAGGAAATAGAACCTATAAAGCGGAGGAACTAAGTTCTTTTGTCATTCGAAAATTAGTGGATGATGCAGAGAGTTTCCTTGGTGAGAAAGTTGAGGAAGTCATTGTCAGTGTACCAGCTTATTTTAACGATGCACAACGCTATGCTACAAAATTGGCAGGGCAATTTGCAGGGGTTAAAATAGAGCGTATCATCAATGAACCTTCCGCAGCTGCTCTCGCAAAAAAATCTATGAGCAATCAAGAAGACCAATCTTTTGTGGTTGTCGATTTTGGTGGGGGTACGCTAGATATCTCGGTTGTTGAGTTGTTTGATAACGTTGTAGAGATTGTGTCTATCGCAGGTGATAATCGATTGGGAGGAGAGGATTTTACTGCAGCAATTGCTGAGGAATTTTTAACCTCAAATCACTTGTCTAGGAAATCTATTTCACGAGAGTTTTACAGCAAGATATTGGTTCAAGCGGAGAAGGCAAAGTTGAATCTGAATATCAATGAAGAAGTGCAGATGCTAGTAATGGATCAGGAAAAGGAGTACTCTTTAGACCTAACTTATCAGAGATTTTATGAGCTTTGTCAGCCTTTGCTTGCCCGACTTAAGTCTGTATTAGATAGAGCCTTGAGGGATGCCCGATATAGTTATGTGTCCTCTGAAAATTTTGTCCTTGTCGGCGGTACCTCAAAACTTCGTTTAGTTCAAGACTTTCTATCTTACTGTATTGACCAAGCGGTTCAATTAACTGATGATCCTGATAAAATGATTGCAAAAGGTTGTGCTCTTCTAGCGGGAATAAAGGGGCGTCAGGGAGAAGTTCGAGACTTATTGTTATCAGATATTTGTCCTTTTACGCTTGGAACTTCAGTAGTGGGTGATCGTTTTTCTCCGATTATCGAACGTAATTCTCCTTTACCTACTTCAAAAAAGGAACATTATTACACTGCAGAACTGGGACAAAGTCAAGTGAGAGTAGAAGTCTATCAAGGAGAAATGATGAAGGCTTCACAAAACTTATTTCTAGGAGAATTGGAAGTTCCTGTGCCTGTAAACCATGAAGTTAACGAAGGTCTCACTATACGATTCACCTACGACTTAAATGGGATTTTAGATGTGGAAGTAACCATCGACTCAACACAGGAAGTCTTTAACCATGTTATTCTTCAAGAGAGTATCACTCTGACTGAAGAGGAAATCAAAGAAAAACAAGCCGAGCTGACTCGCTATAAGATTAATGCCCAGGAAACTGAGGTTTACCGTTTCTTGATTGAAAAAGCCAATCGTGTGTATAGCATGCTATTAGGGAGAAGAAGAGATGAGTTGATGGCAGAAACTAGACGCTTTGAAGAAGAAGTCAAACAAGCATCTATGTATCATTTACCAAAACTTTATCAATCATTTTCTAACTATCTAGAATTTCTAGAACGAGGTCTATGAGAGGGGATTGTATGAGCAAGTGGGAAATCTTAGGAATTGAGCCAACTCATGACGTTAAGCTTATTAGAAGACGTTATGCAGAGCTGGTTCGACTCTATCACCCAGAGGACCAACCAGAAATCTACCAACAAATTGTGGAAGCCTACCAGTCTGCTTTGAGAGAAGCACGGTCTAAAAAGACCAGGCAAGAAAGTGGTAGAAGTGAAGCTAGCTCCACTCAGCAGATCAATGAGCAAGAAAACAGAACGACAAACTCTGCTACCAATTCACTTGATTTTGAATTATTTAAGTCTGAGGAGAAAACTGAGCAAGTAGATACTGCACAACCTTCTCTTGACTTCGGTGATGTTCATGAGACTGCTGCTTCAAATGAAAGTTACAATGAACCAGTCGCTCCTCGACTAAATTTTGAAACGGTCAATGAAGATACAAGTTCTCAAGAGGTAGCTGCATCTAGAAATGTCTTAGATTTCAGTGATTATCTAGAGTTAGAGTATTTGATTCGAAATGCGATTGAAAGTATTGTAGGGAATCCTGACTATACCATAGAAGAACAAGAACATCTTTGGAAACAGTTTTTTAGTCAATATGGATATGATATGAGCACTGTTCAGTCTGTTTTAGAAGAAATGGATGTTTATATTTTTAACAAACCTGAGCAATTCTCTATCATCATTCCCTTACTGGAAGACTATGTACCAGACTTTAAGTGCTGGGGTTATTACTATAAACTGAAGCATTGGAAGGTTAAAAGGGCTACTGCCTACAAAAATGGAGAGTCCCTTGAAGATGCAAAAAAAGAAATTTCGAATTTGTATGCTTCTTATCGTTTATGTCAAGCAATCCTCGAAGATTCCCAAAAAGTCAATCAAATTGGGGTTTGGATAAAATTTTTTAAACAATCTTTTTCTCCTAGTACGGTTCTTTTTCTGTTGAATAACAGTAAACAAATGATTACTTGCATTCCAGTATTGGCTTATATTCTTGATATGATAGGTCAAGTAAAGACTAATGAGGACCAAAAAGCCTATGATGAACTTCTAGCTTACTTTGAGGAATTACAAGCAGATTCAGAAGAACCATTCGATATCCATTCTTATAATTTGCTAAATCTTTCAGAGGTTGAGGAAGCCCTATATCTCTTAGTCTATACGCCATATCAAGACGAGGCTAGACTTGTAGAATCTTGGAAACACCTTCTAGAAAAGACTCAGGATAAATCTCTCTTACTTCAATTATTAGAGGAAATTGATGTTTATCCATTTACAAATAAGAAGGTTTTGAATCTTGTTTTTCGATTTGTAGAAAATAACATCAAGGATGGAGAAAATCCTTATCTAAAGAAATTCAATTTTTGGAATGATATTTATTACTATCCTTGGGCTATCAAGAAATATGAGTTAAATAAAAAAGAGAAATTTGATTACTGGTATTATGAGGGATATCTATTTGTCGATAAATTGTTAAAAGATGATAAACTTGTCAATGATTGGACGATTTGGAAACAAGTTTTTAAAGAGAAACCTCGCATTTATCCTATCTTTTTTGAACAAGTTTATAAGGAGTATCACCGTTTTACAGATGGAGAACTATTGAAGTTTATATTGGGTCAATTTCATACTTCTAGCATGGCTCCGCTCTTGATGACAGAGGAGACAGACCTGAAACTCGAAGAGATGACTCACCACGCATATCAACTCAATCATCCGAATCCTAAAGTATCTTATCTTGCTTGGATTAAAAGAGATGTTCTTAAAAATAGGCTCTTAACTTTTACCTTTGCGACTTTAACCATTATCAGTTTTCTTCTAAGCGTCTATGACGAACCTGGTTTAAATAGATGGCTATACATAGGAATGGTTTCTCTCTATAATTATTACATGCATAGGAGACTTGACCAACCAATCAAAGAAGGACTCAATGCCCGAGGGCAAAAAATAAAATTTTATTATAATAGAAATCTTTGGGTTTTAGCAGTAATACTGCTTTCCTTTGTTCCAGTTATTCCACTTGGACTCATCTCTTGTCTATTATTTATAAGCATTTTTTCTATTATTGATGGTTTCCATGTTCGTTATGGGTTGAGAGTGACCTATTCTTTGAACAAGTTAATTCCTCTCGGACTGTTTTTATCTGCTGGTTTTCTAGTTGCTCTGGCAAACCGAAGTGAAAAGATTTCATATATTGTAATTTGTTACATCTTTATTTCTATGATAGTTGTTGGTATTCTATACTTTACAAGATTTTGGATAGGATTTCCACCCTCACTGAAGGAAATTATTTTTCCGATTATAATGGGTGTTATATTCTTTCAATTATTACCTCTAATTCACAGTCGCTTAAGTCTATTTAATCCAGTTATTCTAAGAAATGAAACTTTGAGCTTAACTTTTTTACTTTTATTAAATGGAATCGTATTGGCTTATTTTACAAAAGAGCAGCGTTTAGCAATTGGTGTTAAGAAGACCTTTATGATTTATGGATTGCAGATTTTTATTTTCCTAAGACGGTTATTTAGAATTCTATTCATCCCTATACCAGATTTTAGCAAAATCTTTTTTGAAAAAGACCTGTTAATATTGAACAATGAGTTTACTTTCTACTTCCTTGAGGGGCTTTTTATCCTTATCATGCTTTTTCTTATTCGCAATATACGCAAAGAAAATCGTAAAAGTGCTGCTTAGAATAAAATAGTAGAGAAGAGGACTCTAGTTCAAGTTTCTAGTAAATTTTCCTGAATAAAGGTATAATAGAACTATTAAAATGAAAGAGGTAATGAATATGGCTTCAAAAATGCTACACACTTGCTTGCGAGTAGAAAATCTCGAAAAATCAATTGCATTTTATCAAGATGCTTTTGGATTTAAAGAATTGCGTCGCAGAGATTTTCCAGACCATGCCTTCACGATTGTCTATCTAGGTCTTGAGGGTGATGACTATGAGTTGGAGTTGACTTATAACTACGATCATGGTCCTTATGTGGTTGGAGATGGATTTGCCCATATCGCCCTCAGTACACCCGATCTTGAAGCTCTTCATCAAGAGCACAGTGCAAAAGGCTATGAAGTGACTGAGCCAAATGGTCTACCAGGAACTGCACCTAACTATTACTTTGTCAAAGACCCTGATGGCTACAAGGTCGAAGTCATTCGTGAAAAATAATTTCTTGAAGTCAAGTAGAATGTTCGTTTTTTACTTGACTTTTTTTAGCTGAAAGAGTATAATAGTAAAAATTTAACCTTTAAGGGGAGTCCAGAGAGACTCACAAGGTGTCAGATAAAAGAATAGTACAATTTTCTAGAGGAGACTTTTTAAGTGTGCTCTCTTGTGTTGTACGATTTTAACTGAGGCCTTGCACTAGCAAGGTCTTTTCTTTATCTGGTCCCCTTAAAATTTAAGGAGGAAAAGTCATGAATCCCACATGTAAGAAACGTTTGGGTGCAATTCGTTTGGAAACCATGAAGGTGGTAGCACAGGAGGAAATCGCGCCAGCAATCTTTGAATTAGTCCTAGAAGGGGAAATGGTTGAAGCCATGCGAGCAGGCCAATTTCTTCATCTGCGTGTGCCTGATGATGCCCATCTTTTGCGCCGTCCTATTTCGATTTCATCTATTGATAAGGTTAAGAAGCAGTGTCATCTCATTTATCGGATTGAAGGGGCTGGGACAGCTATTTTCTCAACCTTAAGTCAGGGGGATACTCTTGATGTAATGGGCCCTCAGGGAAATGGTTTTGATTTGTCTGATCTAGATGAGCAGAGCCAGATTCTCCTTGTTGGAGGGGGGATTGGCGTACCGCCCTTGCTTGAGGTAGCCAAGGAATTGCATGCGCGTGGTGTGAAAGTAGTGACAGTTCTCGGTTTTGCCACTAAGGATGCTGTTATTTTAGAGACGGAATTAGCTCAATATGGTCAAGTTTTTGTAACGACAGATGATGGTTCTTATGGTATCAAGGGAAATGTTTCCGTTGTTATCAAGGATTTAGACAATCAATTTGATGCTGTTTACTCATGTGGGGCTCCAGGAATGATGAAGTATATCAATCAAACCTTTTATGACCACCCAAGAGCCTATTTATCTCTGGAATCTCGTATGGCTTGTGGGATGGGGGCTTGCTATGCCTGCGTCCTAAAAGTGCCAGAAAGCGAGACGGTCAGCCAACGCGTCTGTGAAGATGGCCCTGTTTTCCGCACAGGAACAGTTGTATTATAAGGAGAAAATTATGACTACAAATCGTTTACAAGTTTCTCTACCAGGCTTGGATTTGAAAAATCCGATTATTCCAGCATCAGGCTGTTTTGGTTTTGGTCAAGAGTATGCCAAGTACTATGATTTAGACCTTTTGGGTTCTATTATGATCAAGGCGACAACACTTGAAGCCCGTTTTGGCAATCCAACTCCAAGGGTGGCAGAAACACCCGCTGGTATGCTTAATGCAATCGGTTTGCAAAATCCTGGTTTGGAAGTTGTTTTGGCTGAAAAGTTACCTTGGCTAGAAAGAGAGTATCCAAATCTTCCTATTATCGCCAATGTAGCTGGTTTTTCAAAACAAGAGTATGCTGCTGTTTCTCATGGTATTTCCAAGGCAGCTAATGTGAAGGCTATTGAGCTCAATATTTCTTGTCCCAACGTAGATCACTGTAATCATGGACTCTTGATTGGTCAAAACCCTGATCTGGCTTATGATGTGGTGAAAGCAGCTGTGGAAGCTTCTGATGTGCCAGTTTATGTCAAATTAACCCCTAGTGTGACCGATATCGTTACTGTCGCAAAAGCTGCAGAAGATGCGGGGGCAAGTGGCTTAACCATGATCAATACTCTGGTTGGTATGCGCTTTGACCTCAAAACAAGAAAACCAATCTTGGCCAATGGAACAGGTGGAATGTCTGGTCCAGCAGTCTTTCCAGTAGCCCTCAAACTCATCCGCCAAGTCGCCCAAACAACAGACCTGCCTATCATTGGAATGGGGGGAGTGGATTCGGCAGAAGCTGCCCTAGAAATGTATCTGGCTGGAGCATCTGCTATTGGAGTTGGAACAGCCAACTTTACCAATCCATATGCCTGTCCTGATATCATCGAAAATCTTCCAAAAGCCATGGACAAATACGGCATTAGCAGTCTGGAAGATCTACGCAAGGAAGTAAAAGAGTCTCTGAGGTAAACTGCAATCAATCTGTTCTTGATTTTTTATCAGTTTGTAATGTTGATTATAGAGAATTTTGATACAATAAAATGGAAAGAACAGAGGAAGAAAGTTTATGAAGAAATTGAGATTTGTTTTTTTAGCTCTGCTATTTTTCTTAGCCAGACCAGAGAGTGCAATGGCTAGTGATGGTACTTGGCAAGGAAAACAATACCTGAAAGCAGATGGTAGTCAAGCAGCCAATGAGTGGGTTTTTGATACTCATTATCAATCTTGGTTTTATATCAAAGCAGATGCTAACTATGCTGAAAATGAATGGTTGAAACAAGGTGACGACTATTTTTACCTCAAATCTGGTGGCTATATGGCAAAATCAGAATGGGTAGAAGACAAGGGAGTCCTCTATTATCTTGACCAAGATGGAAAGATGAAAAGAAATGCTTGGCTAGGAGCTTCCTATGTCGGTGCTACAGGTGCCAAGGTAATAGAAGACTGGGTCTATGATTCTCAATATGATGCTTGGTTTTATATCAAAGCAGATGGCCAGCACGCAGAGAAAGAATGGCTCCAAATTAAGGGCAAGGACTATTATTTCAAATCCGGAGGTTATTTACTGACAAGTCAGTGGATTGAACAGGCTTATGTGAGTGCTAGTGGTGCTAAAGTACAGCAAGGTTGGCTTTTTGACAAACAATACCAATCTTGGTTTTACATTAAAGAAAATGGGAATCATGCTGATAAAGAATGGATTTTTGATAATGGTCACTATTATTATCTAAAATCCGGAGGCTATATGGCAGCCAATGAATGGATTTTGGATAAAGAATCATGGTTTTACCTAAAATCTGATGGCAAAATGGCTGAAAAAGAATGGGTCTATGATTCTCATAGTCAAGCCTGGTACTACTTCAAATCTGCTGGCTACATGGCAAAAAATGAGACTATTGATGGTCATCAGCTAGGAAACGATGGAAAATGGCATAAGGAGTCCAAGACTAGCTCTGATTATTATCAGGTCCTTCCAGTGACTGCAAATGTTTATGATGCAGATGGTGAAAAGCTCTCCTATATATCGCAAGGTAGTGTCGTCTGGCTAGATAAGGATAGAAAAAGTGATGATAAGCATCTGGCTATTACTGTTTCTGGTTTGTCAGGCTATATGAAAACAGAAGATTTACAAGCATTAGATGCTAGTAAGGATTTTATCCCATTTTATGAGAGTGATGGCCACCGTTTTTATCACTATGTGGCTCAGAATGCTAGTATCCCAGTAGCTTCTCATCTTTCTGATATGGAAGTAGGCAAGAAATATTATTCGGCAGATGGCCTGCATTTTGATGGTTTTAAGCTTGAGAATCCCTTCCTTTTCAAAGATTTAACAGAGGCTACAAACTATAGTGCTGAAGACTTGGATAAGGTATTTAGTTTGCTAAATATTAATAATAGTCTCTTAGAAAATAAGGGAGCTACTTTTAAGGAAGCCGAAGAACATTATCATATCAATGCCCTTTACCTCCTTGCCCATAGTGCTTTAGAAAGTGATTGGGGACGAAGTAAGATTGCCAAAGATAAGAATAATTTCTTTGGAATTACAGCCTATGATACGACCCCTTACCTTTCTGCCAAGACATTTGATGATGTGGATAAGGGAATTTTAGGTGCAAGCAAGTGGATTAAGGAAAATTATATCGATAGGGGCAGAACTTTCCTTGGAAACAAGGCATCTGGTATGAATGTGGAATATGCCTCAGATCCTTATTGGGGTGAAAAAATTGCTAGTGTGATGATGAAAATCAATGAGAAGCTAGGTGGCAAAGATTAGTCCTATAATTGATACTCTTCGAAAATCTCTTCAAACCACGTCAGCGTCTCCTTGGGTGATGTATGTGATTGACTTTGTCAGTCTTATCTACAACCTCAAAGCAGTGCTTTGAGCAACCTGCGGCTAGCTTCCTAGTTTGCTCTTTGATTTTCATTGAGTATGAATATGATTTGAGTGAGTATAAGTTAAAAATCCTGATTTCAAGTAAAATCAGGATTTTTTCATGGATGCAATTTTTTCTGGGTCTGGTGTGACACGGAGGGTCTTTTGTCCTGTGTAAGTGACAAAGCCTGGTTTTCCACCAGTTGGTTTATTGAGTTTCTTGACTTCAATCATATCTACCTGCACCAGATTTGACAGGCGTCCTTGAGAGAAGTAGGCGGCCAGCTCTGCTGCGTCTGTCTTGACTTCATCAGATGGGTCAAGATTGCCTGAGATGACAACATGGCTTCCAGGAATGTCCTTGGCATGGAACCAAAGTTCCTCCTTGCGGGCCATTTTAAAGGTTAGCTCCTCATTTTGCAGGTTATTGCGACCGACATAGATGATGGTTTTGCCATCGCTTGCTAGATATTGTTCTGGTTTTTTGCGTTTCTGGATTTTCTCCCGTTGTCTTCTGCGGATAAAACCTGTTTGGATCAATTCTTCACGGATTTCAGCGATTTCTTCTAGTCCAGCTTGGTTGAGGACGGTTTCTACACTTTCCAGATAGAGAATGGTTGCCTTGGTTTCCTCAATCAGCTCAGTCAAGTATTTGACAGCTTCTTTGAGTTTCTGATACCGTTTAAAATAGCGTTGGGCATTCTGGTTGGGAGTCAAGGCCTTATCAAGCGCAATTGTGATAGGTTGATTAGTATAGTAGTTGTCTAGGATAACCTGATCTTGGTCATTAGGAACTTGATGGAGGAAGGTTGTCAGTAATTCCCCCTTTTGACGAAATTCTTCAGCGTTGTCTGTCGCCAGTAACTCTTTTTCTTGTTTTTTAAGCTTATGACGATTTTTTTGAAGTTCATTTTCAACACGACGAATGAGTTCACTGGCTTGCTGTTTTACGCGGTCGCGCTCAGCCTTATCCTTATAGTAGGTGTCCAACAAATCAGAAAGACTGGCAAAAGGCTCTCCCACCTGATTTGCAAAAGGAACTGGGCTGAAGGAAGTCTCAGTCAAGCATGGCTTGGTTTCTTGATTGAAAAAGTTTCGGAAAGTGGAAAGTTTTTCACTAACCAGTATCCTTTCCAATTCATTTGCCGTATCGCGTCCCAGACCTTGAAAGAGGCTTTGAAGATTTTTAGCTGTCGTTTCCTGTGTTTGCAGGATTTCAAAAAGTTTCTCGTCCTTGATTGTAAAAGGATTGAGAGCTTCCGTACTTGGCGGAGCGATATAGGTCGATCCAGGAAGCAAGGTGCGGTAGCTATTTTGTGAAAAGCCAACATGTTTGATAACTTCGAGGATTTTATGACTGCTTTTATCGACCAGTAGAATATTACTGTGTTTCCCCATAATTTCGATAATCAAGGTAGCCTGAATATGGTCCCCAATCTCGTTTTTATTAGAAACCGTAATTTCCACAATACGGTCATTTTCCACTTGCTCAATCGACTCAATCAGGGCACCCTGCAAATATTTTCTTAAAACCATGATAAAGGTAGAAGGCTGGGCTGGGTTTTCAAAAGTTGTTTGGGTCAGCTGAATGCGTCCAAAAACTGGATGGGCAGAAAGGAGCAGGCGATGACTTTGGCGATTGCTACGGATTTGCAAGACCAACTCTTGTTCAAAAGGTTGATTGATTTTCTGAATGCGACCATTCACTAATTCTCTTCGCAATTCCTCAACCATGTGGTGTAAAAAAAATCCGTCAAATGACATCGTTCTCTCCTTGTGATTGTATTCCATAGTATTATATCAAAAAGGTAGAATAAAATCATGGAAATGTGGTATAATAAAGCCAAGTAAAGAGAAACGAGAAGCACATGTATATTGAAATGGTAGATGAAACTGGTCAAGTTTCAAAAGAAATGTTGCAACAAACCCAAGAGATTTTGGAATTTGCAGCCCAAAAATTAGGAAAAGAAGACAAGGAGATGGCAGTTACCTTTGTGACCAATGAGCGTAGTCATGAACTCAATCTGGAGTACCGTGACACCGACCGTCCGACAGATGTCATCAGCCTTGAATATAAACCAGAGTTGGAAATTGCCTTTGACGAAGAAGATTTGCTTGAAAATCCAGAATTAGCAGAGATGATGTCTGAGTTTGATGCCTATATTGGGGAATTGTTCATCTCTATTGATAAGGCTCATGAGCAGGCTGAGGAATATGGCCACAGCTTTGAGCGTGAGATGGGCTTCTTGGCAGTACACGGCTTTTTACATATTAACGGCTATGATCACTACACTCCGGAAGAAGAAGCGGAGATGTTCGGTTTACAAGAAGAAATTTTGACAGCCTATGGACTCACAAGACAATAAACGAAAATGGAAAAATCGTGACCTGATATCCAGTTTAGAATTTGCTCTTACAGGAATTTTTACTGCCATAAAGGAAGAACGCAATATGCGAAAACATGCGGTGACGGCTCTCGTGGTCATCCTCGCAGGTTTTGTTTTTCAGGTGTCACGAATCGAATGGCTCTTTCTCCTATTGAGCATTTTTTTGGTAGTAGCCTTTGAAATTATCAATTCTGCTATCGAGAATGTGGTGGATTTGGCCAGTCACTATCACTTTTCTATGCTGGCTAAAAATGCCAAGGATATGGCGGCTGGCGCGGTATTAGTGGTCTCTCTTTTCGCAGCCTTAACAGGCGCATTGATTTTTCTCCCACGAATCTGGGACTTAATATTTTAAACAGTAAGAGGAAATTATGACTTTTAAATCAGGCTTTGTAGCCATTTTAGGACGTCCCAATGTTGGGAAGTCAACCTTTTTAAATCACGTCATGGGGCAAAAGATTGCCATCATGAGTGACAAGGCGCAGACAACGCGCAACAAAATCATGGGAATTTACACGACCGATAAGGAGCAAATCGTCTTTATCGACACGCCAGGGATTCACAAGCCTAAAACGGCCCTTGGAGATTTCATGGTTGAGTCTGCCTACAGCACCCTTCGTGAAGTGGACACCGTTCTTTTCATGGTGCCCGCTGATGAAGCGCGTGGTAAGGGAGACGACATGATTATCGAGCGTCTCAAGGCTGCCAAGATTCCTGTGATTCTAGTGGTAAACAAGATTGATAAGGTCCATCCAGACCAGCTTTTGTCTCAGATTGATGATTTCCGAAATCAGATGGACTTCAAAGAAATCGTTCCAATCTCAGCCCTTCAGGGAAATAACGTGTCTCGTCTAGTGGATATTTTGAGTGAAAATCTGGACGAAGGTTTCCAGTATTTCCCGTCTGATCAAATCACAGACCATCCAGAACGTTTCTTGGTTTCAGAGATGGTTCGTGAGAAAGTCTTGCACCTAACTCGTGAAGAGATTCCTCACTCAGTTGCTGTAGTAGTTGATTCTATGAAACGAGACGAAGAGACAGATAAGGTTCACATCCGTGCAACTATCATGGTGGAGCGCGATAGTCAGAAAGGGATTATCATCGGTAAAGGTGGCGCTATGCTTAAGAAAATCGGTAGCATGGCTCGTCGTGATATCGAACTCATGCTAGGAGACAAGGTCTTCCTAGAAACATGGGTCAAGGTCAAGAAAAACTGGCGCGATAAAAAACTAGATTTGGCTGACTTTGGCTATAATGAAAAAGAATACTAAGTAGAGGTGGGCTCATGCCTGCTTCTTGTTTTTACAGAAGGAGGACTTATGCCTGAATTACCTGAGGTTGAAACCGTTCGTCGTGGTTTAGAAAAATTGATTCTGGGAAAGAAGATTTCGAGTATAGAAATTCGCTATCCCAAGATGATTAAGACGAATTTGGACGAGTTTCAAAAGGAAGTGCCTGGTCAGATTGTTGAGTCCATGGGACGTCGTGGAAAATATTTGCTTTTCTGCCTGACAGACAAGGTCTTGATTTCCCATTTGCGCATGGAAGGCAAGTATTTTTACTATCCAGACCAGGTTCCTGAACGTAAGCATGCCCATGTTTTCTTCCAGTTTGAAGACGGTGGCACGCTTGTTTATGAGGATGTACGCAAGTTTGGGACTATGGAACTGTTTGCACCAGACCTTTTGGAAGCCTACTTTATTTCTAAAAAATTAGGGCCTGAACCAAGCGAACAAGAATTTGATTTGCAGGTCTTTCAAGCTGCCCTAGCCAAGTCCAAAAAGCCTATCAAATCTCACTTATTAGACCAAACCTTGGTTGCTGGCCTTGGCAATATTTATGTGGATGAAGTCCTCTGGCGAGCTCAGGTTCATCCAGCTAGACCTTCCCAGACTTTGACGACAGAAGAAGCGTCAGCCATTCATGACCAGACCATTTCTGTTTTGGGCCAGGCTGTTGAAAAAGGTGGCTCGACTATTCGGACCTATACCAATGCCTTTGGGGAAGATGGAACCATGCAGGATTTTCATCAGGTCTATGACAAGGCTGGTCAAGAGTGTGCACGCTGTGGGACTGTGATTGAGAAAATGCAACTAGGCGGACGAGGCACCCACTTTTGTCCAAACTGTCAAAGGAGGGACTGATGGGAAAAATCATTGGAATTACAGGAGGAATTGCCTCTGGTAAGTCAACTGTGACAAATTTTCTAAGACAGCAAGGTTTTCAAGTGGTGGATGCTGACGCAGTCGTCCACCAACTACAGAAACCTGGAGGTCGTCTGTTTGAGGCTCTAGTACAGCACTTTGGTCAAAAAATCATCCTTGAAAATGGAGAACTTAATCGCCCTCTCCTAGCTAGTCACATCTTTTCCAATCCTGATGAACGGGAATGGTCTAAGCGAACTCAAGGAGAGATTATCCGTGAGGAACTGGCTACTTTGAGAGACCAGTTGGTTCAGACAGAAGCTATCTTTTTCATGGATATTCCCCTGCTTTTTGAGCAGGACTATGCTTCTTGGTTTAATGAGACTTGGTTGGTCTATGTGGATCGAGATATCCAAGTAGAACGTTTAATGAAAAGAGACCACTTGTCCAAAGATGAATCTGAATCTCGTCTAGCAGCCCAGTGGCCTTTAGACAAAAAGAAAGATTTGGCTAGTCATGTTTTAGATAACAATGGAAATCTGGACCAGCTTCTTACTCAAGTGCGTATCCTTCTCGAGGGAGGTAAGCAATATGACAGAGATTAACTGGAAGGATAATTTGCGCATTGCCTGGTTTGGTAATTTTCTGACAGGAGCCAGTATTTCTTTGGTTGTGCCCTTTATGCCCATTTTTGTGGAAAATCTAGGTGTAGGGAGTGAGCAAGTCGCTTTTTATGCAGGTTTAGCAATTTCTGTCTCTGCTATTTCAGCGGCGCTCTTTTCTCCTATCTGGGGTATTCTTGCTGACAAATATGGTCGAAAACCCATGATGATTCGGGCTGGGCTTGCTATGACCATTACTATGGGGGGCTTGGCCTTTGTCCCAAATATCTATTGGTTAATCTTTCTTCGCTTACTGAATGGTGTATTTGCAGGATTTGTTCCCAATGCAACGGCCTTGATAGCCAGTCAGGTTCCCAAGGAGAAATCAGGCTCTGCCTTAGGTACTCTGTCTACAGGCGTAGTTGCAGGTACTCTAACTGGTCCTTTTATCGGGGGCTTTATAGCAGAATTATTTGGCATTCGTACGGTTTTCTTACTGGTTGGTAGTTTTCTGTTTTTAGCTGCTATTTTGACTATTTGCTTTATCCAGGAAGATTTTCAACCAGTAGCCAAGGAAAAGGCTATTCCAACAAAGGAATTATTTACCTCGGTTAAATATCCCTATCTTTTGGTCAATCTCTTTTTAACCAGTTTTGTCATCCAATTTTCAGCCCAATCGATTGGCCCTATTTTGGCTCTTTATGTACGCGACTTAGGGCAGACAGAGAATCTTCTTTTTGTCTCTGGTTTGATTGTGTCCAGCATGGGCTTTTCCAGCATGATGAGTGCAGGAGTCATGGGTAAGCTAGGTGACAAGGTGGGCAATCATCGTCTCTTGGTTGTAGCACAGTTTTATTCAGTTATCATCTATCTCCTCTGTGCCAATGCATCTAGTCCCCTTCAACTAGGACTCTATCGTTTCCTCTTTGGCTTGGGAACCGGTGCGCTGATTCCTGGGATTAATGCCCTACTCAGCAAAATGACTCCCAAAGCCGGCATTTCGAGGGTCTTTGCCTTCAATCAGGTATTCTTTTATCTGGGAGGTGTCGTTGGTCCCATGGCAGGTTCTGCAGTAGCAGGTCAATTTGGCTACCATGCAGTCTTTTATGCGACAAGCCTTTGTGTTGCCTTTAGTTGTCTCTTTAACCTTCTTCAATTTCGAACATTATTAAAAGTAAAGGAAATCTAGTGCGAGTAAAAATTAATCTCAAGTGCTCCTCTTGTGGCAGTATCAATTACCTAACCAGTAAAAATTCCAAAACCCATCCAGACAAGATTGAGGTTTTAAAGTATTGTCCCAAGGAAAGAAAAGTAACCCTACATCTTGAATCTAAGTAGATTTTATGGTAAAATAATAGGGATTTTAAGGAGTTTGATATGTATAACCTATTATTAACCATTTTATTAGTATTATCTGTTGTGATTGTGATTGCGATTTTCATGCAACCAACCAAAAACCAATCCAGCAATGTATTTGATGCCAGCTCAGGTGATTTGTTTGAACGCAGTAAAGCACGCGGTTTTGAAGCTGTAATGCAGCGTTTGACAGGGATTTTAGTCTTTTTCTGGCTAGCCATTGCCTTAGCATTGACGGTATTATCAAGTAGATAAGAAAATAATGGGCAGGACTAGGTCTTTGCCTCTTTTTATTTTTAAAGGATGTTTGAAAAGGTTTTACAGTAAAAGAAAATTAAAAAATCTAGAAAGAAAATATGAAAGATAGAATAAAAGAATATTTGCAAGATAAGGGAAAGGTAACTGTCAATGACTTGGCTCAGGCTTTGGGAAAAGACGGTTCCAAGGATTTTCGTGAGTTGATTAAAACCTTATCCTTAATGGAAAGAAAGCACCAGATTCGTTTTGAAGAAGATGGTACTCTGACCTTAGAAGTTAAGAAAAAACATGAGATTACTCTCAAGGGGATTTTTCATGCCCATAAAAATGGCTTTGGTTTTGTCAGTCTAGAAGGCGAGGAGGACGACCTTTTTGTAGGTAAAAACGATGTCAACTATGCTATTGATGGCGATACTGTTGAGGTTGTCATCAAGAAAGTCGCTGATCGTAACAAGGGAACAGCGGCGGAAGCCAAAATTATCGATATCCTAGAACACAGTTTGACAACTGTTGTCGGTCAAATCGTTCTAGATCAGGAAAAACCTAAGTATGCTGGCTACATCCGTTCGAAAAATCAGAAAATCAGCCAACCGATTTATGTAAAAAAACCAGCCCTTAAACTGGAGGGAACAGAAGTTCTCAAGGTCTTTATCGACAAATACCCAAGCAAGAAACATGATTTCTTTGTCGCGAGTGTTCTAGATGTGGTGGGGCATTCAACGGATGTCGGAATTGATGTTCTTGAGGTTTTGGAGTCTATGGACATTGTCTCAGAATTTCCAGAGGCTGTTGTCAAGGAAGCAGAAAGTGTGCCTGATGTTCCGTCTCAAAAGGATATGGAAGGCCGTCTGGATCTAAGAGATGAGATTACCTTTACCATTGACGGTGCTGACGCCAAAGACTTGGACGATGCGGTGCATATCAAGGCTTTAAAAAATGGGAATTTGGAGCTCGGTGTTCACATCGCAGATGTTTCCTACTATGTGACTGAGGGGTCTGCCCTTGATAAGGAAGCCCTTAATCGTGCAACTTCTGTCTATGTGACAGACCGTGTGGTCCCAATGCTTCCAGAACGACTGTCAAATGGTATCTGCTCCCTCAATCCTCAAGTTGATCGCCTAACCCAGTCTGCCATTATGGAGATTGATAAACATGGTCGTGTGGTCAATTACACCATTACACAAACGGTAATCAAGACAAGCTTCCGTATGACCTATAACGATGTTAATGATATTCTAGCTGGCGACGTGGAAAAGAGACAAGAATATCAGAAAATTGTCCCTAGTATCGAACTCATGGCCAAGCTTCATGAAATTTTAGAAAACATGCGTGTGAAACGTGGTGCCCTCAATTTCGATACCAATGAAGCTAAGATTTTAGTGGATAAGCAAGGTAAGCCTGTTGATATCGTTCTTCGTCAGCGTGGTGTTGCTGAGCGCATGATTGAATCCTTTATGCTGATGGCCAATGAAACAGTTGCCGAGCATTTTAGCAAGCTGGATCTACCTTTCATCTATCGAATTCACGAGGAGCCTAAGGCTGAAAAAGTTCAGAAGTTTATTGATTATGCTTCGAGTTTTGGCTTGCGTATTTATGGGACTGCCAGTGAGATTAGCCAGGAGGCCCTCCAAGACATCATGCGTGCTGTTGAGGGGGAACCTTATGCAGATGTATTGTCCATGATGCTTCTTCGCTCTATGCAGCAGGCTCGCTATTCGGAGCACAATCACGGCCACTATGGCCTTGCTGCTGACTATTACACTCACTTTACCAGTCCGATTCGTCGTTATCCAGACCTTCTTGTTCACCGTATGATTCGTGATTACAGCCGTTCTAAGGAAATAGCAGAGCATTTTGAGCAAGTGATTCCAGAGATTGCGACCCAGTCTTCCAACCGTGAACGTCGTGCCATTGAGGCTGAGCGTGAAGTCGAAGCCATGAAAAAGGCTGAGTATATGGAAGAATACGTAGGCGAAGAATACGATGCGGTTGTATCAAGTATTGTCAAGTTTGGTCTCTTTGTTGAATTGCCGAATACAGTTGAGGGCTTGATTCACATCACTAATCTACCTGAATTTTATCATTTCAATGAACGTGATTTGACCCTGCTTGGGGAGAAATCGGGTACAACCTTCCGTGTAGGTCAGCAAATCCGTATCCGAGTTGAAAGAGCCGACAAGATGACGGGTGAAATTGACTTTTCTTACATCCCAAGTGAGTTTGATGTGATTGAAAAAGGCTTGAAACAAGCTGGTTGCAAAGACAGAGGGCGTGGTTCAAATCGTCGTTCAGATAAGAAGGAAGACAAGAGAAAATCAGGACGCTCAAATGATAAGCGCAAGCATTCACAAAAAGACAAGAAGAAAAAGGGCAAGAAACCTTTTTACAAGGAAGTAGCTAAGAAAGGAGCCAAGCATGGCAAAGGGCGAGGGAAAGGTCGTCGCACAAAATAAAAAGGCGCGTCACGACTATACAATCGTAGATACGCTAGAGGCAGGGATGGTCCTGACTGGAACTGAAATCAAGAGTGTACGAGCAGCTCGAATCAATCTCAAGGATGGCTTTGCCCAAGTAAAAAATGGGGAGGTATGGCTGAGCAATGTTCATATCGCTCCTTACGAAGAGGGCAATATCTGGAACCAAGAACCAGAACGTCGTCGAAAACTCTTACTCCATAAAAAGCAAATTCAAAAATTGGAACAAGAGACTAAAGGAACAGGAATGACCCTGGTTCCCCTTAAAGTCTATATCAAAGATGGCTATGCCAAGCTCCTTTTAGGCCTAGCTAAAGGGAAGCATGACTACGATAAACGGGAGTCTATCAAACGACGTGAGCAAAACCGCGACATCGCGCGTGTTATGAAAGCTGTTAATCAGCGATAAAAAGAGGAATGAAGATGGAAAAACTAGTTGCCTATAAACGCATGCCTTTGTGGACTAAAGAAACCATGCCAGAGGCTGTTCAGCAAAAGCACAATACCAAGGTTGGGACTTGGAGCAAGATTACTGTTTTAAAAGGAACTCTCAAGTTTATTGAATTGACAGAGGATGGTGAGGTTCTAGCTGAACACCTATTTGAAGCAGGGGCTGACAATCCAATGGCGCAACCACAAGCCTGGCACCGAGTGGAGGCTGTAACAGACGATGTAGAATGGTACTTGGAATTTTATTGTAAACCTGAGGATTATTTTCCTAAGAAATACAATACCAATCCTGTTCATTCAGAGGTCCTAGAGGCAATGCAGACAGTAAAACCAGGGAAAGCCTTGGATTTGGGCTGTGGTCAGGGCCGTAACTCTCTCTTTCTTGCACAGAATGGTTTTGATGTGACAGCTGTAGATCAAAATGAATTATCTCTTGAAATCTTGCAAAGCATTGTTGAGCAGGAAGACCTAGATATGCCTGTTGGTCTTTACGATATCAATTCAGCCAGTATTGGGAAAGAATATGATTTTATCGTTTCAACAGTTGTTCTCATGTTTCTACAAGCGGACCGCATTCCAGCTATTATTCAAAATATGCAGGAGAAAACCAGTGTTGGTGGTTACAATCTTATCGTTTGTGCTATGGACACGGAGGATTATCCTTGCTCTGTGAACTTCCCATTCACATTTAAAGAAGGAGAATTGGCAGACTATTACAAGGACTGGGAATTGGTTAAGTACAATGAAAATCCTGGCCATCTTCACCGTCGCGATGAGAATGGCAATCGTATTCAACTACGCTTTGCGACCATGCTAGCTAAGAAAATCAAATAAACATGAATGAAGATTAGGAATTTTCCTGATCTTTTTTCTTTTTTACGAATAATATAGAAAAGGAGGGAAATCATGTTTGTTGCGAGAGATTCTAGGGGAGAATTGGTAAATGTGTTAGAGGATAAGCTTGAGAAGCAAGCATACACCTGCCCAGCTTGTGGAGGTCAGCTCCGTTTGCGTCAAGGACCAAGTGTCCGGATCCATTTTGCCCACAAAACCTTAAAAGACTGTGATTTTTCCTCTGAAAATGAAAGTCCAGAACATCTGGAAAATAAGGAAGTCCTTTATCACTGGTTGAAAAAAGAGGCCGAGGTGCAATTAGAATACCTGCTTCCAGAGCTTAAACAGATTGCGGATGTATTTGTAAATGGCAATCTAGCTTTAGAGGTTCAATGTAGTCCCTTGCCTCAAAAAGTTCTTAAAGAGCGTAGCGAGGGCTATCGTAGTCAGGGTTACCAAGTACTGTGGTTGCTGGGAAAAAAACTGTGGCTCAAGGAGCGTTTGACTCGTCTACAACAAGGTTTTCTCTATTTCAGTCAAAACATGGGCTTTTATGTTTGGGAATTAGACAGTGAAAAACAAGTTTTAAGACTCAAATACCTGATTCACCAAGATCTCCGAGGTAAACTCCATTATCAGATTAAGGAATTTCCCTATGGTCACGGTAGTTTACTGGAGATATTACGTTTTCCCTATAAGAAACAAAAAATATCTCATTTTACAGTTTCTCAGGACAAGGACATCTGTCGTTATATCCGGCAACAACTGTACTATCAAAATCCCATTTGGATGAAAGAACAAGCAGAAGCCTATAAAAAGGGAGAAAATCTCCTGACTTATGGGCTAAAAGAATGGTATCCACAAATTCGACCACTAGTAGGTAATTTTTGCCAAATTGAGCAAGATTTGATTCGCTATTATCTGTATTTTCAAACCTATTATCAAGAAAATCCTCAAAATGATTGGCAAATGCTCTATCCACCAGCCTTTTATCAGCAATATTTCTTAAAAAATATGGTAGAATAGAAAGGATGGAGGAATCTAATGGTATTACAAAGACATGAAATAAATGAAAAAGATACATGGGATCTATCAACGATCTACCCAACTGACCAGGCTTGGGAAGAAGCCTTAAAAGATATAACAGAACAATTGGAGACAGTAGCCCAGTATGAAGGCCATCTCCTGGATAGTGCGGATAGTCTACTCGAAATTACTGAATTTTCTCTTGAAATGGAACGCCAAATGGAGAAGCTTTACGTTTATGCTCATATGAAGAATGACCAAGACACACGTGAAGCCAAGTACCAAGAGTACTATGCCAAGGCCATGACTCTCTATAGCCAGCTAGACCAAGCCTTTTCATTCTATGAACCTGAATTTATGGAGATTAGTGAAGAGCAGTATGCTGACTTTTTAGAAGCTCAGCCAAAATTGCAGGTTTATCAACACTATTTTGACAAGCTTTTGCAAGGCAAGGATCACGTTCTTTCACAACGCGAAGAAGAATTATTGGCTGGAGCTGGGGAAATCTTTGGTTCGGCAAGTGAAACCTTCGCTATCTTGGACAATGCGGATATTGTGTTCCCTTATGTTCTTGACGATGATGGTAAGGAAGTTCAGCTATCTCATGGGACTTACACACGTTTGATGGAGTCTAAAAATCGTGAGGTTCGTCGTGGTGCCTATCAAGCCCTTTATGCGACTTATCAACAATTCCAACACACCTATGCCAAAACCTTGCAAACCAATGTTAAGGTGCAAAACTACCGTGCCAAAGTTCGCAACTACAAGAGCGCTCGTCATGCAGCCCTAGCAGCCAATTTTGTTCCAGAGAGTGTTTATGACAATTTGGTAGCAGCAGTTCGCAAGCATTTGCCACTCTTGCATCGCTATCTTAACCTTCGTTCAAAAATCCTGGGAATTTCAGACCTCAAGATGTACGATGTCTACACACCACTTTCTTCTGTTGAATACAGTTTTACCTACCGAGAAGCCTTGAAAAAGGCAGAAGATGCCTTGGCAGTCTTGGGTGAGGATTACTTGAGCCGTGTCAAACGTGCCTTCAGCGAGCGTTGGATTGATGTTTACGAAAACCAAGGCAAGCGTTCAGGTGCTTACTCTGGTGGTTCTTACGATACCAATGCCTTTATGCTACTTAATTGGCAGGACAATTTAGACAATCTCTTTACCCTTGTTCATGAAACAGGTCACAGTATGCATTCAAGCTATACTCGTGAAACGCAGCCTTATGTTTACGGAGATTATTCTATCTTCTTGGCTGAGATTGCATCAACTACCAATGAAAATATCTTGACGGAGAAATTATTGGAAGAAGTGGAAGATGATGCAACGCGCTTTGCTATTCTCAATAACTTCCTAGATGGTTTCCGTGGGACAGTTTTCCGTCAAACTCAATTTGCTGAGTTTGAACACGCGATTCACCAAGCGGACCAAAATGGAGAAGTCTTGACAAGTGATTTCCTAAATAAACTCTACGCAGACTTGAACCAAGAGTATTATGGTTTGAGTAAGGAAGACAATCCTGAAATCCAATACGAGTGGGCTCGCATTCCACACTTCTACTATAACTACTATGTATACCAATATTCAACTGGCTTTGCAGCAGCCTCAGCCTTGGCTGAAAAGATTGTCCATGGTAATCAAGAAGACCGTGACCGCTATATCGACTATCTCAAGGCAGGTAAGTCTGACTATCCACTTAATGTCATGAGAAAAGCTGGAGTTGATATGGAGAAGGAAGACTACCTCAACGATGCCTTTGCAGTCTTTGAACGTCGTTTAAATGAGTTTGAAGCACTTGTTGAAAAATTGGGAATGGCATAAGATGGTTGAATCATATAGTAAAAATGCCAACCATAACATGCGTCGCCCTGTCGTCAAGGAAGAAATTGTAGACTTGATGCGTCAGCGCCAAAAGCAGGTCACAGGATCTTTGAAAGAATTGGAAGACTTTGCCCGCAAGGAAAATATTCCCATTATTCCCCATGAAACGGTTGCTTATTTCCGTTTTCTCATGGAAACCATACAACCTAAAAACATTCTAGAAATTGGGACGGCCATCGGGTTTTCAGCCCTCTTGATGGCAGAACATGCGCCAAAGGCAAAGATTACAACCATTGACCGCAATCCAGAGATGATTGGATTTGCCAAGAAAAATTTCGCCCAGTTTGACAGTCGCAAGCAAATTACGCTCCTAGAAGGAGATGCGGTAGATGTCTTATCTACCTTGACAGAGTCCTATGATTTCGTCTTTATGGATTCAGCCAAGTCTAAATACATCGTCTTTCTGCCAGAAATCCTCAAACATTTGGAAGTCGGTGGTGTGGTTGTTTTGGATGATATTTTCCAAGGTGGTGATGTTGCCAAGGATATTATGGAAGTCCGTCGTGGTCAGCGAACTATTTACAGAGGACTTCAAAGACTATTTGATGCAACCTTAGACAATCCAGGACTCACCGCAACATTAGTACCTCTGGGGGACGGTATTCTCATGCTTCGTAAAAATGTAGCAGATGTTCAATTGCCTGACAGCGAATGATTTTCAGAAAAATTTAAGAAAATATAGTAAAATAGATAGGGTAACACTTATCTCAAAGGAGTAGACATGAAGAAAAAACTATTGGCAGGTGCCATTACACTATTATCAGTAGCAACTTTAGCAGCTTGTTCGAAAGGTTCAGAAGGGGCAGACCTTATCAGCATGAAAGGGGATGTCATCACAGAACATCAATTTTATGAGCAAGTGAAAAGCAACCCTTCAGCACAACAAGTCTTGTTGAACATGACCATCCAAAAAGTATTTGAGAAGCAATATGGCTCAGAAGTAGATGACAAAGAAGTCAACGATACTATTGCCGAAGAAGAGAAACAATATGGTGAGAACTACCAACGTGTCTTATCGCAAGCAGGAATGACTCTTGAAACACGTAAAGCTCAAATTCGTACAAGTAAATTGGTTGAGTTGGCAGTTAAGAAAGCAGCAGAAGCTGAATTGACAGATGATGCTTACAAGAAGGCTTATGACGAGTACACTCCAGATGTAACGGCTCAAATCATTCGTCTTGATAATGAGGATAAAGCGAAAGAAGTCCTCGAAAAAGCCAAAGCTAGTGATGCAGACTTTGCTCAATTAGCCAAAGATAATTCAACAGATGAGAAAACTAAAGCGAATGGTGGAGAAATCACCTTTGATTCTGCTTCAACAGAAGTACCAGATCAAGTTAAGAAAGCAGCTTTTGCGTTAGATGTAAACGGTGTTTCTGATGTGATTAGTGTTACTGGAACACAAGCATACAGCAGCCAATATTACATTGTTAAACTGATTAAGAAAACAGAAAAATCATCTAATATTGACGATTACAAAGAAAAATTAAAAACTGTTATCTTAACTCAAAAACAAAACGACGCATCATTTGTTCAAAGTATTATCGGAAAAGAATTGCAAGCAGCCAATATCAAGGTTAAAGATCAAGCATTCCAAAATATCTTCACTCAATACATCGGTGGTGGAGATTCAAGCTCAAGCAGTTCTTCAAAAGAATAAAACAGAAAAGAGCCAAGTGCTCTTTTTCTTATGAAAAAATCTTCTATCTTAAGGGTAAGAGTTTTTTTCTTTCGGAAAAAATGGTATAATAGCAATCAAAACTAGAAAATAAACGGAATTTGGGAATAATTTCTTTTGTTCTCATTAGATTGGTGATACTATGAAGATTAGTAAGAGGCACCTATTAAACTATTCTATTCTAGTTCCTTACTTACTTTTATCTATTTTGGGTTTGATTGTAGTCTATTCTACAACCAGTGCCATTCTTATCGAAGAAGGTAAAAGTGCCCTCCAATTGGTTCGAAGTCAGGGAATGTTTTGGATATTTAGTTTAATATTGATTGCCTTGATATATAAGCTGAAACTGAATTTTTTAAGAAAAGAACGACTCTTATTTATTGTTATGTTTGTTGAGCTGATTCTTTTGGCTCTGGCTCGCTTAATTGGTACGCCGGTCAATGGAGCCTATGGTTGGATTTCAGTAGGACCTTTGACCATTCAGCCAGCTGAGTATTTGAAGATAATCATCGTCTGGTACTTGGCCCAACGTTTTTCAAAACAACAGGATGAAATTGGTATTTACGATTTTCAAGTTTTAACTCAAAATCAATGGATTCCTCGTGCTTTTAATGATTGGCGCTTTGTCCTCTTGGTAATGATAGGAAGTTTGGCTATCTTCCCAGATCTGGGGAATGCGACTATCCTAGCTCTGGTTGCCTTGATTATGTATACAGTTAGTGGGATTGCTCATCGTTGGTTTATAGCCTTTATCGGTGTATTGGTAGGAGTTTCAGCCCTATCCTTATCAGCTATTTCTATGATTGGGGTTGATAAGTTTTCAAAAGTTCCAGTATTTGGTTACGTTGCTAAGCGTTTCAGTGCCTACTTTAATCCCTTTGCTGATTTGGCAGGAGCAGGCCACCAACTTGCAAATTCCTACTTTGCCATGGTAAATGGTGGTTGGTTTGGTCTAGGCTTAGGAAATTCAATCGAAAAACGTGGTTATTTACCAGAGGCCCATACAGACTTTGTTTTTTCAATTGTCATTGAAGAGTTTGGATTTGTGGGAGCCAGCTTGATTTTAGCACTTGTCTTTTTCCTGATTTTACGAATTATCCTAGTCGGTATTCGTGCTAAGAATCCCTTTAATTCCATGATGGCGATTGGGGTTGGGGGGATGATGCTGGTACAGGTATTTGTCAATATCGGTGGAATTTCTGGCATTATTCCTTCGACAGGAGTAACATTCCCCTTCTTATCACAAGGGGGAAACAGTCTCCTAGTCTTGTCTGTAGCCATCGCCTTTGTCTTAAATATTGATGCAAGTGAAAAACGTGCCGAATTATATGAGGAGTTAGAAGCTCACTCATCAAACTATATGTAGAGTTGATAGTGGAAAGGATGACCTATGTCTCTTCAAAAATTAGAAAACTATAGTAATAAAGCTGTCGTGCAAGAAGAAGTATTGATTTTAACAGAATTGTTAGAAGATATCACTAAAAATATGCTTGCACCAGAGACTTTTGAAAAAATCATGCAGTTGAAAGAATTGTCAACTCAAGAAGATTATCAAGGCTTGAACCAATTGGTTACGAGTCTGTCAAATGATGAAATGGCTTATATTTCACGCTATTTCTCTATCTTGCCCCTCTTGATTAATATTTCAGAAGACGTGGATTTGGCTTATGAAATCAACCACCAAAATAATATCGATCAAGATTATCTTGGGAAATTATCAGCAACAATCAAAATGGTTGCTGAAAAAGAAAATGCGGTTGAAATTCTTGAACACTTGAATGTTGTCCCTGTTTTGACAGCCCATCCAACACAAGTGCAACGTAAGAGTATGTTGGATTTGACCAACCATATCCACACCCTCTTGCGTAAGTATCGTGATGTGAAATTAGGCTTGATTAATAAGGAAAAATGGCATAATGATCTCCGTCGTTACATTGAGATTATCATGCAGACAGATATGATTCGTGAAAAGAAATTGAAAGTAACCAATGAAATCACGAATGTTATGGAATACTACAATAGTTCATTCCTGAAGGCAGTTCCTCATTTGACTGCTGAGTACAAGCGTCTGGCTAAAAAACATGGCTTGGAGTTGAAACATCCTAAACCAATTACCATGGGTATGTGGATTGGTGGAGACCGTGATGGTAATCCATTTGTTACAGCAGATACCTTGAAACAATCTGCTATGACTCAGTGTGAAGTCATCATGAACTACTATGATGAAAAGATTTACCAACTTTATCGTGAATTCTCTCTCTCAACCAGTATTGTCAATGTAAGCAAGCAAGTTAGAGAAATGGCTCGTCAATCCAAGGACAACTCTATTTATCGTGAAAAAGAGCTGTATCGTCGTGCCTTGTTTGATATTCAATCAAAAATCCAAGCAACAAAAACCTATCTGATTGAAGATAAGGAAGTTGGAGCTCGCTATGAAACAGCTAATGATTTTTATAAGGATTTAATTACTATTCGTGATTCCCTCTTGGAAAATAAGGGTGAAGCACTGATTTCTGGTGATTTTGTTGAGTTGATCCAGGCAGTTGAAATTTTTGGTTTCTATTTGGCATCTATTGACATGCGTCAAGATTCTAGTGTTCACGAAGCCTGTGTAGCTGAACTCTTGAAATCAGCAGGTATTCATTCTCATTATAGTGAACTAAGTGAAGAAGAAAAATGCCAGCTTCTCTTGAAAGAATTGGAAGAAGATCCACGTATTCTTTCTGCCACTCATGTTGAAAAATCAGAATTACTTGAAAAAGAATTAGCAATCTTTAAGGCAGCTCGTAAGTTGAAAGATAAGTTGGGAGATGATGTCATTCGTCAGACCATCATTTCACATGCAACCAGCGTATCAGACATGCTGGAATTGGCTATCTTGCTAAAAGAAGTAGGGCTAGTTGATAAAGAAAGAGCTCGTGTCCAAATCGTTCCTCTCTTTGAAACAATCGAGGACTTGGATCACTCAGAAGAAACCATGAGAGAGTACCTTTCACTTCCTCTTGCTAAGAAATGGATTGCTTCACGTAATAACTACCAAGAAATCATGCTTGGTTACTCTGATAGTAATAAAGATGGTGGTTACCTTTCATCATGTTGGACCCTCTACAAGGCTCAACAACAATTGACTGCTATTGGAGATGAATTTGGCGTTAAGGTTACCTTCTTCCACGGCCGTGGTGGTACTGTCGGTCGTGGTGGTGGACCAACCTATGAGGCCATCACCTCTCAACCGCTCAAGTCTATTAAGGATCGTATCCGCTTGACGGAGCAGGGTGAAGTAATTGGAAATAAATACGGTAATAAAGACGCAGCCTACTATAACCTTGAAATGCTAGTATCTGCAGCCATTAACCGTATGATTACTCAGAAGAAGAGCGATACCAATACATCCAATCGTTATGAAGCTATTATGGACCAAGTGGTGGACCGTAGTTACGATATCTACCGTGATTTGGTCTTTGGCAATGACCATTTCTATGATTATTTCTTCGAGTCAAGTCCAATCAAGGCTATTTCAAGCTTTAACATTGGTTCTCGTCCAGCCGCTCGTAAGACTATTACTGAAATCGGTGGTTTGCGAGCTATTCCTTGGGTATTCTCATGGTCGCAAAGTCGCGTCATGTTCCCTGGCTGGTATGGGGTTGGTTCAAGCTTCAAGGAATTTATCGATAAAAATCCAGAGAATATCGCTATCTTACGAGACATGTACCAAAACTGGCCTTTCTTCCAATCGCTTCTTTCAAATGTCGACATGGTCTTGTCAAAATCAAATATGAACATTGCTTTTGAATATGCCAAACTGTGTGAGGATGAAGAAGTCAAAGCAATCTATGAGACTATTCTAAATGAATGGCAAGTTACCAAGGAAGTCATCTTAGCTATTGAAGGTTACGATGAACTCTTGGCTGAAAATCCATATCTAAAAGCAAGTTTGGATTACCGTATGCCTTACTTTAATATCCTCAACTATATCCAGTTGGAGTTGATTAAACGTCAACGCCGAGGAGAATTATCAAGCGATCAAGAAAAATTAATCCATACAACCATCAACGGAATTGCAACAGGATTGCGTAATTCAGGCTGATGCCTATCAAACTTCCTCTTTTCTATAGGGGAAGTTTTTGAATCTTTCAAAAAAATGCTAAAAGAGTCTTGACAAGTAGTTGAAAAATGATATAATTTAACCATTCAGAAAAGTAATCATAATAAACTTTTTAGAGAGTCTGTGGTAGCTGAAAACAGATAAGTGTGATGATGAAAATTGGGCTGAATGGTATTTAGAATTTGAAATCATAAAAATTCGGTGAGCACACCTTACAGTGCATCTCGTTATTGCGAGACAGAGCGATAGGGAAATTCCCTATAATTGAGGTGGTACCGCGCATCGACGTCCTCACACAAGTTTTTTGTGTGAGGACTTTTTTGATGGAGGTTAGTATGGAAAGAAAACGATGGCGTAGCTTGTTGAGATAAGTGAAGTATTTTAAAGGAATAAAAGGAGAAATAGAATGAAAAATAAACGTTTAATTGGAATTATCGCTGCATTAGCAGTCTTAGTAGCAGGAAGCTTGATTTACTCTTCAATGAATAAACCAGAAGCTAAAAATGAAAAGAAAGTTGCCAAAGTTGGTGTCCTTCAATTTGTGAGCCATCCATCTCTTGATTTGATTTATAAAGGGATTCAAGATGGACTGGCAGAAGAAGGCTATAAAGATGATCAGTTGAAAATTGACTTTATGAACTCAGAAGGTGACCAAAGTAAGGTTGCAACAATGAGCAAACAGTTGGTTGCAAATGGGAATGACCTTGTGGTTGGTATTGCAACACCAGCTGCTCAAGGCTTGGCTAGTGCCACAAAAGACCTACCGGTTATCATGGCCGCTATTACAGACCCAATCGGAGCTAACTTGGTCAAAGATTTGAAAAAACCAGGTGGCAACATTACAGGGGTATCTGACCACAACCCAGCTCAACAACAAGTTGAACTCATCAAAGCTTTGACACCAAATGTGAAAACAATCGGAGCCCTTTACTCAAGCAGCGAAGACAATTCAAAAACACAGGTAGAAGAATTTAAGGCTTATGCTGAAAAAGCAGGTTTGACAGTGGAAACATTTGCTGTTCCTTCAACAAATGAAATTGCTTCAACAGTAAATGTTATGACTAGCAAAGTTGATGCTATCTGGGTTCCAATCGACAACACAATTGCTTCAGCCTTCTCAACTGTTGTTTCAAGTAATCAATCCGCTAAAAAACCAATTTACCCAAGTGCAACTGCAATGGTAGAAGCTGGTGGTTTGGCATCCGTTGTAGTTGACCAACATGACCTTGGTGTGGCAACAGGTAAAATGATTGCGGAAGTCTTGAAAGGTGCTAAACCAGCTGATACTCCAGTCAATGTCTTTTCAACTGGTAAGTCAGTGATTAACAAAAAATTGGCACAAGAATTAGGTATTACGATTCCTGAATCTGTTCTAAAAGAAGCAGGACAAGTGATTGAATAATCTACAATGGAGGAGTTGGGGACATCTCCTCCAATTTTTTACAATAGAAATCATATAGAAAAGGTTAAGAAACAGATGATATTATCTATTATTTCTCAAGGATTTGTCTGGGCTATTTTAGGTCTGGGGATCTTTATGACATTTAGGATTTTGAACTTTCCAGATATGACAACAGAAGGTTCCTTCCCTCTTGGGGGAGCTGTTGCTGTCACTTTGATAACCAAAGGTGTAAATCCCTTTTTAGCAACACTTGTTGCTGTTGCAGCAGGTTGTTTGGCTGGAATGGCAGCAGGCCTTCTTTATACAAAAGGGAAGATCCCAACCTTGCTCTCAGGGATTTTGGTGATGACTTCCTGTCACTCTATCATGCTCTTGATTATGGGACGTGCAAATTTAGGATTGCTTGGAACCAAGCAAATCCAGGATGTTTTGCCTTTTGATTCAGATTTGAACCAACTCTTGACAGGTCTCATCTTTGTCAGTCTTGTTATTGCTCTCATGCTCTTTTTCTTGGATACCAAACTCGGACAAGCCTATATTGCTACAGGTGACAATCCTGATATGGCTAGAAGTTTCGGGATTCATACTGGACGCATGGAGCTCATGGGCTTGGTCTTATCAAATGGTGTGATTGCCCTTGCAGGGGCTCTTATTGCCCAGCAAGAAGGGTATGCCGATGTATCTCGAGGAATCGGGGTGATCGTTGTGGGGCTTGCAAGTTTGATTATTGGAGAAGTTATCTTCAAGAGTTTGAGCTTGGCAGAACGTCTGGTTACCATCGTTGTAGGTTCTATCGCTTATCAATTCTTAGTGTGGGCAGTTATCGCTCTTGGCTTTAATACAAGTTACCTTCGTTTGTACAGTGCCGTGATTTTAGCAGTCTGCCTCATGATTCCAACATTTAAGCAAACAATCTTGAAAGGAGCCAAATTAAGCAAATGACAGCAATTGTAGAATTAAAAAATGCAACCAAAGTCGTTAAAAATGGCTTTGATGAAGAAAAGATTATTTTAAATGATGTTTCCTTAGAAATTTTTGAACAGGATTTCATCACGATTTTAGGTGGAAATGGAGCTGGTAAATCAACTCTCTTTAACACTATTGCAGGAACCTTATCCTTAACCAGTGGAACCATCCGTATTTTAGGTGAAGATGTTACCAAGTTTTCACCAGAGAAGCGGGCTAAGTATCTGTCTCGAGTCTTCCAAGATCCCAAGATGGGGACAGCTCCCCGTATGACAGTGGCAGAGAATCTCTTGATTGCTAAGTTTCGTGGTGAAAAGCGTGGATTGTTACCACGACGCTTGTCTAGTTATAAGGATGAATTTCAGGCAACCATTGAAAAAGTAGGAAACGGTCTTGAGAAACACTTGAATACACCGATTGAGTTCTTATCAGGTGGACAAAGACAGGCTTTGAGTCTCTTGATGGCAACCTTGAAGCGACCTGAATTACTCCTGTTAGATGAGCATACTGCAGCCCTTGATCCAAAGACCAGTGTGGCCTTGATGGAATTGACGGATGAATTTGTCAAGAAAGACCAGCTGACAGCGCTTATGATTACCCACCATATGGAAGATGCTCTCAAATATGGCAATCGTTTAATTGTCATGAAAGAAGGACGAATTATCCAAGATTTGACCCAAGAAGAAAAAGCAAAAATGAAAATCTCTGATTATTATCAGCTCTTTGAATAAAGTAGGGAAAATGAGTGAAATGGTTTACTTTTTTTCTGAAATAAAGTATACTATATAAAGTAAACTATGATAACATGGAGGTATTGTGTATGGTTGACAAACAAGTCATTGAAGAAATCAAAAACAATGCCAACATTGTGGAAGTCATAGGAGATGTGATTTCTTTACAAAAGGCAGGACGGAACTATCTAGGGCTCTGTCCTTTTCATGGTGAAAAAACACCTTCTTTCAACGTTGTTGAGGATAAGCAGTTTTACCACTGTTTTGGTTGTGGCCGCTCAGGTGATGTCTTTAAGTTCATCGAGGAGTACCAAGGGATTCCCTTTATGGAGGCTGTCCAAATCTTAGGTCAGCGTGTCGGGATAGAGGTAGAAAAACCGCTTTATAGTGAACAGAAATCAGCTTCACCCCACCAAGCTCTTTATGATATGCACGAAGATGCTGCCAAATTTTATCATGCTATTCTCATGACAACGACCATGGGGGAAGAGGCCAGAAACTACCTTTATCAGCGTGGTTTGACAGATGAAGTGCTCAAGCATTTTCGGATTGGTTTAGCACCTCCAGAACGAAACTATCTCTATCAACGTTTGTCTGGTCAGTATCGGGATGAGGATTTCCTAGATTCAGGACTGTTTTATCTCTCGGATGCTAATCAATTTGTAGATACCTTTCACAATCGGATTATGTTTCCCCTGACAAATGACCAGGGAAAGGTTATTGCCTTCTCAGGTCGTATCTGGCAGAAAACGGATTCACAAACTTCTAAGTATAAAAATAGCCGATCGACTGCAATTTTTAACAAAAGTTACGAATTATATCATATGGATAGGGCTAAAAAATCTTCTGGAAAAACCAGTGAGATTTATCTGATGGAAGGATTCATGGATGTCATTGCAGCCTATCGTGCTGGAATCGAAAATGCTGTGGCGTCTATGGGAACGGCCTTAAGTCGTGAGCATGTTGAGCATCTAAAAAGGTTAACCAAGAAGTTGGTTCTTGTTTATGATGGTGATAAGGCTGGGCAAGCCGCGACATTGAAAGCGCTGGACGAAATTGGTGATATGCCTGTGCAAATCGTCAGCATGCCTGATAACTTGGATCCAGATGAGTATCTACAAAAAAATGGACCAGAAGACTTGGCCTATCTGTTAACGAAAACTCGTATTAGTCCGATTGAGTTTTACATTCATCAGTATAAGCCTGAAAACAGTGAAAATCTGCAGGCACAGATTGAGTTTATTGAAAAAATAGCTCCCTTGATTGTTCAAGAAAAATCTATTACTGCTCAAAACAGCTATATACATATTTTAGCTGACAGTCTGGCGTCCTTTGATTATGCCCAGATTGAGCAGATTGTTAATGAGAGTCGTCAGGCGCAAAGGCAGAATCGTATGGAAGGAATTTCCAGACCGACGCCAATCACTATGCCTGTCACCAAGCAGTTATCGGCTATTATGAGGGCAGAAGCCCATCTACTTTATCGAATGATGGAATCTCCCCTTGTTTTGAATGATTACCGTTTGCGAGAAGACTTTGCATTTGACACTCCTGAATTTCAGGTTTTATATGACTTGCTTGGCCAGTATGGAAATCTTCCTCCAGAAGTTCTAGCAGAGCAGCCAGAGGAAGTTGAAAGAGCTTGGTATCAAGTCTTAGCTCAGGATTTGCCTGCTGAGATGTCTCCGCAGGAACTAAGTGAAGTAGAAATGACTCGAAACAAGGCTCTCTTGAATCAGGACAATATGAGAATCAAAAAGAGGGTGCAGGAAGCTAGCCATGTAGGAGATACAGACACAGCCTTAGAAGAATTGGAACGTTTAATTTCCCAAAAGAGAAGAATGGAGTAATAATGGCAACAAAACAAAAAGAAGTAACAACATTTGACGTACAAGTAGCAGAATTTATCCGTAATCATAAACAAAAAGGGACAGCAACTGATGATGAAATCAATGCTAGTCTGGTGATTCCTTTTACCTTGGATGCTGATGGGATTGAAGACCTCTTGCAACGAATTCAGGATGCAGGGATTTCTATCACAGATAACGAAGGAAATCCGAGTGCGCGTGTTCTTAGCACTGAAGAAGAACCAGAACTCAGCGATGAGGATTTGATTGGTTCAACTTCGGCTAAGGTCAATGACCCTGTCCGTATGTACTTGAAAGAAATCGGGGTCGTTCCTCTTTTGACCAATGAAGAGGAAAAAGAATTGGCACTAGCAGTTGAAGCTGGTGATATCGAAGCCAAACAACGTCTTGCGGAAGCCAACCTTCGTTTGGTTGTTTCTATTGCTAAACGCTATGTCGGTCGTGGTATGCAGTTCCTTGACTTGATTCAAGAAGGGAACATGGGCTTGATGAAGGCGGTTGACAAGTTTGACTATTCTAAAGGATTCAAGTTCTCAACTTACGCAACTTGGTGGATTCGTCAGGCTATCACTCGTGCTATTGCGGATCAAGCTCGTACTATCCGTATCCCAGTCCACATGGTTGAAACCATTAACAAGCTTGTTCGTGAACAGCGTAATCTCCTTCAAGAATTGGGACAAGATCCGACACCAGAACAAATCGCTGAACGTATGGATATGACACCTGATAAGGTTCGTGAAATCTTGAAGATTGCCCAAGAACCAGTATCTCTTGAAACTCCAATCGGTGAAGAGGATGATAGCCACCTTGGAGACTTTATCGAAGATGAAGTGATTGAGAATCCAGTCGACTATACAACTCGTATCGTCTTGCGTGAGCAGTTGGATGAGGTCTTGGATACTCTTACAGACCGTGAAGAAAATGTTTTGCGTCTGCGTTTTGGGCTAGATGATGGGAAAATGCGTACCCTTGAAGATGTGGGTAAAGTCTTTAACGTGACTCGCGAGCGTATCCGTCAGATTGAAGCTAAAGCTTTGAGAAAACTACGCCAACCAAGTCGCAGCAAACCGCTTCGTGATTTTATTGAAGACTAAGAGTGAGGATGAATATGGCTTATACAGAAGAGCAAATTGAAAATATCAAAACACGAATTTTATCAGCCTTGGAAGAAGTTATTGACCCTGAGTTGGGAATCGATATTGTCAATCTTGGTTTGATCTATGAGATTCGTTTTGACGGCGACACAGGACAAACAGAGATTGATATGACTTTGACAACCATGGGTTGTCCTCTAGCAGACCTTTTGACAGACCAGATTTATGATGCTATGACAGAGGTTCCAGAAGTAACGGATACTGAGGTCAAATTGGTTTGGTATCCAGCCTGGACTGTTGAAAAAATGAGTCGCTATGCACGCATTGCCCTAGGCATTAAGTAAACATATAAAACATGTGAGAGATTATTGGAAAAGCTAGGAAATTTCCCCTCTTTTCCCTAGTCTCTCCTTTCTTTTGCTGATTTTATTCAAAGAAAATGATATAATAGTAGTTATGGAAAAAAAGAAATTACGCATCAATATGTTGAGTTCAAGTGAGAAAGTAGCAGGACAAGGAGTTTCAGGTGCTTACCGTGAATTAGTTCGTCTTCTTCACCGTGATGCCAAGGACCAATTGATTGTTACAGAAAATCTTCCAATAGAGGCAGATGTGACTCACTTTCATACAATTGATTTCCCCTATTATTTATCAACATTCCAGAAGAAACGCTCAGGAAGGAAAATTGGTTATGTGCACTTCTTGCCTGATACACTTGAGGGGAGTTTGAAAATTCCATTTTTCTTAAAGGGAATTGTGAAACGCTATGTATTTTCTTTTTACAACCGGATGGAGCACTTGGTGGTGGTCAATCCGATGTTTATCGAGGATTTGGTGGCAGCTGGTATTCCACGTGAAAAAGTGACCTATATTCCTAACTTTGTAAACAAGGAAAAATGGCATCCTCTTCCACAGGAAGAGGTAGCGAGATTGCGTACAGAGCTAGGTCTTAGTGACAATCAGTTTATCGTAGTAGGTGCTGGTCAAGTTCAGAAACGTAAAGGAATTGATGACTTTATCCGTCTGGCTGAGGAATTGCCTCAGATTACCTTTATATGGGCGGGTGGTTTCTCTTTTGGTGGTATGACAGATGGTTATGAACGTTATAAGAAAATCATGGAGAATCCCCCTAAAAATTTGATTTTTCCAGGTATTGTATCGCCAGAGCGGATGCGCGAATTGTATGCCCTAGCGGATCTTTTCTTGTTGCCTAGTTATAATGAGCTCTTTCCGATGACGATTTTAGAGGCTGCCAGTTGTGAAGCTCCGATTATGTTGCGTGATTTAGATCTTTATAAGGTAATTTTGGAGGGAGATTATCGGGCGACAGCAGATAGAGAAGAGATGAAAGAAGCTATTCTGGAATATCAAGCGAATCCTGCTGCTTTAAAAGATTTGAAAGAAAAAGCTAAGAATATTTCTAGAGAGTATTCAGAAGAGCATCTGTTACAAATCTGGTTGGACTTTTATGAGAAACAAGCCGCTTTAGGGAGAAAGTAAAAAGTGAGGTAATCTATGCGAATTGGTTTATTTACAGATACCTATTTTCCTCAGGTTTCAGGTGTTGCGACCAGTATTCGGACCTTGAAAACAGAACTTGAAAAGCAGGGGCACGCTGTTTTTATCTTTACGACGACAGATAAGGATGTCAATCGTTATGAAGATTGGCAAATTATCCGCATTCCAAGTGTTCCTTTCTTTGCTTTTAAGGATCGTCGCTTTGCCTATCGAGGATTCAGTAAGGCGCTTGAAATTGCTAAACAGTATCAACTGGATATTATCCATACTCAGACAGAATTTTCTCTTGGTTTGTTGGGGATTTGGATTGCGCGTGAATTGAAGATTCCCGTTATTCATACCTATCACACCCAGTACGAAGACTATGTACATTATATTGCCAAGGGGATGTTGATTCGTCCTAGTATGGTCAAGTATCTGGTTAGAGGTTTTTTGCATGATGTGGATGGGGTGATTTGCCCGAGTGAGATTGTCCGAGACTTGCTATCTGACTATAAAGTCAAGGTTGAGAAAAGGGTCATTCCAACTGGGATTGAATTAGCTAAGTTTGAGCGTCCGGAAATCAAGCAGGAAAATTTGACAGAACTGCGTACTAAACTAGGAATTCAAGATGATGAAAAGATGTTGCTTAGTCTTTCCAGAATTTCCTATGAAAAAAATATTCAAGCAGTACTAGCAGCCTTTGCAGAAGTTCTGAAAGAAGAAGACAAGGTCAAACTGGTGGTAGCTGGGGATGGTCCTTATCTGGATGACCTCAAAGAGCAAGCCAAGAAACTAGAGATTCAAGACTACGTCATCTTTACAGGCATGATTGCTCCTAGTGAGACGGCTCTTTACTATAAGGCGGCGGATTTCTTCATCTCGGCATCGACAAGTGAAACGCAAGGTTTGACATACTTGGAAAGCTTAGCCAGTGGAACGCCTGTCATTGCTCATGGAAATCCTTATCTGGATAATCTTATCAGTGATAAAATGTTTGGAACCTTGTACTATGGGGAACATGATTTGGCTGGAGCTATTTTGGAAGCCCTGATTGCAACTCCAGATATGGATGAGCATACCTTATCAGAGAAATTGTACGAGATTTCAGCTGAGAACTTTGGAAAACGAGTGCATGAGTTTTATCTGGATGCCATTATTTCAAATAACTTCCAGAAAGATTTAGCAAAAGATGATACGGTCAGTCAGCGTATCTTTAAGACAGTTTTGTATCTACCGCAACAGGTGGTTGCTGTGCCTGTAAAAGGCTCTAGACGAATGCTGAGGGCTTCAAAAACACAGTTAATCAGCATCAGAGATTATTGGAAAGACCATGAAGAATAGAAAGAGGAATAGCTATGAAAAAACAATTGATGAGAAGTGGTAGTGATCAAAAAATTGCTGGAGTATGTGCTGGGGTCGCAAATTATTTTGATATTGATCCGACTATTGTTCGTGTAATATGGGGTGTTCTTGCATTTTGTTATGGGGCAGGAATTGTAGCTTATATCATTTTATGGATTATTGCGCCGGTAGCAAGTGACTATTGAAAACTAGCTAAATTCATGCTAAGATAATAGAAAATAGAATGTAACGAAGGAGATAAAAATGGCATTTGGAGATAATGGAAAACGTAAAAAAACTATGTTTGAGAAATTAACCTTGCTTATCGTACTTATCATGTTAGTAGCAAGTATTTTGGGTATTTTTGCAACTGCAATTGGTGCCCTCAGTAATCTATAAAATAGATTCAAGAAAATTTTGTGACTGGGATTTCCCAGCCCTTTTTTAAAGTGAGAAGAAAAAATGAGTATGTTTTTAGATACAGCCAAGATCAAGGTCAAGGCTGGTAATGGTGGCGATGGTATGGTTGCCTTTCGCCGTGAAAAATATGTCCCTAATGGCGGTCCTTGGGGTGGTGACGGTGGTCGTGGAGGTAATGTCGTCTTCGTTGTAGACGAAGGTCTACGTACTCTCATGGATTTCCGCTACAATCGTCATTTCAAGGCTGATTCTGGTGAAAAAGGAATGACCAAAGGGATGCATGGTCGTGGAGCTGAGGACCTTAGAGTTCGAGTGCCACAAGGTACGACTGTGCGTGATGCTGAGACAGGCAAGGTCTTGACAGATTTGATTGAACACGGTCAAGAATTTATTGTAGCCCACGGTGGTCGTGGTGGTCGTGGAAATATCCGCTTTGCGACACCAAAAAATCCTGCACCGGAAATCTCTGAAAATGGAGAACCAGGTCAGGAACGTGAGTTACAATTGGAACTAAAAATCTTGGCTGATGTTGGTTTAGTTGGATTCCCATCTGTTGGGAAATCAACACTTTTAAGTGTTATTACCTCAGCTAAACCTAAAATTGGTGCCTACCACTTTACGACCATTGTGCCAAATCTAGGTATGGTTCGTACCCAATCAGGTGAATCCTTTGCAGTAGCTGATTTACCAGGTTTGATTGAAGGGGCTAGTCAGGGTGTCGGTTTGGGAACTCAGTTCCTCCGCCACATTGAGCGTACCCGTGTCATCCTTCATATTATTGATATGTCAGCTAGCGAAGGACGTGATCCTTATGAGGATTATCTTGCTATTAACAAGGAGTTGGAGTCATACAATCTTCGTCTCATGGAGCGTCCACAGATTATCGTAGCCAATAAGATGGATATGCCTGAGAGTCAGGAAAATCTTGAAGAATTCAAGAAAAAATTAGCTGAAAACTATGATGAATTTGAAGAGCTACCAGCTATCTTCCCGATTTCTGGATTGACCAAGCAAGGTCTGGCAACGCTCTTGGATGCTACAGCTGAATTGTTAGACAAGACACCAGAATTCTTGCTCTACGACGAGTCAGATATGGAAGAAGAAGCTTACTATGGATTTGACGAGGAAGAAAAAGCCTTTGAAATTAGTCGTGATGACGATGCTACATGGGTACTTTCTGGTGAAAAACTGATGAAACTCTTTAATATGACCAACTTTGATCGTGACGAATCAGTCATGAAATTTGCTCGTCAATTACGTGGTATGGGGGTTGATGAAGCCCTTCGTGCGCGTGGAGCTAAAGATGGGGATTTGGTCCGCATTGGTAAATTTGAGTTTGAATTTGTAGACTAGGAGACTGATATGGGAGATAAACCGATATCTTTCCGAGATGCGGAAGGCAACTTCGTCTCCGCTGCAGACGTTTGGAATGAAAAGAAATTGGAAGAACTATTTAATCGTCTCAATCCAAATCGTGCTCTGAGATTAGCACGAACTAAAAAAGAAAATCCATCTCAGTAAAGAATATAACAAAATTCCGTGCCACATGAGACACGGAATTTTCTTATTCTTCAAAGAAAAATGGTGGAGCGAATTTTTTCAATTCTTCAAAGCATTTTTGAGCAGCTTCTGCATCTTCACAGATGACGAGACAGACATCATCTCCACAGAGAGTAGCGATAGCGTCAGGGAAGCTCAAAGCATCAATGATAGAACCAAAGGATTGAGCAAGTCCAGGAAGGGTTTTTAGTAGGACTTGGTGTTGAACGGGGCGCATCAAGACAAGAGCATCCTCCATATAAATTTCGAGACGTTTTTCCCATTTTGAGATAGAACCTGTATTGAGCACGTAGTAAGAGTTGTCTTCTTCTCGTACTTTTGAAAGGTTCATACTTTTAATATCTCTCGAAAGTGTAGCTTGTGTAACTTGAATATCATTATCGGCAAGAAGAGCTTGTAGCTCAGCTTGAGTATGAATCTTGTTTTTCGTTACAAGAGCTCGTATGAGTTGGTGTCGGTGTTCAGATTTATTCATAAAATATTACTCCTTGTACTAGGTACAGAAAGCGTGGACTGAACGAAAGCGTCAGTCGGGTGGTAAGCGGTATTGTCACGTATGATGATTTCAAAGTCAGTAGTATAGGACTAAATGGAGAAAATCCCACACTTTTAACTTGTCACTAGTTGGGTGTAGATGAATTGGGTATCTATCTGTTTATCTACATTGGTGTCCTCTACTAACAGTAAATCATTCAATTAGGGTAGCCTTTTGTCACGACTTGTTGTGAATTTACGATTAATGTCAAATCACAGAGATTTTCCAACATGTGGTGTGGTAGCGAGTGTTATTAATGAGTACACATGTTGGTTAGAGTCTTAGTATCTTTTGTCTAAGCTCCCGTGTAGACCTATCATAAGCCCATATTGGGATTGAAGTTGATACCAAGTTTATGTTTGTTTCAACTGTTTAAGTGGAAATCTTCCATATTGAAAGTCTGATATCATACCTTTTGACAAGGTAGGATAAGGCTAGACTGTTCTAGATCGACAGTCAGGTGGTAAGCGGTATTGTCACGGATTGTTATTTCAAAGTCAGTAGTATAGAGGACTAAACGAAGAGTATCTCCTTCTTTTAACTTGTAAATAGTTGGTTGCAATTCAAATTGGATATCCATCCATTCATCTTCAGTAATATTCTCTACTAACAGTAAATCATTTCTATTTTGTAAATTGAGGTAGCCTTTTGTCACGATGCGTTGTGCATTTTCACGAAAAGGCAATTCGTTAAGATTTTCCAACATGTAGTAGCGACCGTTGTCAATGGTTCTAGCACTTAATACAGCTGGATAAGGTTGTAGGTATTTCTTCTGTCCAAATTCTAGCAGTTGGGCAGATAAGAGCCCCTTATTTGTACTGGATTTGATACGAAGATTGAGTTGGGCACGACCGTTCAGGTGGAGATCCTTGGTCACAGGAAGGTCAATAGTAATCTGATTGACTTTCCCTTGATAGAGTTCTGTATTGAAGGTCTGGTAAGTCTTACCATAACGCTCAAAATCCTTATCTGAGTACTGGTTTTGAATAACTTGCTCTTCTTGACCAAGTGCGAAGGTTTCAAAGTTTTCTTGCCCACCAAAGTTATCAAGTGATAACCAAGTCTGAGGAGTTGTATTATCCTGCCAGATAACAGTAGGAAGTTGGTAATCCGTTTCCTGTTCCAGTAATTTCTTTGTCAACAAAGCATTCATGGACTCACGGAAATCAATGGACTGCCAGTTATTCATATAAACATGGGCACCATTATGGAAAAAGAGGTGCTTATTTATATTATCAGGAAGGGCGTGAAACATCTGATAAACATGAAGTGGTTTGACATTCCAATCCTGTGAACCATGAGTAAAGACAACCTCTGCCTTTACCTTATGGGCATTAAGCAGATAATTGCGGTCATGCCAAAACTGATTGTAGTCGCCAGACTTGCGATCCAGTTGCACTTTTACTTTTTCTAAGTCAGCTTGGTGAGACTCATTGCCACGGATATAGTCACCAGCCAAGAGATTACGAGAGTAGGTTAGTTCAGCAAGGGAGTCAAAGTCCTCACCTGGATAACCACCTGGGCTAGTTACTAGACCGTTTTCACGGTAGTAGTTGTACCACGAAGAAATACCAGCCTCGGCAATGATAACCTCTAAACCATCTACACCTGTAGTCGCAAGACCATTGGACATGGTACCTAGATAGGAAAGTCCAGTTGTGGCAACTTTTCCGTTTGACCAGTCAGCCTTGACTTGACGCTGGCGCGTATGGTCAGTAAAGGCACGGCAACGACCATTAAGCCAATCGATAACATTTTTATAAGCCTCTATTTGCTGGTAGTCCCCGTTAGTCATGAAACCAGTAGAGTCTTTGGTACCAACACCTGAGACATAGAGATTAGCAAAACCTCGTGGAAGGAAGTAGTCGTTGAGTGTATAGCTAGAGTTGATGTGTGTTAGCTTTTCCTCAGCTTCTGACACAAGCTCAGCTTGACCTTGGAGTTGGACGAGATTTAGTTGGGGTTCCTCTAGCTCAATCTTGTGAGCAGGCTTAACCTCAAGATAGCCCTCCATCTTGTAAAGAGCTTTATCGCTGGCCTTGTCATTGGTTCCCTGATGGTAGGGACTGGCAGTCATGATAGCAGGGATTTGCCCATCATAACGAGGACGAATAATGCTGACCTTGACTAGGTCTGGTAGACCTTTTTGGTCAGTATCGACACGAGACTCAACGTAAACGACTTCTCGAATGGCATCATGGCTAGAAAAAGTAGCCAAACTCTTGCCGTTAAAGTAGTGATAGTCATTATCCTCAGGAATAAGACCGTCGCTGACAAGTTGGTCGATAAGAGTGTTCCCCTTTTTAGTGCGAGTATTGAGTAACTGATAGAGATTTTCAACCAAGTCACCATATACAATGGGAAAACCAGTCTCTTTGCGAAAAGCTTCGCCGTCTTCAAAGTCAATCAAATAAGAAAATCCTAAAAGTTGAAAAGCCACAGTATAGAAAATATCTGCAGTCAACTCTTTATCTGATTGAAAAAATGTCAATAAGTCAGTTTCTTTATCAACTGCTAAACTGGATAGAGGATAGGAGCTGTTTTTAAAATTAAAAAAGAAACGAATAAGAAACGCTTCAAGCATTTGTTTATTTGTAATGTTGACTGGTAAATCAAATCCATACTTTTTTAATTCAAAGATAATTGTATCTCTAGGTAGTGCTAAATAGCTGAATTGATTAAAACGCATAAGACCTCCAATAAAATTTTACTTAAGATTATTATATCAAAAATAATGCCTAAAAACCAAGATTAATCTTTCTGTAGAAAGATATTTACCATTATATATTACAACAGTTTAATTTTTAAAAACGAAAGAAAATTCCATTATCAAATGATATAGAAAATGTTCAAATTCTTTGAAATGAATACGATTGCATGGTATAATATATCGTATGTAATTGTAAAATTTAGTTACATAAAAAATATAGGAAGTGAACATTATGTATAAATCAAAAAGACAAAAAAATAAGTCTTTTGATTGGTATGGCTTGAGCCAACGTTTCTCTATTCGTAAGTATCATTTTGGTGCTGCGAGTGTGCTGTTGGGGACAGCCTTGATTTTGGGTGCTGCCCAAACGACTGCCAAGGCAGAAGAAACAGCTACTGAAAATAAAACAGAAGCTGTTGCATCTGCTCCAAAAGATGATAAGGCAGGTGAGAATGTCGCAAATGTGACGACACCAGCTCTTTCTGCTACGACAGAAGCGGCTGTAATAGAAAAGCCAACCTTGAGTGATGAGGAAGTTGCAAAATTAGCTGCTGAAGCATCTAAGAAAGATGATAAAGCAGCTGAAACAGCTACAACTGAAAAAACAGAAGCAGCTGACAAAGAAAAAGCAACACTAACTGCTCCTTCAACAGACAAAAAAGCTGATAAAGCAGTTGATGAAAAAGCTGATAAAAAGGACGAAAAGAAAGCAGAAAACCCAATTACTGCTACTAAAACTGTCCTTGAACAGTTGACATCTGAAGCAGAAGTATTGAACACAACTGCCTCAAACTTTGCGAATAAAAAGGCAGAAGATAAAGCTGGAAAAGAAGCAATCGCAACTGCAGTTGCTTCAGCTAAAATTCAAATCGAAGCTTCTAAGAAAGCTCTTGCTGCTGGAGAAATCACTAAGCAAGAATTGGATGCCCAACTCCAACGTATCTCATCTGCCATCGAAGCAGTCTATGCTGAGATGAAGCGTGCAGGACATGTAGGTAAAGTTGAAGCAGTATTGGCGGATGGAGCAGGTTCTACAGTAGCTATTGCTAATCCTATTAACAAAGTTGTTGTTAACAATGTTGGCGATATTACCGAAGAAGAAGCGCGTGCCATTGAAAAAGAAATCCGTACTGCAAATCCATCCTTGACAGCTGAAGATAAAATCGAAGTTAAACGAAAAGGTAATACAGGTGCTGCCGTAGCAACTGTAACATTGGCTAATGGTAAGGTAGATCAAAATGGTAGTAAAACATATAATTTTGCTATTGGTGATGTAGCTTATGGTTCAGCTGGTGAAAAAAACTATAGTCAACTCCGTGAAGCAATCAACTGGTTTGACTTCGCTACTGCGTCTATTACATATGCTGATGGAACAAAAGTAGGTGCTGTTGAATATGTTAATAATCCAGCTATGGTTGATTTCACGAGCTCTAAAGGACGTCAAGAACGCGGCCGTTTTACAATGGTTCGTACAGTTCTTGAATCTACAACTCATCCAGAGTTAGTAGGTAAGAAAACAAATGATCCGGCATTTTTAGCGTCTGGATTAGCTAAATATACATTGTGGAAAACATATGATCATGTGAAACATGAAGTGCAACAAGGTCTATCTGAAGGACGATTTAATAATGAAATATTTGAGGTTCTTCAAGAAGGAATGCGTTTCGATGTACCAACTAAGGTAAAAGGTTATACATTAAGTGCAACAGTAAGTTCCCTTTCTCGTAAAAAAGTTACCACAGAAACATATACTTTAAATAAAGCTAATGGTGAACCTGAAAATATCAACAGAAGCCCTGTTGATGGTGTTGTTCAACGTGAAGACGTCATTGTAACAAGACAAGATCCGAACTGGAGTCATTTACGATTAGCAGGATTTGAAACTAAATATGAAGATTCAAACGGGGTAACTCGTGAACGATTAACTGCCTTTGCTCCAGCTTATGATGGTGGTAACGTTGGGGTTAAGTTCCAATTATCAGCAACATATAATGGACGCCCAGTCGCGGTTAATGCGATTGCAGTTGATTCAGAAGATTTAGGTGCGGCAGAATTTACTCAGTTCGAATCTGATGGAACACCTTGGGAAGAGTTCATGCGTTTGAATAAAAACAAAACGGCTTCTAAAGGTTTATTCCCTAATAGAAATATTAACTCTAACTTTACATATACTTTCGATAGAAAAACAAATGCAAGGTTATCAACAGGTTATAATCTTTCTGAGTGGGCGAATAAAACGGAAACAGGTTATGGAAGCCAATTGTTCGGACCTTTCAATTCAGGTATTAATGATGGTTATGATCTTCCTATAGGTCTTACTCAAAATGTTGAGAACTTAGGAGTTTACATTAATGCCAATGGTAGCCAATCAGCAACAGTAGGTTTCGTTATTTATGATGGTGGGGATGCACCAGCCTCTTATGGTTCAGCACAACACATCATTGGTAACTTTAATAAAGATAAGAATGGAACGCAAGTAACTGCGACACAACCATATTTAGGAGATGTTCCTGCAGATACAGACTTCCGTACAACAATCACTGAGCCGAATGGAGCTTGGGTACTTGATGACTTAGTGAACTCAGAAGATTATAAAGAAATCAGTCTTGTTAGCGGTTCAACGCAAGTTACAAACTCTAAAGGTCAATCAGGAACATACTTATTAGATGGTAAAAACCCTGTAATTCGTATGGCTGATGGAACGCAAGTAGCGATTAAAAATGGTGAAATTCTATCAACAGCTAATACATTACAAGGTGGAGATGGTTTACCAATTAAAGGATTGTATAACCAAGCTACACGTGGACTTGGTGTAGGGAATCTACCAGATGAAGGAGAAGGACAACTTCTTGATCCAGCAGTTGCGACTAAGTACACACTACGTCATGCAAGTGAAAATGAATATATCTTAAAAGGTGTCAAAGTTAACCGTGGTGTCAATAATGATGTAGCCTATGTTCGTGGATGGGTTGACTTTAACGGTAACGGTAAATTCGATCTTTATGAATCATCTGAATTAGTAACAGCTAATGCTGATGGAACATATGATATCACCTTCAAAAATACACCTCAATTATTAAACACATCAGTAGATAATCTTGGTGTTCGTTTACGTGTTTCTGTAGACAAAAACGACTTAAGATTACCAACAGGATTAGCGTCTTCAGGGGAAGTAGAAGACTTTGTTGCGAACGTTATTCACCCACCTCGTGGAACACGTCATGAAACAAAAGATTTTCAAGGGAAAAAACAAGAAGTGAATTTCCCTACCAACGCTATGTTCAAGGCTAGTGGTAAAACAATTGAATCTAACTATAAACAATGGGCGGAAATTGATAATAATACGGCGCCTAAGATGGTGTTAAATGATACGGTTGTTAAATCTGAAGAACCAACTGGTAAGACTGTTGAAGTAAAAGACCACTTAAGCCAAACAATCTATAACGGTACGGAAGTTGTTGTTAAAGATGCAAGAGGAAATACTCTTGGTACAGCTGTTAAAGTAACGAATAAATTGACAGGTAAGACTGAATATTACTTATCTGAATATACTGAATATGATACAGCTGGGAATAAAGTTGGGGTTTATAAACTAAATGAAGGTTCTGCAGAAGGTAAGAATACTACACAAGGTTCTCTAAGCTTTACTAAGATTAGTTTTCAACCAGAAGCAGGATTTGTAGGTACAGCTAAAGGGGTAGCTATCCGCGCGTGGGATGATAATGGAAGTCACACTGGATGGGAAGCTACAGAAGATACAATTAAAGAATCTCTAACAAGTACGACTCTAGCTGAAAAAGATAAAGTATTAGAAAATGTAAACAATGGAAATAACGGTGCCAAATCAATGGATACTAGTTATATTCCAACGGTAATCGACGTTCGTCCAGTAGGAGAAGATACTACTACTGAGGATGTTCAAGGTGCTGTTCAAAAATCTAATCCAACTATCCCAGTTTATGGAACTGTTGAAACTGTTACGAATGATAAAGTAGAAGACGTTAAGTATACAGCTGATTATGTAATACTAGATAAAACTAAGAAACCAACTTTTGCAACTAGAAAAGAAACACCAGGGAAATTATATACAGAAGATACAAAAGTTGATAAGGAAACAACTGTTACACTAACAGATGGAACAACAGTCACTTATAAACCAGCAGATAAAATTCCGGCAGGAACTACAATAGCGAATACTGGTGATGTGAATGTTACAGGAACAGGAAATGTCACTGTAAATAACATTCGATTAGTTTCAGGTACTACGATCCCTGCTGGTGCAAAACCTCAAAGCAATCACCCAGCACCAGTGGAAGTAAAAGTAACATTAGCGAATGGAACAGAGCAAACAATTCCAGCGGGAGGAACAATTCCAGCAGGAGCTACTATCAATACGCCATTTACTAATTCAGCTAATAATACATTCGACAATGTAACTTATAATACTGGACAAACAATTCCGCGTGAAACCGGAAATAAGATTTCAACTTTAGCCAAGGAAACATCAGCAGATCAGTTAGTTCCAAAAGGTGAAAGTATTACACTTAATGGAACAACTTACAACGCAAATAATGATGTGATTCCAAAAGGAACTCGTACTGCTGCGACATATGAAGACTTAATGAACGTAACTCTTCCAAATGCAGTTCACATCGATCCACAAACAGGAGAAGTGACAAGTGTTCCACGTCGTTACACTAAAGTAACTGATACAGAAATCGTAATTGAAAACGAAGGTACTTACACATTAAACCAAGATACTGGTGAAATTACTTTCACACCAGATCCTAAGTTCGTAGGAACTGGTACTGGTGTAGTAAAACAACAACCAGATGTTGACTATAACGATAAAGTAGCTGGGGACCCAGTAACAAGTAAATATGGTACAGACTTTGGTAAAGCAACTTATACACCAATCGTTAAGCCACAGTCAAAAGCTTCAATCACTCGTACAATTCATTATGTATATGAAGATGCTAATGATAATCCAGCAAGTCAAGATTCATATAAAGATAATGCTCCAATCGTAGCAATCGATAATACACCAGTTACTCGTACACAAACGATCGACTATACTCGTGAATACAAGATTTTCTCTGAAGCGGGAACTACTGATAAGGCAATCACAACTGCGAACCAAGTTACAGATGCAACTGGGCATGTTTATAAAGTTGGAGATACTATCCCAGCAGGAACACAGTTCAATCAAGGTTCAATTATCATCGGTAAATGGACTGCTTCAAGTGATGCAAACTCTAAATTTAAAGAAATTATCTCACCAACAGTTAAGGGATACACTGCTGAAGTAGTAACAGCTAACTTCACACCAAATGCTGATGGTAAGATGGGACACATCCACAATGGTAAACAACCTGTTGGATTGTATACTCCAGTAGCTGACAATACTAGAGATGTTGGTGCATACGAACCATTAGTATCAGAAGTTCGTTCAGACGACAAAGATGACTTCGATATGTATGTTGTTTACAAAGCTGATATTCAAAAAGCTAAAGTAACATATATCGATTTAGATGCAACAGGTGATGCTCGTATTCTTGAAGTTCAAAACGCTAATCCAGCTCCTGTAACAGGTGCAGATGCGAAAACAACTTATGGTGTTACAACGCTTCAAGGTAAATCTCATACGAAGATTCCTTATACAACAGCTGAAACAATCAAAAAATATGAAGACCAAGGTTATGAATTAGTAACAGATGACTATACAAATAACTCTCAAGGTACAGCTGTAGAAGGTGGACGTAAGTTTGATGATGATAAAGAAGTAGATCAAGCATTCAATGTCTACCTACGTCACAAGAAAGTTACTCGTAAAATTAAAGATACCCAAGAAGTGACACGTACAATCGAGTACAAATATGCAAGTACAGATGATGTACCAGCAGATAAACGTGGAACAACAGCAGCACCAACAGTGACTGAAACACTTCACTATGAACGTGACCGTACAATCGATTACACATTAGCTGCAAAAGAATATCCAACAGAATACGCTACTTATAAGGCTGTATTGGATAAGAGTGGATATGATTCTCCAGAAGAATACAAAGCTCGTACAGTTTACTACGATCACATCACAAACAAAGCAATTGCAGCAGATGCAACAGCTGCTCAAAAATCAATCGTTACATTTGGACCATGGACTCCAGTAGGTGGAACATCTAACGATGCGATTACATTATCTGATGCAGAAAAAGCTAAAGATGATAAATTCAACCTTGTTAACTCTCCAGAAGTAACTGGTTATGTTCCAGATAACGCTACCGTAGAAGCGACTGCAGCAATCGATGCAGAAGCGGATGACTACAAGATTACAGTTCTTTATACTCCAGTGGAACAAAAAGCTGTAGTTAAATTCGTAGAAGTAGATCCTACTAATACAGATAAAGTCATTACTCCAGGTCTTGCAGATTCAATCGCAGTAACAGGTAAATCTGAAGCTACTTACCCAGCTACAACAGCAACTTCAGTAACAGATAAGATTGCTGAGCTAGTTAAGAAAGGTTACGAACTAGTAAATAACGGATTTGTATCAACAGATAAATTCGATAAAGATGCTGCAGTTGATCAAGAATATGTTGTGAAATTCAAAGCTAAAGTAGTAGATGTTCCATCATTTGATCCAACTAAACCATCAAGTGACGACAATCCAAAACCAACTCCAGGTGTAACGCCAATCGATCCAAATAATCCAGATGGACCAAAATGGACCGAAGCATTAATCAACGCTGTAAAAGTACAAGAAGAAGTAACACGTACTATTAAGTATGTATACGAAGATGGTACTCCAGTAGCAGAATCTGATTTAACAAGTGTGGCTGATAAGAAAGTTAAAACACTTAAATTCACACGTTCTGGTAAGATTAATGTAGCGACAGGAGAAATCACATACGGAGATTGGTCGGCTGATCAAACATTCGAAGCAGTAACTTCTCCAACACTTGAGAAATACACTGCGGCAGTTGCAGGTGTAACACCAACAGTTGCAGATGTGCCAGCGAAAACTGTAGCGGCTACAGATAAAGACTTTGAAGAGACAGTAATCTACTCTACAAAACCAACAACTGTAGATCCTAACAAACCAACAGATCCAACAAATCCAAATGTTACTCCACAACCTGATGATGTAGTTCCTAACGATCCAAAAGGACGTACATACAGAGAACTAGGTTTAGTTGAAGAAGTAACACACACAGTTCACTACAAACTTGAAGACGGTTCAGATGCAGGTATCGCTGATAATGTACAAACATTAACATTTACACGTACCGCAGAGGTAGATCCAGTAACAGGAGCAATCTCTAACTACGGTACATGGAAAGCTAAAGGTGGAGATACAACAATTGATGCTGTAACAACACCAAATAAAGATGGATACGTGGCTTCAGCAAAAACATCTACAGAACGTACAAATGTATCAGCTACGGATAAAGATAGTGAAGAAACAATTATCTACCGTAAACTTGGTTCATATGTACCAGTAGTACCAGAAGGCATCACACCTCCGGCAGATGCTGACCTAAATCCAAAACCATATCCAAATGCAACTCCAGCAGATCCTACAAAACCAGGGACACCTACTGAAACTCCAGTAGTTCCATACATTCCTGGAACAACACCGGTAGGACCAAATGGAAAACCATTAACACCGAAAGATCCTAACGATCCAAGCAAAGGATATGAAGTACCAGACTTACCAACAGATCCAACAGAGAACACTACAATTACCTATGTTAAAGATGGATCACAAGTAGCGATTGTTCACTTCATCGAAGTAAACAGTGAAACGGATAAGACTGAAAAAGGTGCAGTTGCAGAATCAGTAGTAGATACTGGTGATACAGGAAAAGCATTCACTAAAGCTGCAGATGTAACAGCAACAATTGAAGCACTAAAAGCTAAAGGTTATACAGTTGTAGAAAACAACTACCCAACAGATGGTACATTCGATGCAGATTCTAAGACTAACCAAGTATACAAAGTCCTAGTAACTGCTAAGCCAATTACTGTAAATCCAAACGACCCAACTCCAACTAAAGATCAACCAATCGATCCAAATAATCCAACAGGACCAAAATGGACTCCAGAGTTAATCAAAGAGTTAGAAGACGGACGTAAAGAGGAAGTGAAACGTACAATCAAGTATGTTTACGCAGATGGTTCAAAGGCTGCTGATTCAGTACAAGAAACTAAAGAGTTCAAACGTTCAGCAACTATCAATCCAGTAACTGGTAAGGTTACATTCGGAGAATGGTCACCAGCTCAAACATTTGAAGCTGTAACTTCACCAAAAGTTACAAACTTCACTCCAGATAAAGAGACTGTACCAGCGACAGAAGTAACAGCAACTGCTGAGGATATTACTGAAACAGTAATCTATACTACCAAACCAGCAAATATCGATCCAAGTAAGCCAGTAGATCCAAATACTCCAAATGTTACTCCTAAACCTGAAGACAAAGTACCAAACGATCCAAAAGGACGTACTTACAAAGAATTAGGATTAATCGAAGAAGTAACACACACAGTTCACTACAAACTAGCTGACGGATCAGATGCAGGTATCCCTGACAATGTACAAACATTAACATTCACTCGTACAGCTGACTTAGATCCAGTAACAGGAGCAATCTCTAACTTTGGTACATGGACAGCTAAAGACAATGATACAACAATCGACGCTGTAACAACTCCAAACAAACCAGGATATGTAGCTTCAGCAGCTAAATCTACAGAGCGTACAGAGGTTAAAGCTACTGATAAAGATAGCGAAGAAACAATCATCTACCGCAAACTTGGTTCATATGTGCCAGTAATTCCAGAAGGAGTAACACCTCCAGCGGATGCTGACTTAACACCAAAACCATATGAAGATCCAACCAGTGAAGATCCTACAAAACCAGGAACACCTACTGAAACTCCAGTAGTACCATACATCCCTGGAACAACACCAGTAGGTCCAAACGGTAAACCATTAACTCCGAAAGATCCTAACGATCCAACGAAAGGATATGAAGTACCGAAACAGCCAGAAGATCCAACTCAAAACACTACAATTACGTATGTTAAAGATGGTTCTCAAGTAGCTCTAGTTCACTTCATTAAAGAGGATGGTACTGCAGTTCACGTATCAGTTGCGGAAGCAGGAGATACAGGTAAAGCAATCAAGACAACAAACATTGATAACGTTAAAGCTGAATTAGAAGCTAAAGGTTATGAAGTTGTTGCTCCAACTGATGCAGCTTATACAGCAGAACGTGTAGCATTCTACGCAGAAGCTAACCGTACATTTGATGACAAGGATGACAAAGGTAATGATGGAATTAGTCAAGTTTACTATGTAATCGTTAAAGAGGGAATCAATCCAATCGATCCAGATAAACCGCTAGATCCAAACAATCCAAATACAACTCCAAAACCAGGAGACAAAGTACCTGGAGATCCAAAACAACGTACATACGAACAACTAGGATTACTAGATGAAGTAAATCGTACAATCAACTACAGATATGCGAATACTGATAAAGTAGAAGAAGCTAAACGTGGTCAAGAAGCTGCAGCTACTGTAGAACAAAAACTTCGTTACTCTCGTAAAGGTGACCTAAACAAAGTAACAGGTGAAATCACTTATACTTCTGATTGGACAGCACCACAAACATTAGCAGAAGTAACTTCTCCAGTTATCGAAGGATATGTTGCGGACATTAAAGCAGCTGAAAAAGTAGAGAACGTTGCTCATGATGCAGCTGATTCAGTAGTGAACGTTGTTTACTCACCACTAGGTAAATATGTACCAAAAGTACCAGAAGGATTCGAAGTTCCAAAAGTTGAGAAACCTCAATATCCAAATGATCCAACAGATCCAACTAAACCAGGAACACCAACAACAGTGATTCCTCATGTTCCAGGAACAACTCCAAAAGATCCAAATGGAAATCCACTGAAACCAGTAGATCCAAATGATCCAAGTAAAGGATATGTTCCACCAACACCTGAAAATCCAACAGAAGATACGCAAATCACTTATGAGAAAGATACTCAAAAAGCGAAAGTAACTTATGTGGTAGAAGGAACAGGAACAGTACTTCACACAGATAACCTAAAAGGTAAATCTGGAGACCCAATCGAGTACTCAACAGTAGCTAAACTTGCTGAATTGAAAGCTCTAGGATATGACTTAGTAAGTGACGGATTCACAACTGCTACAGATAAGAACTACGATAAAGATACGAAAGTAGATCAAAGCTTTGTAGTAACAGTTAAACCACACGTTGAGCCAATCAAACCAGTAGATCCAGAAAATCCAAATGATCCAAATAAACCAAAACCGGGTGATCCAATCGATCCTAAGAACCCTGATGGACCAAAATGGACTGAAGATCTAATCAAGAAGATTGATACAACTCGCCACGTGAACCGTACAATTAAGTATGTTAACGAAAAAGGTGAGGAAGTAGCTAAGAAAGTAACTGATAAAGTTACATTCAATCGTGAAGCTAAGATCAATTCAGTAACAGGTGAAATCACTTACGGTAACTGGACAGCTAAAGATGGAGATACAACATTCGATAAAGTTGAATCACCAGTCGTTAACGGATACATCCTGAAAGATGCCAAACAAAAAGAAGTAGCAGCTACAACAGGATTAACTGCAGACTCTAAAGATGAAAACATCGAAGTAGTTTACACTAAACTTGGTTCATGGGTACCGAAAGTACCAGAAGGTGAAACACCAATTGATCCACTTCCATATCCAAATGATCCGAACGATCCAACTAAACCAGGAAACGATAGACCAATCGTTCCTTACGTACCAGGAACTACACCAAAAGATCCAAATGGAAACCCACTGAAACCAGTAGATCCAAACGATCCAAGTAAAGGATATGTTCCACCAACACCTGAAACCCCAACAGAAGATACTGAAATCACTTATGAGAAAGATACTCAGAAAGCAAAAGTAACTTATGTGGTAGAAGGAACTGGAACAGTACTTCACACAGATAACCTAGAAGGTAAATCTGGAGAACCAATCGACTACAGTACAGTAGCTAAACTTGCTGAATTGAAAGCTCTAGGATATGACTTAGTGAGTGACGGATTCACAACTGCTACAGATAAGAACTACGATAAAGATACGAAAGTAGATCAAAGCTTCGTAGTTACAGTTAAACCACACGTTGAGCCAATCAAACCAGTAGATCCAGAAAATCCAAATGATCCAAATAAACCAAAACCAGGTGAACCAATCGATCCTAAGAACCCTGATGGACCAAAATGGACTGAAGATCTAATCAAGAAGATTGATACAACTCGCCACGTGAACCGTACAATCACATACGTTAACGAAAAAGGTGAGGAAGTGGCTAAGAAAGTAACAGATAAAGTTACATTCACTCGTGAAGCTAAGATTAACTCTGTAACAGGTGAGATCACATACGGTAACTGGACAGCTAAAGATGGAGATACAACATTCGATAAAGTTGAATCACCAGTCGTTAAAGGCTACATCCTGAAAGATGCCAAACAAAAAGAAGTAGCAGCTACAACAGGATTAACTGCAGACTCTAAAGATGAAAATATCGAAGTTGTCTACACTAAACTTGGTTCATGGATTCCAAAAGTACCAGAAGGTTCTACACCAGTTCCTCCGGTTACGTATCCAAACGATCCAAAAGATCCAACTAAACCTGGAACTGATAAACCTAAAGTGCCTTATATCCCAGGAACTACACCGGTGGTGCCAAAAGATCCAACTAAACCAATTAGTCCGGATAACCCACTAGTTCCATTAACACCAGTAGATCCAAACGATCCAACTAAAGGATATGAAGTACCACCAGTACCAACAGATCCAGGAACTGATACGCCAATCACTTACGTAACTGATAAACAAAAAGCTATCACTAACTTCGTAGATGAAAAAGGTAAAGTAGTATCAACTCCAGTAATTGATGAAGGTGATTCAGGAGCTAACTTCACTAAGTCTAAAGTTGATGAAGTAACTAAGACTATTGAAAAATTTGAAAAAGCTGGTTATAGAGTCGTTAAGAACGAGTTCCCATCTAAAGATACAGATAGAGTATTTGATAAAGATAAATCTGTAGATCAAATCTTCACTGTAACAGTAGCTGAAAGAATTATTCCAGTTACACCAGGTAAACCAATAGATCCAACTGATCCAAACTTACCGAAGAATCCAGATGGAACACCTGTGACACCATCTACACCAGAACCAGGTAAACCAGTATTCCCTAACGATCCAAACAGCCCAGTATGGCCAAATACTGTGAAAGATCTTGTAACTGAGAAATCAGCTACACGTACGATCAAGTATGTAGATCGCAACGGAAAAGAAGTTTCTGAAACTCGTGTTGAAACAATCAAGTTCACTCGTGAAGCAAAAGTTAACTTAGTAACTGGTGAAATTACATATGGTGAGTGGACAACAGATCGTAACGATGATATCTTCAACGGTTACCAAGTACCAGTTGTGAAAGGATACATCGCTAAAGCTGGTGATCTAGAATCATCAACTAAAGATGTACAAGTAACTCCTGATACAATCAAGGATATCAATGAAACAGTGATTTACGATAAGTTAGGTTCATGGATTCCAAATATCCCAGGAACACCA